>CAUUVZ010000004.1:0-69126 GCA_963548875.1 uncultured Treponema sp. | reverse complement strand
GAGACATAATCGCTTCCCCGTCCGCTGCAATTTTGCATGGCAAAATTGCGTAAAAGCATCCGCTGACGTCTTTCATGTCTCGTTCTTCCGTCCGCCACTCCCTTGAAATAATGGTTTTAAGGCTTGCCTTAGAAAGATATCGCTTTAACTTTATAAAACTCGAAATTAAGGATAATAAATCATTAGGATTGAGAGCGCGGAACACAATGCTTTGAAAATTGATTTCCGTGATTTACCGGTATCAGCGTTTTATTTTTATTCGGATAGATTGTACTTTAGCTTATATGCTATATTATGCCGATGAATCTTAAAAAGAGATTTTTTTTTGCGGCGGCGATTGTTTTTTGTACTACCGCATGGGCAAACGTGTTCAGCACGGCGCGTTCGGTGTCCGTTTTAAAAACCGAATACTTCGATATAATCTTTCCTAAAAGGTGCAGCGTTACGGCATATAAACTTGCCGGCAGCGCGGATATGATGTTTGAAAAAGCCGCAAATCGTCTGGGGCTTAAAAATTATTTTAGAATGCCGGTAGTCATTTCGCCGGATTCCGAAACGCTTTCCGTTCAATATACCCCTAATCCCTACAATAGAATCGTAATATACACTGCTCTTCCTGCAGAAGGGCAATACGGCTCGGAAGACGCGCTCCTTTCCGAATTTTATAAAGAAGTTTTACGCGCTGCAGCTTCTTCAATACGTAGCCCGTTTTGGCAGACGGTTGCGCGCCTTACCTCCAACGATTTTATTCAACCGGTAACTCTCCTAAATATGCCGTATTCGTTTACGGTAGGTGCCGTAAATACTCTTTCCGAAAACGATATTCTTCCGGACGACCGATTTTCAATGCAAATTTTAAGTCAGGCAAAAGCCGAAGGTAATTTTCCTGCGTGGACGGATTGTTTGGGCGCGCGCGATATTCACAGTGAATCTTTCGCGGATATTGCCGGCACGGCTTTTGCCGCGTTTTTGCAGCAGCGGTTCGGAATGGAAAAATATGCGGAACTGTGGCAGGAAAGCGGTAAAATTCACCTTTTTAAAATAACCGCCGGAATATTCGAAGAAGTCTACAATGTTCCTATCGAGCAAATATGGAACGAATTTATAGAATCCGTGCCGGTTTTCCCATCCGTTGAAGCGGGAGAAGCTCTCATAGGCGGAAATGCAAAAGGACTTTATGAATTGCTTCGTACTTCAAAAGACGGGATATTTTTTTACGACCGCGCACGCAACTGCGTTTGTGTAATTGCGAAAAGCGGAAAACCGAAATATCTTTTTACGGCAAGCGGTGTAAATGAACTTCAAATTTCGCCGGACGGAAAATATCTTGCGGTTTCATTTACCGCAGATAGAACACAAAAAAATCTTAGCGTGCGCAAGGCAAAAATTCTTAATATAAAGCGAGGGATTTTTGAAGGAACGGCACTTTCCATGCGTTCGGTTTCTTTCGTAACCCTTGCCGATGGAACTCTTGCCGTTTCGGGAGTTACGGAACAAGACGGATGTGCCGTGCTGTCGGTGTATTCCGTTTTTGCCGCTGCAGGAACGGCTCCGATTTTTTCGCATACGTTTAAACGCGGCGAACTTCCTGCAGCCCCTATATCGGTATCACCCGGCAAGATAATTTGTCCCGTATACAGCGGCAGAAAATGCTCGTTAAGGGTATTTAATACGGACAAAAACGCATTTAACCCGGCGGATATATCTTCGGAAAAATATCCGCGTTTGCCGGTTCAATCTTACGATTTTAAAAAAGCGGCACTTAATATTTACGGAGAGGAAAGAGATGCGTTGATTTTTACTTATGCGCCTAATGAAATCGGAAAAAATGCAGGTGCCGGTTTTATCCTTTTGGATAAAGATAAACAACCGTCGGAACTTTATCTGCAGCACAGCTCGTATTCGGGCGGCAATTTCAATTCTTCGGTTTCCGGCGGAACGATGTATTTCGTAAGCCGTAAATATTCATTCTATGAGCTCAAAAAGAAAGAATTCGATATTTCGGAATTTTCAAAATCGGACTTTGTATACGAATCGGTTCAAAATCAAAACGATAATTTTGCGGATACCTCGATTGAAGACGATGCCGACACAAAAATAGAAAAACGCATGATTTTAAACCGGCGCGGAAATGAAAGAAAAGCAAAATTTTTGCGGGAGTACAGACTGTACCGGTACAATCCCGCCTCATATATGTTTAAAGGCTCGTGGATTCCGTTTTTTTCGATTTCTTCATTGACTTTGGAAAAAGACGGTTATGTTCTTGCGCCGAGTCTGGGTTTTACCTATCTTACCAACACGGATCCGCTGGAACAAAACAAAGGCGCAATCTCATTCGGCATCGGATTTATGGATCCTAATGATAATTACCGCATTGCCAGAAATAATTATAATTTGTCGGCGTATTTTAAATCGTCTCACCTGCCGGTAGATATTTTAAGCGGCGGAAGTTTATCGTTTACAAATAACGGTGAATATAAAATTCAGGGATTATTGGGAGCAAATTGGAACATTCCGCTCGGTATGAATTTTCATAAAACCGTTTTTACGGCGGAATTTTTATGGAACTGCAAAACCGAATATTTGGATACGGTGAATCAGGCAAAAATCATACGGGACGGATGGATTCCTTTAAACGAAGCGTTTCATTCTCTCGATTTTACAGTCGGACTTGAATACGGAAACTATCGAAAATACGGGTTGAGTTCGTATGAAATGCTGGGGTTCGGCATAAAAGGCGAATTTTTGTGTAATTACGATTTTGAAAAATTATATAAATCCGAGTCGGACGGATATTCCGATCCGATGCAGATAATATTCAACTCATCCGTAGGCGCAAAAGTCCCTTTTATACTTCCCGTATTCGGAATCGAAAATTGGATTTTATGTCTGCCGACAACCGTATCTTCCGACTGGAAGCTTAAAGACGGGACTACCGCAGATTCGTTTGTCGAAGTTCTGCTTGCCGGTTATGAAATTCAAAAAGGTATTCCCGGCGCAAATATATACTTGCAGCACGGCGGAATAACATTAGGATACGACATTCACTTAAAATACAACGAATTGGCAAAAGAGGCACCGGACATCCGTGATTTCGACTATTTTATCCGCATGGTTAAATCTTCCGACTTCGACGATTATATATATTCAAACATAACGCTGGAGTTTACGCCGCTTTTGGGAAATTTTTCCCGTACCTTGCGGATAACTTCCGGAGTCCGCTTCCAATATCACATGAAAACGAATACGACAAAAGCAAATCTGATTCTCCGATTGAATATTTGAGCCGGTGTATTAGATTTACGGCTTGAAATAACGGATTTATAAAATATAAATTGCGGGTTGTCATTAAGACGGAGGTTCTGCATGAATGGAAAGTTAAATCACAAAGGTACGAAGCAACTGGAAACAGAAAGACTCATACTCAGAAAATTCAAAATAGACGATTATGCAAAAATGTATGATAACTGGGCGAGCGAAGATGCCGTAACGAAATATTTGACTTGGAAAAGCCATGAGAATCAAGATGTTACGAAATCCGTTTTGACGGACTGGGTAGACAATTATGCAAATAATGATTTTTATAATTGGGCGATTGAATTAAAAGAAGAAGATAAACTTATCGGAAATATTAGCGTAGTTAATTATCGTGAGGAAACCATGTCCGCCGTTCTCGGCTATTGTATGGGAAGTAAATGGTGGGGAAAAGAAATAATGCCCGAAGCCGCTAAGGCTGTTTTGAAATATTTGTTTGAAGAAGTAGGATTCAATAGAATTGCGGCAGACCATGATAAAAACAATCCCAAATCCGGAAGAGTTATGCAGAAAATCGGCATGACTTACGAGGGAACGCTCCGCAGTGCCGGATTTTGCAATCAAGGAATAATAGATGAAGTTTGGTATTCCATATTAAAAAGCGAATGGGATTTAACCGCACACCAAAGAGCGGCGGACGGTATAACGTAATGTGAAAGACATAATCGATTTTCCGTCCGCTGCAATTTTGCACGGCAAAATTGCGTAAAAATATCCGCTGGTGTTCTTCCTTGTAAGAAAAAAAAGTTTAAGGCTTGCTTTTAGAAAAATATGAGCTTTGAGTTTATAAAACTCTAAATTAAATCATTTAAGCATAATCCGCCGGAATTGCGGGGCTGCGGACTGGGAAAGAGGAATCGAGCGGGTTATTCGTAACGATTCATGCTTGCTTTGCGGAGTTGTTCCGCGTAATCAATCATATTGTAAAAAAGCGCAAAAAATTCCGCCGTTATGTTGCGAAAAAAACATGAGATGCTTTTTTTACCGTGTTCGCTTCGTGCGGCGGCGGCAAGATTTATGTCGCTCCAAGAAGCGAAAATTTCAGGAATAAAACTTATTGTTATGGACAGCGTGAGCGCGATTTTAAATCTTTTTACGGCAGGAAAAAACTTTGCCGCTTTTTTTTCTATCGAATTGAATGCATCGAAAATCTCAAGGCGCGATGTCGTTTCAAAAACAATCAGTGCCGATGCGCTTGTTACAAAAAAGCGGAAAACGTAAAGCATGGAAGAAACAAGTGCGTTCAAATCGAATGCGTAATATTCGGCACTCCCCACTCTCGAAGGAATTAAGCGGAGGACTGCAATCATTGCGCCTATCGTAAAAACGAATTTCAATTTTTTCAGACTCGCAAGCGGTGTGCGGGCGGCAAAAAACAGTACGCTCTGAATGAAAAAATAAAATAACGTGCGCAGCCATAAAACCGTATATCCCGAACAAAATTCATCGAATATGCCGCCGTAAACGGAACGGCTGAATGTCCGCGCGCAAATTACGCACAGCATTATAAGTTTGACAAGCGGCGGAATGCGGTGAACGATGCTGTCGCCTTTACGGTATGCAAAGAGTGCGGGAGCGCGCTTAAATGATTTTTTATTTTTGCGCATCTTCGCCCCAAAACAGTTTTTCTATGCAATCGTAATTCTGCAAAGGATTGCGGATTCCCCATTGTTCAAGATTCAGTTTTAGCGCGGACTCTACGTCTCCGCTGTATTTTACGGCTCCGTCGTCAAGGATTGTAAGACTGTCCGCAAGCGCAAGTATTTTTTCGATTTCATGCGTAAGAAGAATTACGGTTTTTCCGCCGTTTTTAAGTTCCTGCAATATTTTGCACACTTGCCGTACACCCGGATAATCAAGATTTGTAAACGGCTCGTCAAAAATGATAAGATCTTTTTCCATTGCAAGAATTCCTGCAACTGCAAGGCGGCGTTTTTCTCCTCCGGAAAGAAGCCGCGCCTGAAAATTCCGCTTTTCGTTAAGTCTGCAGTCAGTAAGCGTTTTTTCAAGACGGAATTTTATTTCGTCTTTGGAAAGCGGCATATTGCGCAATCCGAAGAGAATGTCTTCTTCCGGCGTTTCTCCGAGAATTTGCGCATCCGCATTTTGGAAAACCAAACCGGCAGGGGGCGCAGAGATTGTTCCCGTTGTGGGTTCGTCAAGCTTTGCAATCAGCGACATAAGCACGCTTTTACCGGAACCGTTGCGCCCGCAAACAAGCGCAAATTCTCCCTGTTTAATACGCAAGTTTATATTTTGTAATGCACATTTTCCGTTAGGAAAGATACGCGAAACATTTTCGATTTTAACCGTATCGGAACTCATTTGCGGTTTTATCCGATATAGTTGAGCAGAACGGGTCGCAGTTTTTTTGTCAAAACCGTCATGACCGCAATCTTTATAATATTTCCGGGTATAAACGGCACCAGTGTGATTAAAAGCACTTCCCGGAAAGTTTTGTTCGGCAACAGGGTATGAAATCTTATAATCCCGAGCAAAAATACTATCACCGTTGCGGCAAGGGCGGCGGAAATAATAATAATCACTTCATAAATGACGCTTTTGGAAGAATATGCTTTTTTATCAACGTGCGGATTTTCCGCCGATGCAGTTTTTGCGCGAGTGCGGCATTTTTCCAGCCCTAGATAAATAATAAGTCCGCCTATAAGCGCACCGAATAAATAACCTGCAAGAAAACCGCCCGTCGGTCCGTTCAGGATAATATTTATTCCACCCTTTCCGCTGAAAACCGGCAAACCTATGCTTCCGAGTACGAGAAAAATAAGGACAGCCGCACTCCCGTAGAGCGGACCTAAAAGCAAGCCGGAAAGCATTGCCATCATGTCCTGAACCGTAATCGGAACGCCGCCTATAAGCGGAATGTGTATAAAGTAGCCTGCTGAAATCAAAGCTGCAAATAACGCTGTAATAACCGTCCTCTTTCCGATTGAAGATGAATTGTTCGACATTGTTGTAAACCTCTTTATTTGCACAAGGATAACAATTAAATGCAAAACCGGTCAATAGCATGAAGAATTGCGATACGTCCCCGCTCAAGCCTAAGACTTTATAAGTTCATCTTGTTTTTCGTAAAATCCGTCTCAAGAAGTGCGGTTTTCGGGTTTGACGGCCGATTCTCAGAAAGAGATACCGGTAAAGAAATTTTACGAACATAAAGATTCGGAATGTCGAATTTTTATTTTCCTACGCAAAATCTCCCGAATATGCTTTCCAATATATCGTCGGGCAAAACTTCGCCTGTAATTTCTCCCAAAGAATTCAGTGCGTCTTCCAAATCCTGAACTGCAGCATCAAGCGACAGATTTTCTTCCGCCGCACAAATTGCGTGTCTTACGCTTGCAAGCGCATAGTCTACGCATAGCTTTTGCCTCTCCGAACCTAAGCCCGTTTGTCGGCGGCTGTCGGAATTTTTTTCGTGAATGAGAACGGATTTTACGGCGGAATACAATTCTTTTAATCCCGTCATTTTCTTCGCACTCAAAAAAACTTCACTTTTTACTGCGGAAAATTTTTCTTTTATTCCCGCCGAATTCGGCGTTACCGCATCGCATTTGTTCCATGCAAGGACAGCCGGTCTTGAACATCCGCTCAAAAAATCGGAGTCTTCTTGCGTAAATCCTTCCCGACTATCTACGAGATATAAAACTATGTCGGCTTCCGAAGACAGCGAATGCGTAAGTTCCACTCCTTTTGCTTCAATAACGTCATCCGTTTCTCGTAAACCTGCCGTATCGAACAAACGAACGGGAATTCCGTCAAAATCCACCCAGCTTTCTATCCAGTCCCGTGTAGTTCCTTTTATGTCGGAAACGATTGCGCGCTCTTCTTTTAAAATAGCATTGAATAAACTTGATTTTCCGGCATTTGTTCTGCCGCACAGGACAAGTCTCGCTCCGTCTTGATATAATTTTTCGCTTAGCCGGCTTTCGGACAACTGTTGCAATGCTTTTTCCGCCTCGCGTAAATCGGCTATATCAAAACTGTCGGCGATGGTTTCTTCATCTTCAGGATATTCTATTTCCACTTCGATTGAGGCAAGCGTATCGGTTATGAGCTTTTTGATTACGTTGATTTCCTCAAACAGATTTCCTGCAAGGCGATCGGCTGCACGTTTGCGGGATTCGCCTGTGCGGCTGTCTATAATTTCCCGAACGGCTTCCGCCTTTGTCAAATCAGCCTTGCGATTGATATATGCACGGAACGTGAATTCTCCTTTTTCCGCTTGACGGAATCCGCTTTTAATCAGCAAATTATACACCGCGAGGACGACACCCGTTCCGCCGTGGCAGGATATTTCTATCATATCTTCGCCGGTAAAACTTTTAGGCGCGCGGAAAACGGAAACCATAACTTCATCAATGCGTGTTTCGCCGTCTTTTATCCACCCGTAGACAATCGTATTTCCCGCCGCTTTTAGCAACGTATTCGGGCGGGAAAAAAGATGCGAAAATATTTCGATACAATTTTTCCCCGATGCCCGCACAATTCCGAGTGCGGCTGGCGCAAGAGCCGTAGCTACCGCACAAACAGGTTCTTCGGGGATATATTTTAAATTTGTCATATTCTCAATTCCAAAATAAACGATTTTACGCTGCAATGCGCCGAAAACGTAAAGTCGATTTGCAAATGCTGCAGATAAATCTTGAATTTCGTTTACAAACCGCCCGATGTATTTTATAGCGTATTATCGAAAAACTTGCAGCAATCAAGTGCAGTCAAATTCTACGGGAACGCGATAGGCTCGCCGTACAATCTGTTCGGTGTTTTGAGTCCGAGATTTTGCGCATTTTCTGGGAGTCTTTCCGAAATCCTGCAAAGTAAAAAAACGGAAAGCAAATTCCGTATTGTGCGGGAACATGAATCAGCCTTAGCCCAAAAAACTATGACCATTGCTGATTTTTCGTAAAATCGCTCTGTTGATATAGTGAATCACTGAAAAGAAACTAATCATAACAATGTATGAGATTGCCAGTAATACGATCCCGACTTTTCTGCCTGATAACGTAGAACCGTAAACCACCACACATAAAAACACTTGAATCCACAAGACCATATAAAGCACTTGTTTTTTATCCAAGCCCAGATTAAGCAGTTTGTGATGAAGATGAAGTTTGTCAGGCTGCATAATCGGATAATGATCTCGCACTCGCCGCCATATAGCTGCAATTGTATCAAGCATGGGGAAAGATACAAGCACAAGCATTATCATAAATTTATTGTATTCCACATTTGTTGAAGAAGAAATAAGCGGAACGGAGGCAACCATAAATCCAAGAAATTGCGAACCTCCGTCGCCCATAAATATTTTTGCAGGCGGCCAGTTGGATACTAAAAATCCTGCAATAGCGGCGGCAAGTATAAAACAAATTGCGGCACCCGCGATAAAACTTTGCGCCAATATAAATCCGAGTGTTACAAGTGCAGTTAAAGTCAATGAGCCGCAAAGACCGTCAAGACCGTCCATAAGATTGTACGCATTTACAATTCCTACAATCCAGAAAAATGTAAGCGCAATTCCTAAAGGCACGGGCAGAACAAAAGAAAAAATCTGCTTAAACCGTAAACCGCTGAATGTTACGATAGCCGCCGCTGCAAGCTGCACAAAAAGTTTGAAAAGCGCACGCATCTCTATTATATCGTCCAATAGACCAAACAAAAATATGAGCAGACCTGCAATTAAAATCGGTAAAAAATTGGGCAGAATGCTGATTTTCGCAAAGTGAAAATACAAAGTCGCACATACAATAAACGAAACAGCAATCGCAATTCCGCCGAGTCGCGGTATATTACCTGAATGTATTTTTCTTGCATTCACAGTATCGTAAATGCTGTAAACCTTGCACAGTTTTATTATTAAAGGAAGAAGCGCAACGGTCAACACAAATGCAAGTACGGTGAATAAAGCTATAATCTTCATATATATATATATATATATGAAGATTATAATCATTGTCAATCTTTTTATGTCGAGATGCTGTTTCAAACAGTTCTATTTGATAGAAGCTGATAATTCTTGTATAATAAGCCCGTTCGGAAATTGAAGTTTCAGAGTGAGTTTATTATTCTCAATATCATTCATAAAAATTTTGGAAGTTCATCCTTTCTTTGTAGAACTTTTTATAAATCGTGATTATGGAAAACTTCCGTTTGTTTTCAGAGGAATTGTGTGTATTCTAGGGATATAAAAAAAGTACCAAAATCTATCGTTCATAATGGAAAAATAAATTTCGGTTCATATATTGGGGAGCCGCCAAAACTTGACATACGCGGCGTTCGTGCTCCGTTTGCAGGAATTCCCTTGCCGGGACTTCTTTCGAGCTTTCGCATAAAAAGCAGAATTACCTACGTTTTTTCAGTAGATAAGTATATCGGCATGGCGGATTTTTTTGACGACAAAATATTCGGGCTTGCAGAAGTTATATTTTGGGACAGAGAAACCGGCAAAAAGTCAGCCTACCACAACTTCATGGGGCCTCGTCGGCGTTTTGTTCCAATCGATACAAAAGAATCGGCATGTACAAGTTTCGGTAAAACACGCTATGTGCGTATCGCTTGGAGCAGGCTCCGCAGCCGCATATCTCTTTCATTCATCGTAAAAGGCTATCCCTTCCGCCCTGCCGCAAAAGGGCTTTTTATATCGACTTTCAAAGATAATCCGAATGAACTTTTATTTGTAACTCCGGCTCCTACGGTACAACGATGCTCTGCGACATGGATTATCCCGCTTAAATTTTCCGGCGGAATAGCGACTGCAAAACACCGGCACTATATTAAAACCATACCGATGTCTAACGGGCTTGGAATGATGCTGATGAATCGAACTTATTTAAAGACACATTCATCAAGTGAAATGATGTTTGGGCTTGTAAATCTTAACGGCAGGGACGTGGAATTCTATTTTTCCAATTCCGATTATGATCCGGTTGACGATGATACTTATAACGAAAATTTTTTATCTTGCGCCGGTGAAATCACGCCTATGCCGTCGGTTGTTATAACACATCCTTTCGGACTTGGAAAAAAATGGGTTGTACAAGACACTGAAAACATGGTTGACCTTACTTTTACGCCGATATCTTTAAATACAAGAACGCTGAATATAATCATAATGCGCAAAGCCTATACTACAATATTCGGGACTTTTGACGGAGTGCTTGTAACGAAAGACGGAGAAAAACTCGCGCTCAAAAACTGTCCCGGTATTGTAAGAAAAAATTTATTGCGACTTTAAAGAGGATTTATATGGGAGAAGATCAAAGACCTATAACGGCAGACTGGGCACCGGGAACGCTGGCGGAAACACGAAAAGCCATCGGGGACATAGATCCCGAAGAAGCAAAAGTTATGTCTAAAAAGTTGGGAGGACAAATAATGTACGAGCGTTCGGATACGGAAACTTCTGCAGCAGCGGGAAGAGGCAGCAGAGCGGGTAGAATTATAAGGCAAACGGCTCCCGGGCAACAAACGGCGCAGCAAACGTCTTCGGAGCATACGGGCACTTCTACCGGGCATAGAAACAGACGAAACCAAGACGAACTTCCGGTAATTTCGCAAAAATTTTCAGCGCAAATCGATCGCCTGATGATGTCGGACGAGTACAAAATAAAACCGAATTACGGTTTGTTCAATTTTATAAAACGTTTCCGTAAAGACGGAACGGAGCAAATTCTTACGGAATTTTGTACATATACGCTAAAACAGCACGTGGAAACTTTGCAGGCGTTTATAACCGACATAAAAACCATGATTCAAATTGCGCCCGCTTCATACAAATCTAAAATTGCATCGGGAACCGAAGTTAAATTCAAATTCCTTAGAATGGTTGCCGGCTGGCAAATGCAGACAATCAAACTTGCACTTATAGAAATACAGGACATTCCGCAGCCGTATTTGGTTTCGGATTTAATTCCTTTTACACGCGCAATTTACAGGCTTCTTATCCAAATATACTATTACGGGGAAGGCAAGATTCCGAGGCTGATAAAAGAAATCTACGCCGATGAAGCGAAATATCCCGATTCTCCGCGCGAAAAACTTTCGGAACTTGCAAAACAGGCAATCACAAACTGGCTTTACGTTCAAAATGAAATAATAAAACGTCATTATCCGCTGCTGATGCGTATGTGTTCAAGCGTATATGAAGACTATCCCGATTTTTTTAAGGCGAGGGTTGCGGATATTCTTAAATTTGTCGGATTGCATAAATACGATTTACTTTTGCCGGAAAAACCGAAAGAAGATGAGGCTGCCAAACAGTCCAAGCCTAAAATCAAAGAACCTGAAATAGGTGTGCGCGATAAAGTAGTTGATACGGGAATAATGCTTCTTGACCAGCTTTTCCCGCAGGCAGGATTCAAATCTCTTGAAAAGCATCCCGATTTATATCCGTATTTTCAGCCCATGTATAAATTTGCCGACGGTTTTAATGTACTCAGCCCTGAAAATTCACTTCAAATAATTGTAGTGCTGGTTCGCATATTGGAAGATTGTTTTCAGGGCTGCCGCAACATAAAATTCACACAGCACAGCACGGATGGAAAAACGACCGGTTCGGATTCTATATTCGAAGTAATTGACGGCTGGATCTCATATAGGGAAACTGTTTTTGAAAAACTTTACTGCAAGCCGCTTAATGATCTTGTAAACCAGCTTTATTCTCAGACCGATTTTGATAAAACTCAATTCGGAAAAAAACTGATGACATCTTTATTATGGCAGACAAATTATCATTTTCTGCCGTACTTTAAGTTTGACCAGCTGCTGCTTGAACATCCCGCAGATGAAAGCAAAGTTCCGCCGCTCTTTAGGCGCACGGACTTTACTCGGAAATTTCTTATGCAGGTCGTTTCTCAATGCGACAAAGCTGCAAAAACCAAAGGAAATGTTGAATCTCTTGCAAATCCCTGGGAGCATTACAAGTTTGATATTCCGAATGAAGTTTCCAAGAGACTGGACGTTTTCTTGGGTGCGCAAAATACAAGCGAAGACACAAATGCAAACAATGCAAACCTTTTGAAATATACTCTTTGCATAATATCCGTACTTGATTGGTGGATAAATAATCCTGAAAGCCCCGCGTATTCTACGCCGCCGATGCGTATTTTCAGAATCAACCAAGAAGACGGAAAGCCGGAGTTCTCCGTCCCTGAACGCAGCGACCAAAATAAATTGTTTGCAGATTCCGTTCGGGCGGCATATCAGAAATAATTGACTGCGGACAGATTACCCCCGATGCTATGCGTCGGGGGGATTATACTACAAGCGGAGAATCTGTCTGGAAGGAGACCATATTACTCGTCTGCCCAAACGGCACTCATACTTCAAAACATATTGTGTTCTTGCATAAATTTCAGTGTTTCTTCGTTTGTCGGAAGAGCCGGAATTGCACCCCGCCTTGTTACACAAATTGAAGCAACTGCAACGGCAAAATTCAAATCCGATATGATTTCTTTTTCCGTAAATTCAAGCGGATTTTCTCTCCGAGTAAGTCTGTACAGCATACCGCCTGTAAAACTGTCTCCGGCACCGGTTGTGTCTATAACTTTCACATCAGGAGCGGAAACAGTTCCTTCGTAAAAAGTTTTACCGGAATCATTCTTTGAATTTACCGCATAATAAACTCCGGCAGAGCCAAGTGTAATAAAAACCAGTTTTACACCGTATTGCATAAGCAGTTTTGCCCCGTCGGCGTATGAAATCCCGTCTCCGAAAAGCAAAAACAATTCTTCTTCGCTCACCTTTACAATATCCGCATACGGCATAAGACTTTTTAAAAGGCTCATCGAATCCGTTCTGCCTCGCCAAAGATTTTTGCGCCAGTTGGGATCGTAAGAAATAAGTCCACCCGCATTTTTTACAATTCTTATCGCTTCAAAAGTTGATGCCTTCGAAGGTTCATCCGTCAAAGAAAGAGAACCTATATGCAAAATCCGCGAATTCTCCAGCAAATTTTTATCCAAATCGGCGGTAGAAATCTGCGTATCTGCGCCCGGATTGCGGCAAAACGAAAAACTCCGCTCCCCGTTTTCGTCGATTGTAACAAATGCAAGTGTCGTATGCTGTTTTTGCGTTGCGCGCATTGCAGACGTATCTACGCCGATTTTATTCAAAACCGTGCGCAAATTTTTGCCGAACGAATCCTCGCCCGTCATTCCGATAAATGCGCTCTTGCCGCCAAGTTTAGCCACAGCCGCCGAGCAATTTGCCGGAGCACCGCCCGGATTTTCTTCAAATATGTTTTTACCTTCCGCGTTTTTGCCGCAATATGTAAAATCTATTAAAATCTCGCCGAATGACGTAACGTCAAACTTCTTTTTTGACATAAATCCCCCTGTCCTAAAATGATTTATTAACCTGTTCGATAACTACATTTTCGAACAGGTTAATTTATCATCCATGAGTTTTGCAAGCAATTCATAATTCAATTCTGCGGTACTGCCGAGCTGAATATCCGCATCACGTAATTTTTTATCCGCGCTTACACCGATTGCAACCATACCTGCCTTTTTTATTGCTGCAATTCCCGCCTGTGCATCTTCGATACCGATGCAATCGGGATACCAAGCACCGCTTATTTCAGCGGCGGATAAGAATATATCCGGTTCTGGCTTTGCTTTTTGAACTGCATTTACATCTGCAAGTGCAGTAAAATATTCTGAAAGCCCGAGACGATTTATAACTTCCGGTGCATTTTTACTGGAAGAGGCTAGGACAGCAGGAATTTTATGCTTTTTTAAGTCTTTCAGCAGCGGAAGAATGCCCGGATATATATCATTTGGAGAAAGTCCCTTCAAAAGTTCCATATAACGCAAATTTTTAAGTTTGCAGGCAGCATCTTTCTTTTCTTTTTCCCAGACGACGTTATTTTCGCTCAAAATAACTTCAAGAGAGGCTTCCCGTGAAATTCCAAGCAGTTTTTTATTCATGTTACGATCAAAATGCAAATTTTCCGAGTGAGCAAATTCCTGCCATGCCTTAAAATGCAGCTCTGAAGTATCTGTTATAACTCCGTCAAGGTCGAATAAAACAGCCCCTAGTTTCCTTTTTAAGCTGAATGATTTTTCTTCTCCGGCTTTAAGATGAACGGAAATATTTCGGTGCGTAAAATCCAAGTCATTTTTGCTGTCTTTGCGCAAAAAATAAACCGCTTTGTCATGTGAAAGTCTTACATTCAAAATTGCACCGTTTATGCAAAGTGAAAAAGAAAGATTTTTCCATTTTGCAGGCAGCTGCGGCGTAAATGAATACTTTCCGTCATAATCGCGAAACCCTGCAAAACCGTAAACCGTGCTCATCCAGCTTCCTGCCATGCAGGCAGTATGAATTCCATCGCGGGAATTTCCGTTTACATCGTCAATATCCATCCGCACGGTTTTGTTGAAATAATCTTCTGCCTTTTGAATATCGCCGCATTCGGCAGCCATAATACTCATTATGCAATGTGAAAGCGAAGAATCGCCTGTGGTATACGGTTCATAAAAATCGAAATTGCGTATTTTCTCCGCGCGGGAAAAACGTCCGCTAAGTAAAAATTGCACAAGAACAAGATCCGGCTGTTTAAGTACGCGGTGCCGATAAATTACAAGCGGATGATAATGCAAAAGCAGCGGATAATTTTCTTTAGGCGTATGTGCAAAATCCCAGTCAGCTTTGCTCATAAAGCTGTCGTCCTGCGGATAAATTCCGCGCTCTCTGTCAAACGGAATATAAATATTCTCCGCAATATTTTTCCATTGAGAACGCTCTTGATTTGACGCACAATTTGCCGCGCGCCGCAGAGCGATTTCAAGAGTTTCGCGGATCATAAAATTGGTAAATGCATTATTGTTGACGATTGCAGTATATTCATCAGGGCCGGTAACGTCGTTTACACAGAATTTATTTTTTTCTTCGGAAAAATTTACAAGAGACGAATACATACGCGCGCTTTGCAGACACATTTCACCTGCTTTTTCGGAATCAAAATCACCGTGAGCATTATTATAGCGTTCAAGCGCAAAAACTATATCTGCATTTATGTGATATTGTGCAGTTCCGGCAGGATAATATGCGCTTGCTTCTTCGCCGCTTATTGTCCGCCACGGAAAAAGCGCGCCGTCTAAACTCATTATTTTTGCCCGCGCCTTTGCTGTGTCTAAAATCGAAAATCTGTATTCAAGCAGACTTTTTGCAATTTTAGGTGCGGTGTAAGTAAACACAGGACAGACGTAGCTTTCCGTATCCCAGAAAAAATGTCCCTCATAACCTTCAGAAGTAAGACCCTTTGCGGCGATGCTCGCCTTTCCATTTCTACCTGCCGATTGCAGCAGATGAAATAAATTGAATTCCAGTGCTTCTTCAGCGGCTTTATCCCCTTCGATTTTGACTTCAGCTTTATCCCAAAATTCATCAAGAAAGTCTTTTTGTTCTTTAGCCGCGCCGTTAAATCCCAATTCTTTGAATTCTTTGCAGAGTTTTACGGCTTTTTCAAGCAGATTATCGGAGGTGCTTCCGTGAACATATGCAATATATTTTGTAAGCGTAAAAGATGAATTTGCAGGAAGTTCGAAACTTTCAGAATATTCCGGAATATTGCCGGTTTTACACCTCGCATTTTCTTTTTCTGATTCGATTTTTATAGCGGAAGCGTTTTCGTCGTATTCGAATGTGTGCATAACGGAACCGGCAATAAAAAGTGCGCTCTTTGCAGTGTGTGCACTGAACGTCAGCGTATCACCGCAAGATTCTGCACTGTCTATTAAGAGCGGCTTATGCCGGAATTTTGCACCGATGCGGGGATCTTCTTCCGCAAGAATATTTGCGCTTTCCGTATCAATCAAACTTTTTAAAACAATTTTTTCCGTTTTGTCCGAAAGATTTTTTACTTTGCAGCGTATAACTGCGCATTCGGGACGGTGAAACGATACAAGCCGCTCCGAAAAAAAATCGACAGCACTTTCACCTGCGGAATTCCATTTTGTACGGCGGCATAAAATCCCGCGCCTTGTATCTAATTCCAACACGGAATCCGTAATCGTTCCGCCGCCTATGCCGAATTCTTTGCCGTCAATATTCAATTCAATACGTTTAGGATCGGGCAGATTTAAAATCGTTTCATGATTTTTAGCATAACCGTACGCATTTTCGCCGTATAAAATTTCTTCGGTGTCGTAAAATCCGTTTATATAAGTCCCCTTGTGAAAAGTGCCGGATTTTTCTTCCGTATCGCCGCGGAATCCAAGATTTCCGTTTCCTACGGTAAACAAAGTTTCATTGTGCGCGGCAAAATCGTATCCGAAGTTTTTTGTTGAAAAAATCATTTAATCCTCTCTTTAAGCCATCGAACTTCATACGCGCCGAGTTTCTGTGGTTCATGATTTTTATATCGTCTGCCGGAAATTAAATCCGTGCTTTCTTCCGACCATGCACCGATTAAAAAGTTTGAAGGAGTTTCGGAAAAATTTGCGACAATATGTATAGTCCCGCGTCTAAAGGCGAAAACGTGTATATCTTGAACATCGTAAAAATAAACATCGCTTCCGCCTAAAAGCGGTTCCGCGCCTCTTAGCACAATCAATCTTCGCAAAAACTGTTCAAAGTCTTTTTGAGCTTCAGTTTGCTCATCGATATTCCAATAAGTTTTGATTCGGTGCACCCATCGGGAATCGGATTTTTTATTTGAATCTTCATGATACGAATAATCGTTCAAAACGGCTTTTTCATCGTTTGCATACAATAAAGGAATTCCCGGCAGCGCAAACATGACGGCATACATCATTTTCATCCGCGCAACAGCCATATTTTTAAATATCTCATTGCCTAAAACTTCCGCCTGTTCAAGACCGGCAAGACTCGCCGCTGTTCCGCAAATTCTGCAATCACCTGTTTCGGGATTAAGTTGAAAAGGCTCGCCTTTTGCATAACTTCCCTTAAATCTTCCGGTAAAAAATCTGTTTAAGAATTTTCTGTGTGATTGCCCGTTGATTCCCAAAGCGGCGGCATCTTCATCGCTGAATGTCCAGCCTATATCGTCATGGCAGCGTATATAATTTACCCATGCGCAGGCAGGCGGAATTTTCCAACGTTTTTGCAAAGAATATGTTAATAATCTTGTATCGCGCGTTGCTGCTGTAGACCAAAACAGAGCCATCTGCAATGGATTGTAACTGAGCGAGCATTCTTTTTTGCCGACATAACGTATAACTTCATCCGGATGAACAATCGCCTCGCTCTTAAACTGCAATGCAGGACAGGCAATACGAGCTACGTATTGAAAGGCTTGTATCAATGTATGCGCTTTGGGCAAATTTTCGCAGACGGTATTTTTTTCTTTCCAAACAAAAGCAAGCGCATCAAGCCTTAGAACATCGATTCCAAGATTTGCGATAAAAAGCATTTCTTCACACATTGCAAGGAATACTTCAGGATTGGAATAATTTAAATCCCACTGAAAAGAATTGAACGTTGTCCAAACCCATTCCTTTTCTTTTTCAAGATAAGTAAATGAGCCTCGCCTTACCGTCGGAAAAATTTCGCGCAAGGTGCGATTCCAGTCATCTGCTTCCGATTTATTTTTATAGATATAGTAAAAATCTTTGTATTTCGTTTCTCCTGCGCGGGCTTTTTTTGCCCATTCATGCTCGTCGCAGGTGTGATTAAAAACGAAATCCAAAACAAGCCGAATTTCGTTTTTATGGAATTCCTCTGCGACATAACGCAAATCTTCTATTGTGCCAAGATCGGAGCGCACTTTACGATAGCTGCTGATTGCATAGCCGCCGTCATTTTCATCTTTCGGACAATCAAAAAGCGGCATAAGATGCACATATTTTATTCCAAGCCCCGTAAGATACGGAATCTTTTCAACAAGTTTTTTAAGATTTCCTGCAAACAAATCGACGTAAAGCATCATGCCGACCGTATCTTGATTTTGATACCATATTCCGTTCGATTGTCCATAGGATGCTGCAACCGCGTCATCGTCGCTTTGTTTCAAATAACCTGTACGTTCCTGCGATGCTTTGCGCATAATTTTTTCAATCCGCTGTAATATTTCATAAAAATTCCAGCGGCTGCCGTATAAGTCAAAGAGACGCGAAGTCAATTCCGTCATATTTTCTTCAAGTTGTCTGTCGTACATAATTCCTCCTAATTTTTCACGGCATATAAAAATGTTCACAAAGCCGTATTTATCCTTTTACCGAACCTGCAAGAAGTCCCCGTACAAAGAATTTTTGCAATCCTAAGAAAACTGCAAGCGGAAGAATCATTGAAATGAATGCTCCTGCCGTAAGCAAATGCCAATCCGTTCCGCGTGTTCCGGCCATATTCATAAGGCGAACCGTAACAACTTCGAATTTTTGCCCGGCACCGCTCAAAAATACAAGTGCAACGAGCAAATCGTTCCATACCCAAATAAATTGAAATATTGCAAATGATGCAATTGCCGGAACGGACAGCGGCAAAATCAAACGCACAAATGTTGTAAAATGGCTTGCTCCGTCAATAAATGCGGATTCAAGAATACTGCGGGGAAGCGAAGAAATGTAATTGAACATCATATAAGTTGCCAACGGCAGTCCGAAACCTGTGTGTGCAAGCCATATTCCAAGATATGTTCCGTTCAAACCGATTTTTTGATAATCTTTTAGAATCGGAATAAGCGATATTTGGAGCGGCACAACAAGAAGTGCGATAATCGTCGCAAATAATATGTTTCTGCCCTTGAAATTAAGCCACGCAAATCCGTAAGCGGCGGCGGCAGCAATAAAAATAGGAATTATAACGGCAGGCAAAGTTACGGTTATCGAAGATAAAAACGCATTTGCCATTGTTGCGCCGCGCACAGCTTTTGTGCCGGTCGCACTTCCTACATTATAACGCTGCCCGAACAAGACTTGCTCATAATTATCCGGCGTAATCTTAGACGGCTCCGTAAAAGCGTGCCACCAGCCGTTGGAACTCGCCGCATCTGCCGTTCTGAAAGACGTTACGAATATGCCGATTGTAGGCAAAGTCCACAGTATGCAAAGAAGAATCATAATTACGGTAATTACCGTTTTTGAAGTTTTTTTATTCGTTTTCCTCATTTAAACACCTCTCTGCCTTTGAATTCTTTAAGGTTGTAGTAAATTACGGGACTTACGCCTATCAATATAAGAACGGCAATAGAAGAGCCGCGTCCGTAATGCAAAAACTTAAACATCTGCTTATATTGCTGACTTGCAAGAACTTCCGTACCGTAAAGACCGTTTGTCATTGAAAAAACTATATCGAAGCATTTAAGTGCGGCAAGAAGTATTGTTGTAGATACGCTGATTATCGAAGAGCGTATATTTGGAATTATAATTTGTGTAAGAATTCTAAACTCGCTTGCACCGTCGATTTTTGCAGCTTCAATCATATCGTCCGGAACCGCCTTTAGTGCTGCCGACAAAACAACGAGCGCAAATCCTGTTTGGAGCCAAACGAATATCGCAATCAAAAAGAGATTATTCAAAGGTGCGGAACCGAGCCAGTTTTTAGGAGTTCCGCCTAGAGCGGTTACGATTGCATTTAAAAGACCGATTTGATTTCCGCCGGCAGGACGATACGCATAAACAAATTTGAATATTACGCCGGCTCCTACAAGAGAAATTGCCATAGGCATAAAGATAAATGTTTTTGCGGTTCGTTCAATGTAACTGCGCTCTGCAAGAATTGCAGCAATAAGCCCGAACAGTACGCTGAATGCCGTGCCGCATACAAGCCAAATGAGAGTGTTGCGCACGGAAACAAGCATTGTTCGGTCTGTAAAAAGATATTTGTAATTATCGAATAGAACGAAATGCGTCGAATTCTTGTCCATAAAACTGAATATTATTGAACGCACCGTCGGTATAAAAAGATACCAGCCCATAATCAATATTGCAGGACCGATAAAAATGTATGGAACAATTTTGTTATATGCGTTTTGGGGAAAAAGTTGTGCAAGCAAATTAAGCGAATAGAAAAGAAGGATGACGCTTAAAACTCCCCACATTATGGCAACCGGTGCCGTCAAAATCTGACTCAGCAGATTTGATTTAAGCAGTAGAAATCCGCTTACCATAAACAGTGCGGAAAATACGGAAATCAGCACCGTTTTTACAGAATTCGGCATAAGATACCTCCGTCCGAAAACTCCGGCAAAATACGGAATGTGTAATCGCGCTTTTTTGCCGGAGATTTAAATCCATAGTTCTAATGCCGAGTTTTAAGCAATTCGACATTGGAACTCATAATTTTTAGGGCGCAATTTCTAAAATCAAGCTGCCCCAAAACCGCAGATTTCTATAAATACAACAGTTGAACAAAGTTTGAATTTGAAAAACTGTTGTGTCGGTGCGGGGAATGCGCACATATTCGTTTTAGTTTGGCCAGCTGCTTTCTATATTTTTAAGACAAGTTTCCGCAGATTCCGCGCCGCTTACATAGTTCACCATTCCAGTCCAGAATGTTCCCGCTCCGACTTCTGCCGGCATCAAGTCGGATGCATCAAAGCGGAATACAGTCGCATTCACAAGAGTTTTTGCAATTTCGCGCTCAAGGGAATTGCCATAATCATCAAAATTCTGATTTTTATGCGGGAATAAAGCACCTCCTATTCTTGCCCACGGCGCACATGATTCCCATGTAGTTAGGAATTCAAGGAATTCTTTTACGCCTTCTTTTTCGCTGAATGCAACAAATTGGTCGCCGCCGCCCAGAACCGGAATTCCGTATTCGGGATTTACCGACGGAAGCGGAAATACGCCTACCAATTCTTCAAGATTCGCTTGAACTTCATTCTGCATAAATCCGGTGATAAAATTGCCCTGTCTATTCATCATAGCTTTGGGCGGATTTTCAAAAAGCGGCTTTACGCTGTCTCCAAAGTGCGATGTAAGAATATTGGTAGTTCCGCCGTAAACGTATTCATTGTTCAAAAATACTTCGCCGCAATAGTTAAGTGCATTCAAGACGGCAGGATCATTAAATGCAATTTCGTGATTTACCCATTTATCGTAAACATCCGGCCCCGCTGTGCGGAGCATCAAATCTTCAAGCCAATCCGTACCGACCCATCCGGATGCAGCTCCGGATTCAAATCCGATAGACCAAGGTACATCTCCTTTGGAAACCATTTCATCTTCCAGTGCGCGTAATTCGCTCCATGTTTTAGGAATTTTATATCCTTTTGATTCCCAATAAGGTTTGTTGTACCAAACAAAACTTTTTGCATTTACGCGGTGAAAAATACCGTATACTTTTCCATCGCAGCTTCCAAGTTCTTTCCAAACAGGTGCATAATTTTTGTCTATTGAAGAAACAACTGCATCGGAAAGCGGCTTTATATAATTGTTCCGCGCAAAATTTTTCATCATTCCCGGCTGCGGAAGTGCGGCTATATCCGGCGGAGTGCCGGCTTGTGCCTGAACTTGTATTTGTGTTTCAAATTCGGGACTTCCCTCATAAACAACATTGAAACCTGTTTTTTCATTGAAAATCTTAATAATTTCATCAAAGCGCGCAGCTTCTTCTCCGCGGAACGCTCCGAATACAAGAATGTTTCCGCCGTTTTTAGTATTTTTACCCGATGCGGAACCGTCCTTTTTTGCACAACCGCCAACCGCAAAAATAAATGCGGAAGCAACAAGCGCAAGCCCAATCGTACCTAATTTTTTCATATTCTCCTCCATGAAAAAGTTTATAAATAACGATTAAATTGGCATAAAACAATTAGAATTTTCTTGAAGTGCTGCCTCTTTCAATAACTTTTACAGCAGCAAATTTCGTGGACGGCTTTTTGCGAGGGTCGTTCAGACGTTCAAGTACAAGTTCTGCTGCAAGATGTCCGGATTCATCCAAACTTTGACTTACGGAAGAAAGTTCCATATAACTTGCGATGTCAATATCGTCAAAGCCGATGACTTTAATATCGTCCGGGATGTAGAGTCCTCGTTCATGCGCAATATGAATAAAGCGCGCGGCTATCAAATCGCTTGAACAAAATACTCCGTCAGGCAGCAATTCTTGAGAGAGAAATTGATTGATTCCGTCATCAATAGCTTTTTCACCAAACTCGCTTACCCAAATATGATTGTCGGGAATTAAAATACCTTGATTGGCAAAGAAAAATTTAAAGCCGCGCAGACGGTCATCCGTGGCGGCAATGGAATAAGACAAAGCCGACTTTTCACCCACAAATCCAGGTCTTTTTACGCCGGCATTAAAAAGGTGCATTGCAGCCTTATGTCCGCCCTGCAAATTTTGCACGGCAACGCAGTCAAAGCCGTCAACCTCATTTTCTACAAAGCAGACGGGAAAACGTGCAGCGCGCAAAAGTTCTAAAGACTCGTTTTTTAAATTCAGACTGAGAATAATCAATGCGTCCACTCTATTTAAATCGACCAGAGAGCTTATATAATCTTCTAAATCATTTGCAGTTGTAACGGAATATATAATAAGTTCGTAATTTTGAACGCCTAAAACGTCGGCAATCCCTCTTAAACGTTCCATAAATGATGCCTGCGTAAAAAACGGGGCGATTATACCGATTTTTTTGTATGATTTATGTTCAGCTGTGTCCGTTTTGGAAAAGAAATTAATTTTTTTATTGTTGAAAAACCTTTTTTTTCTTTTGTTTTCCGACTCTGTCGCCGGTTTATTTAACAGTTTGAAAATACTTGCAGAACTCACTCCGGTCATCTTTGGTGTGTTATATATTGTGCCTTGCCCGTTATTCTGCATACTTCCCCCAATGATATGTAATTGCTTACATATATTGTTTACAGTTTAATATGAAATTGCAATTTGTCAACAAACTCTTTATTCTAAAACAGTTCAAATGCGTACAAACATGGTCAAAACTGAAATTTCAGGCTGTATCTTCCTTATTTGCAAACCTAATCCGTTAAGATATAATCTCGCTGAAATTATTGCGGGTGGGTAAATAATAAAATTCCGTCCGGAATATCAATATCGCTTTTTAAGGGAGGAAAAATGCTTAATTATATCGTAAAATTCACAAGAGCCTTGAACGCAAACTCAAAGCCGGAGCAGATTGCGAACGCGTTCTGCATCGGGCTTATGCTGGGATTTATACCCAAAAATAATCTTCTTTGGTATTTGCTGTTCGTATTTTTTTTATTCGTCAGATTCAATAAATCCGGATATTTTATAATGCTTATAATAGGGACGTTAATCGCTCCGCTTTTGGACGGAATTTTTGATGCGGCAGGATATGCTGTACTCACATTTGAACCGCTTGAAAATTTTTATTCCACGCTGCTTGATATTCCTTTTGTGGGATTTACACGTTTCAACAATTCAATCGTATGCGGCTCTCTTATATGCGGATTGATTATATATATTCCTCTTTTTATTCTTACGCTATTCGGAATAAAGGCATGGAGAAAATATATTGCGCCGAGCTTCAATAATTCAAAGATTTTTAAGCTGTTCTATCAAATTCCGCTGATAGGAAAAATTGCATCTAAAATTTCAGGTTAATTCAAAGAGAATTTACGCAAATCAATAAACTAAAGCAGGAAAATATGGCAGAAGATAAAATTATCAATAATAAAGGCGGGGAAGAAAAACCCGCAAAGAAGGCAAAAGCGGTAAAACTGCTGTCCGCAAAAAAACTTCCGTCGATGTTCAAAAAACAATATACGGAAAAAGACTTTAATAAAAAAATTTTGAAAAAGATTTATATTGAAGCCGATGAGGAATTTATAAAACGGCATTTTGCTCCGGCAAAAGATAAAAAAGGACGAGACGTACTTGCAGTCGATTTAACTTCCTCACTTCCGAAAAGCGATGTGATTAAATTCAAATTGCTTGCAAAGCAAATAAAAGCTCAGAAAAGCGGAATAAAATTTGTTCCGCTCCTTGCCGTAGTGATTTTTATAGCGGCAACGGGAATATGCGTAACTCTGTTCAAAAATATTGTTCTTAAAAAGGCTATGGTTTCTGCAATGCAGGGAATTTTTAGCGCAAAGACCGACATCGCTAAAGTCGATTTGCAAATTTTTAAATCTTCTCTTGAAATTATAGGACTTGAACAAGCGGATAAAGATTCTCCGATGAAAAATCTTTTCCAAATCGACAAAATCGCCTTAGACTTCAATCTTACAGAACTGCTCAAAGGTAAATTTGATGCGGAAAATATGGAAGTTAGCGGCGTTGCTATAGACACAGATAGAAAAACATCGGGAGAGCTTCCGACAAATAAAGTTAAAGCTAAAAAAGAAAAGCCTGCGGAAAGCAAAATCGACTCCGATAAAAAGTCTCTTGCAGACAGCGCAGCTGTCAAACTTAAAGCGATGTTTGCCGACTATAATCCCGAAAAACTTTTAAGCGGCATTCAAAGTGAATTAAAGTCTCCCGACACGGCGAAGCGAATCAGCGCGGATGTTCAGGCAAAGGCTGAAAAATGGCAGGCTGTTCCGAAAGATATTGAAAACTCCGTAAAAGACTTATCCGCAAATGTAGAGACGCTTACGAAAACCGACTGGAGCAAAGTAAATGACCCTGTAAAATTAAAAGACTCGCTTGAAGCTGTCAAAAAAGCGATGGATTCGAGCAAAAATCTTTCCGAAAAGATAAAAACTTCTACAAACGGACTTGCAGAAGATTCTGCGGCGGTAAAAGATTATGCCAAAGATTTGCAGTCGGCGATAAAATCGGATACAGCCCTTATAGATGAAAAAGTAAAAATACTTAAAAACACTTTTTCTCCGGCAGGACTTAAACAGATTATGAACGATGCCGTTCAGTCAATGATGTATGATATTTTAGGAAAATATGCGCCTTATGCCATAAAAGCGGTAAACGCGGCTCAGTCGGCAAAATCTTCTTCACAGGGCAATACAAAAAAGAAAGAAAATGCAAAGGCAAAGAAAAAATCCGCGAAAACAAAGCCTGCGCAGAGACAGAAAGGGCGCAATGTATATTACAAAGCTGATAAAGTTACGAAATTTTTAATTGAAAAAGCTGTTGCTTCCGGTTACGAATACAACACAAACGATTTACTGTTCAAGGGAACGGCGGAAGAAATCTCGAGCAATCAAGATGTGAGGGGAAAGCCTGCAAAACTTTCTGCAGAATTTAAAATCGGAAAACACACAAATTTTGCAAACGCCGTAATAGATACAAGAACGTCCTCCTCCGCGCCTCTTATAAGTGCAGATTACAAGGGCAGCGGCTATCCTATAAATGTAAACACCGGCGCGTTCAATCTTAATTCTTTTTCCGACATAACAGCAAATCTTAGCGCGGACACAGACGGAAGTTTTGTCGCCGGCGGTACAATTTCCATGAACGTATCTGAAATGTCCGGAATGGATTTTGAACCTGCGAAAATATGCGAAATTTATAAAAAAGCTTTATCGAATATACGCGCGCTCGATATAGGATTTAGAATTGAATACAGCGCAGACGGTTCAATCAACGTGAATATTTTAAATCCTGAAAAACTTTCCGCGCAGCTTGTAACACCGATTACTGCCGCCATGACAGATGAGCTTGATTTAATTGCAAAAGATGCGCAAAAAAAAGCCGCCGAGCTTCTTTCGGAAAAAACGGGTATTGCGGCGGATTCTCTTACAAAGTTTACATCGATTGAAGATGCCGTAACGCTGCAGAAAAAGCAAGCCGCCGCTTTGGAAACGCAATTGCAATCAAAGAAAAACGAAATTGAAAAGCAGCTTAAAAAAGCTGCGGGCAATACGGCAGCCGATGCGCTTGAAAAAGCCGGAGTGCCGTCGGGGGCGGCTGATACACTGAAGAAATTGAAACTATTTTAATTTTATATTAGAGTGTTTCCGTAATACAATTCGGCGGCACAAAAATGAGCCGCATTGTTTAAAAGCAACGGATTTTTGATAAAATTCCGTTCGATTGTAGGCATGAGCTATCGTTAAAATCATTGGAGGATTTTTATGAAAAAGATTATGTGTGTTGCGGTTTTAGCCGCATTGCTTGTTTCGAACGTATCCGCAGCGTCGAAATCTTCTAAATCTGCGGCTCCTAAAGAGAAAAACAAAATCGGCGGATATGTCGGTTGGCCTATAGGAGTCTCTTATTCAAGACAGATTTCGCCTCTCCTTCAGCTTGATGCGGTGGTCGGAATGGATTCGTATTTTTTAAATGCGCGGATAAACGCCTACGGAACGTCATGGCCCGTTACATCGACAGGGGTGGGCTTTTTCACCAGACTTTCACCTTTGTTCAGATGCTGGGAAGGTCCGCTTTGGCCCGGCGCATACGGAAAAGTGTCCGTAGGTCCCGCACTGGGAGGCTTTGTAGGCGCAAGTTATCTATCGTTAGCCGGTTATTCTAATAAAGACAAAGAAACAGTCGGAGGTTTTACCGTATCCGCTCCTGCGCGCTTTGAAGTGGACTTTAAGTTCCCGCTTAACATATTCGCGGAAGTGGACATTATCGGTGTTCAAGCCGCTTTTGCACACGTTGACGACTATTCCTTGAAAGGCGCAACATATTACGCGAGAGGCGGCGTCGGCGCACGCTACAGATTCTAGTAACAAAATACTTTTACGATTTATCCGCCGGTTATAAGCCGGCAAGAATTACGGATGCCGTAAGATTTGCGTATTTCGCATTATTTTACGGCATTTTTATTTGCGCGGGCGGACGGCGGACGGAAAAACGGGACATGAAAGACACCAGCGGATATTTTCTACGCAATTTTGCTTTGCAAAATTGCTGCGGACGGGGAACCAATTATGTCTTTCGTATTACGTTATTCCGTCCGCCGCCCGCTCCAAGTGTCGAGTTCTCGAAACTTGCTTAAACTCGACATACAACCTTTTACGCAATTTTGCCGTAGAGCAAAATTGCAGCAGACCGGCGGCGGTAAAACGTGTTTTACGCACTTTAACTTCTCTCCCGCCGCCTCAAGTTTGCCCGCAGGCAAACTTGTATAGAAACGTTTTCAAATCCCATTTACCCGTCCGCCGTCCGCATATCTTTCACCTAAACAGCGGCTGCCTCGATGATGACGGTAATTTTTGCGACGTTGTAAAAATATTTTGGGCGGAACGGACGGATTTAGAGAGTCTTCGAAACTCGATTATTTCCGTTCTTTCCGAAATTAAAAAATACCGAAGCGCGCAAAATAAAATGCCTGAAAGCGTATAGTCAAGGTTATTGAAGTTTTTCCAGATTTTTTATGAGCGACAGCGGTGTAAGAGCGTAACTTGCTTTTTGCATTTTAGAAGCAAGTCCGTGCGCGATGACTGCGGTTTTTGCCGCTTCAGGCGCACCGTAATTTTGTGCAAGCAATGCCGCGCATAATCCTGCAAGAACATCTCCGCTTCCCGCTTTTGACAGAGCCGGCGACCCCGTATCAGCAATAAAAATATTTTTTCCGTGTGCGATATAAGTTATTGCGCCTTTCGCAATCAGCACTAGATTCGGGAATCGTGCGGCAAATGCGCGAGCCGCATCAAAGCGTTGTTTAAGTGCATCAAATCCCGTAATAGCGCATAAAGAAAGCACGGAAGACAATTCTTTAGGGTGCGGAGTAAGAATGACTTGCGCTTTTTTGTTTTCGTTAAGTTTATCTAACAGCAGCAACAGCTCAGGATAATAAAACATATCCGCATCTATAACGCAAGCGGGATTTTTCATTGCGAATATAAACGGAATTATCCGCTTTTCTGCAAAATCGAACGCTTTTGCGCTTCGTCCGAGTCCGCTTCCCAGAATTAGCGCATTCGTATTCGGCGGGAAACTTTCCGCATCCATGAACGTACACGGAATTTTGAATGCGGATTTGCAAAGTCCGCTTTGAAATACGCTTACAAATCCCGAGCCGAAGTGCAAGGCGGCATCCGCTGCGATAATTCCCGCGCCCGCCTTTTCTCCGAGTACACTTACGGTATGTCCGAACATTCCTTTGTGCGCGGATTTTTTTGCACGCTCCGGTAATATCATATCGGTTCGTTCCAAAATATACGCGTCAGGTTCCGCACATTCCTCAAAAAGCGCATCGCTTATCCCCAGCGGTGCGGAAATTATATGTCCCGTAAAATCTTTTGCAAAATCCGTGTAGAGCGCGGTTTTTAGCGCACCCATCGTAATTGTAATATCGGCGCGGAATGCTAAGGGGTTCCCGTTTTCATCAGAAGAGGCGATGTTTCCGTCTTTTCCGATTCCGCTCGGAATATCGCAGGCAATTTTTGTGCATTCCGTTTTGTTTATGCTTAAAAACGCGGAATGAATCTGAGGCGGCAGTTCTCCGTGAAAACCCGTGCCGAAAATACAATCGAATATTATCAGATGTTTCGATTTATCCGAGCTCAGGTTTGTAAGCAATGTTTCCGAAAACTCTAAAAATTTTACTCCGCTTTTTTGTGCCGCGAGCTTTTGGAGTTTTGCTTCCTGCGTTTTCGATTCCGCAAAAAGGCATACGGCACATTCTATCTTTCCTTGAATGCGTCTTGCGAGTGCCAAACCGTCGCCGCCGTTGTTCCCGCCGCCGCATAAAATCAGTGCGAACTTATCTTTATTGCCGGAATCGGTTTCGTCGAGCGCGCGCTCGAGAGCGGCAGCCGCATTTTCCATCATAATATTTTCGGGGAGTGCATAGCGCGCTTTTGCTTCTTTTTCCGTAACGGCGGAATCCGTATAAACAGGTTTCATGTTCCTCCCATAAAAACTTTTGCAGTAAGTTGCGGCTTATTACAAAAGTTTTTAGCCGTGCGCGTAAGCGCATATATTCAATAATCGAGTTTGCGAAAACATGCGATACCGGATTCATTCACTTTTCATCAAACGGCACGCATAAGTATCTTACGCAAACATCCGCGTAAACTCGAGAGAAAAAGCAGCGGCGATATTTTAGCCGGGCTTTTTATCGTATCTCCCAAAAATGTTTAAAGATATGGATTTTATCCGTGAGCGGAAACGTAAACGGGGATTTTAAAAAGAACGGAAAACCGTTTTGTTTTTATCCGGAAACCGCCGTTTATTTTGCGGGAGACTTTGCCGTACACGCAGCAAGACGGAATATACGCGAACAGTGTTGAACACAACCTGCGCCGGATTGTAGCGGCGGCGTAGCCGTTCGCGGCTTGCCGCGAATGAAACCGTGAAAAGCCGATTGCATATTCCGTTTGCGCCCTAAAAGAAAATAAGTCCTGCAATGCCGAGCGGAATGAGATATGCCGCAAACCACTCAAGGTGCCCTTTTTTGATTATTTTCATAAGCACTGTGAGCGAAATATAGCCCCATGCAAATGCCGCAGCACAGCCTGCAATGACCGGCGCGGCTCCTATGGAAGTTCCAACCTTATCCAAATCTTTAAGTTCAAGCACGAAGGCACCTAAAATGGCGGGAATTGAAACTATGAACGAATATTCGCCGGCTGCAGCTCTGTCCAATCCTCCGAAAAGTGCGCCCGCAATCGTGGAACCGGAGCGCGATATGCCCGGCAAAGTTCCCAATCCCTGCATAATGCCGATTACTGCGGATTGCGCAATATTTATTGCTTTCGGTTCGTCGGCGGTGCCGGAAGATTTTTGGGATTGGCGGCGTTTTTCGATTAGAGCGGAAAGTATAAGCAGCGCAGCCGTAACGATAAAGCCGCCTGCAGTAAATTTTAAACTCATATCGGGAATCAGCTTGCTTGTAAAAACGCCGATTGCGCCGGTGATGATTGTGGTAACGAGGACTGCAATTATTGTTCTTCTGCCGCGTTCTTCGTTGCCCGTAAGTATGTCGGTATCGCCGCCGCCTTTCGCCGGTGTTTTTTGCAGCAGCCAGTGCCACAAGATTATGAAAAGTTCGGCAATTCTTCGTCTGAAATACAAAATTACGGCGGCAAGTGTTGCAAGATGCAGAACAATGTCGAAAAGCAGCGGCACGTCATTTAATCCGAATAATTTTTGAGCTACCGCAAGATGCCCTGATGATGAAATCGGAAGGAATTCTGCAATTCCCTGCAAAATTCCCAACAGAATTCCTTGAATAACGGTCATATCGATTCCTCGTTCGTATCGAATGCGGATAAATTCCGTGCATTCGATTTTGTTTTTAGATTAATTTTCATTTTCCAAAATCGTTTTGCATTCCTGTAAATTGCGTTTTTTGCTTTCGTCAACTATCGGGAATTGCGGGTTTATTTTTTCCAGTTCCTTTACGAGAATTTCCGAAACGAGGTAGCGCGTGAACCATTTTTGGTCTGCGGGCAGAACATACCACGGGCAGTCTTTTGTTGCCGTGTTGTTTACAGCATCTTCATAGGCTTTTTGATATTGCTCAAAAAAGTTTCGTTCTTTTATGTCGTTTGCGGAAAATTTCCAGTTTTTTTCGGAACGGTCGATGCGCTCAAGAAAGCGTCTCCGTTGTTCCTGCTTTGAAAGATTTAGAAAAATTTTAATGATTTTGGTGCCGTTCCCGTAGAGATATTTTTCCCATGCGCAAATGTCTTTGTATTTTTGCTTGATATAATCGCCGCGCAGCATCCGTTCCGGAACGTGATAGGATTTAAAACTTTCATGGACTTTTACGACGAGTACTTCTTCGTAATAACTGCGATTAAAGATGCACATTTTCCCGCGTTCCGGTAATTTCCGGTGATAACGCCACAAAAAGTCGTGGTTTGCTTCCTCTGCAGTGGGCACTCGGAATCCTGCGACATCCACCCCTTGCGGATTTACGGTAGACATGACGTGCTTAATCGTGCTGTCCTTACCTGCGGCGTCCAATGCCTGCAGAACGATTAAAACGGATTCTCGTGCATCCGCATACAGCTTTGCCTGCAAATCCGAAAGACGGCTGAGGTTTTCAAGCGTTTTTTTTACGATCGCTTTTTTTTCTCCGTTTTTCCCGTCGGAATCCGTACACGTATTCCGAATGTCGAATGTTTTAGCACCGTCAAATGTGTATTCACTGAGTTTTATCGCCATGTTCTTCTCCCGTAAAAGTCAAGAAGAAAGTTTCAACTTTCGATTGACTTTTTATACACATTCGCAATGAAATGAGAATGTGCAAATGATAAACAAGTTTGTGTTTAAACAAACTCGGATAAAATAAAAGCCGTGCTATCTGTTCGGCTTTTATTTTACGCCCCTTGCCGTTTTTTTTACGGATTCAGACTAACGGGCTGCCCGAAAAGAACAAACTTTTGAGACGTCCGATTTCGTTTCCGCAAAATACAGTATAAGCATTTGCACTATAAACATTGAGAGTAAATAATGTCAACCGTAATTGATTTTTACGCGCACGGCGGACAGTTAAAATGCTTTTAAAGATTCTGCTTATTTCCCGTCCGCTGCAATTTTGCACGGCAAAATTGCGTAAAAATATCCGCTGGTGTCTTCCCTTGAAAAAAAATTTAAGGCTTGCCTTAGAAGAATATAAGCTTTGAGTTTATAAAACTCTAAATTAAGGATAATAACTAATTAGAATTCATAAGTGTACGGAAGGCAATGCTTTGAAAATTGATTCCGTGCCGTTGTCGGCGATATTTTGAGTAATTTTATCCGTAAAAATAATAAATAAAGAACCGCAACATATAGGCAGCCGTTTTTATATTTGCTATTCTGTCCGCGATACGATAAATAAGTTTCAGCGGACTGCAGCAAATTCAGCAGCAATGTAGAAATGCGAGCGGCTGCAAATAATCCCGGATTTTCTGCGAAGGATTATTTTTGTCTTGATATAAAAAGAGGTGTTGTGTGGTTATTGTATTAAAAAAAGACGTGTCGAATGAAGATAAAATCAATCTGAAGCGTTTCCTTGTATCCAAGAATTTCAGAACAAACGAAGTTGTAGGCGAAGAAAAGACGATTATCGCAGCTGTAGGGCAGCTTGGAATCGATCCGCACGATGTCGAACTTTTGCCGGGCGTGGACAGTGTTATCCCGATTTCCAAACCGTATAAAATGGCAAGCCGCGAGTTTAAACGTGAAAATACGGTGATACAATTTATCAACAGCGCAGGGCGAACGGTTAAAGTCGGAGGGCAGCGCATCGTTTCCATTGCGGGACCTTGCGCAGTTGAAAACCGTGAGCGTATGCTTGAAATTGCCCGTGCGGTTTCCGTGTCCGGCGCATGTATGCTGCGCGGCGGTGCATATAAACCGCGTACGTCACCTTATTCTTTTCAGGGACTGGGAGAAGAGGGCATTATTCTCCTAAAAGAAGCCGGCGACAAGTACGGACTTCCGGTTGTAACGGAAGTTGTCGCTGCCGAACATCTTCCCGTTATGGAAAAACACGGGGTTGACTGCTATCAAGTCGGTGCACGCAATATGCAGAATTTTGAGCTGCTTAAAAACCTCGGCAAGCTCAATAAGCCGGTTATCTTAAAGCGCGGACTTTCCGCAACTATTGAAGAATGGCTTATGTCCGCCGAATATTTGCTTTCAAGCGGAACCGATAAAGTAATTTTGTGTGAACGAGGTATCCGCACTTATGAAAAAGCAACCAGAAACACGCTTGATTTATCTGCGGTTCCGATTTTGCGCGGATTGACGCATCTTCCCATAATAGTAGATCCGAGCCACGCGGTAGGAATCCGCGATAAAATTCCGCCGATGACGCTTGCCGCAATTGCAGCCGGAGCGGACGGAATCATCGTAGAAGTTCATAATTGTCCGGATAAAGCTCTTTCCGACGGACCGCAGGCACTTTTGCCCGATATGTTCGATAAACTTATGAAAGACATTGAAGCACTTGCACCGGTTGTAGAAAAATCTGTAGTTCATGTATTTCCTGCCGTAAAACCGCATGAAACGGGTAATACAAATGCGGCAGACAAATCTGCTGCCGTGTGCGCATTCAGCGGCAAGCGCGGTGCATTTGCAGAGCGGGCGGTTGAACGTTATTTTGACGGAGAAGCAAAAGCTCTTGAAGTCGATTCGTTCCGCGAAATATTTCAGGCAGTTGCGGACGGAAGTGCAAATTACGGAATGGTACCGATTGAAAATTCGCTTGCGGGTTCTGTCTACCAAAACTATGACAATCTTTCCGCTTTCGAAGATGTTGAAATTGTCGGAGCCGTGCATTTAAGAATTCAACATTCCCTACTCGGCATAAAAGGTGCGGTTCTTGCGGATATAAAAAAAGTTTATTCTCATCCGCAAGGTTTTGCGCAGTGTTCAAAATTGCTTGCCGAACATCCTGATTGGGAAAAAATAGAAACCGTTTCAACTTCTACCGCTGCAAAAACCGTAAGTGTTCTAAAGTCGGCGGAAAACGCTGCGATTGCGGGAAATGTGAATTCAAAATATTACGATTTGGACGTTTTGCAGGATTCCGTAGAAGACGATCCGCGCGACTATACTCGTTTTGTGGTGATTGCGCAAAAACAATCGGAGCGGATTGAAAGCGCGAGGCTTCCGAACACTGCATCTTTCGTATTCTGCACGAAAAACGAATCGGGTTCCCTTTATAATTGTCTTGGTGTGTTTAATAAATTCAAATTGAATCTTACGCGTCTTGAATCCCGCCCGATTGCGGGGCAACCGTGGCATTATTGGTTTTATGCCGATGCACAGCTTGAAGGAGCGGAACAGCAAAACGAGGCTTACGTAGACGAAGTTTTGACGGAACTTTCGAACGCCGCAGAAAAAGCCCGGCTTTTAGGAATTTATACCGAAGCCGATTTGAGTATATAAAGTATTTTGAAGGAGATATGCTAAAAAGCGCGTCTGAAATATCGCCGTCGCTTTTTAGCTCGAGTTTACGTGGATGTTTACGGAAGATATATACGTATCGTTTTGATGCAAAGAGAATGAACACGATATCGTATATTTTCGCAAACTCGATTATTGAACATGTGCGCTTGCGCGCACGGCTAAAAAACTTTTTCGGAAACTGAAGTTTCCTACAAAAGTTTTTATGGGAGAAGAAAATGACAAAATTCGTAATTTCCGTTCTTGTGGAAAACCGCTCGGGAGTTTTAAGCCGCGTTTCGGGTTTGTTCAGTCGGCGCGGTTATAACATCGATTCTCTTACGGTTTGCGAGACCAATAATCCCGGTCAATCGAGGATGACTATTGTAGTAAAAGGCGATGAATACATTCTTGAACAGATTGAAAAGCAGCTTTCAAAGCTCGTTGATGTAATTTCAATAAAACACTGCTTGAAAAATCAAACTGCAGAGCGCGAAATGGCTCTGATAAAAGTCAAAGCACTAGGGGTAGACCGTTCGATTATCATCGGTACTTGCGATATCTACCGCGCGCGCATAGTTGATGTTGACGTTGATTCCGTAATTGTAGAAGCGACCGGCAGCGAAGAAAAAATCGAAAGTCTTATTAAATTGCTCGAGCCGTTCGGAATTCTCGAATACGTAAAAACGGGACTTACCGCCCTTGATCGCGGAAGTTCCATTATGCAATAAGTTTTACACTTTCAGATTGTTTGCAATGCGGAATAGCGCAAAATATTCCGCGCTAAAGCAGGCTGTTTATAAAAACCGGGCGGCGATAGAGAAGTTAAAGTGAGTAAAACCCGCTTTTACCGCCGCCGGTCTGCTGCAATTTTGCCGTGCGGTAAAATTGCTTAAAAAATACTTTAGCGTCTTAAAAATAAAGAGGTTGTCTCAAAAGACCGCTGCTTTTTTGACAACCTCTTATCCGTAGGATTAAATTTTCAAAGATACCGGGGATTATCTGCCGTATGTGGCAATAAACACTCCGGCAGCTATAGCGGTTCCGATAACGCCTGCAACATTCGGTCCCATTGCATTCATCAACAGGAAGTTCAGCGGATCTTCTTCCGCACCGACTTTATTGGATACACGGGCTGCCATCGGAACTGCGGAAACTCCGGCAGAACCTATAAGCGGATTTATCTTCTCCTTCAAAAAGAGATTCATCAGCTTTGCCATAAGAATGCCGCCGGCAGTTGCAACGCAGAATGCAAGCAATCCGAGAACAATAATACCGATAGAATTCGGATTGATTATTTTTTCGGGTGTCATCTGCGAGCCTACTCCCAACGAAAGAAGAATCGAAACGATGTTCATAAGCTCATTTTGAACGGTCTTGGAAAGGCGTTCTACACAGCCTACTTCTTTGATAAAGTTTCCGAATGCGAGCATACCGATAAGCGGAGCTGCAGGCGGTAAAAACAGAATCGTAACAATCAAAAGCATAATCGGGAACAAGACTTTTTCAGCCTGTGAAACTTCACGCAGCTGCGGCATTCTGATAAGGCGTTCCTTCCGTGATGTAAGAGCTTTCATAATCGGCGGCTGTATCATCGGAACAAGAGCCATATAAGAATATGCCGCGACTGCTATAACCGCCATCATTTCCGGCGCAAGTTTACCGGAAACGTAGATTGATGTAGGACCGTCCGCACCGCCGATAATCGCAATCGCGCAAGCCTGAAGCATCGTGTAGTCGACACCCGGAATGTAATTCATAAGAGCAACACCGAAAAGCGTTATAAATACGCCCAGCTGTGCGGCTCCGCCCAGCAAAGCGGTTTTGGGATTTGCAATAAGCGGTCCGAAGTCCGTCATTGCGCCTATTCCCATAAATATCAGCATAGGAAAGAATTCGTTTCCTACACCCGCAGAATAAATGATATGCAGCATACCGTGCGGCGCATCTCCCATACCCGCACCCGGAATATTTACGAGAATCGTTCCGAATCCTATGGGAATGAGTAAAAGCGGCTCAAAGCCTTTTGCCGCTCCCAGATACACAATAAGAAAACCTATTCCGAGCATTACAAGTTTTTGCCAGCCTGGAACGATAAGCCCCGCAAAAGGATCGATTTTTTCCGCAGCTTCGCTTTCCTCTTTTTGCGCTTCCGCTATGGCAATCTCTTCCGGCGTTTCCGTGTGAATCATTTTGTAAATCCCGGTATTTTTACCGATATTTTTTGCAAATTCCGTTACGGAAATACGCGGAATACCTTTAGAGCCTTTTATAATCGTTTCATTCGATGTGCGAAATGATGATACGGCTTTTCCGTCGGAATCCGCAAAAACGGTACTCACGAACGAAAAAGCAAGCGCAATTCCTAAAATTACCAGAGAAGCGGTAAATATTTTTTTCGTGTTATTTTTTTGAGTTAAAGCGTCCATTATTCCACCTATTTTATCTCAGCAATAACTTGACCGTTTGAAATTTGAGTTCCGGCAGGAACAAGGAAATGAACTTTTCCGGCAGAACCGGCTTTAATTTCAAGTTCCATTTTCATCGATTCAACATAAATTACAGTAGAATCCGCCTGAACAACTTCACCGTCGGCAACAGCGTAGCGGAGTAAAGTTCCCGCAACCGGAGCCTTTACCGGAACTCCGCCGGAAGGAGCTGCAGGAGCAGGTTTTACTTCCGCTTTAGGTGCGGCAGCTTGAACCGGCGCACTCACGGTTCCGCCTACAGCACCGAGTTTTTGACCGGATGTAACTTGAGAGCCGGGCTGAACGGTAAATGTTATGACTCCGTCTGCCGGTGCTTTTACTTCAAGTTCCATCTTCATCGATTCAAGGATTATTACAGTGTCGCCTTTTTTTACGGACGAGCCGGATTCTGCGGCATAGCGTAAAAGAGTTCCGGCAACAGGGGAAGCAATATCCGCTCCGCCGGAAACAACGGGAGCTGCTGCCGGAGCTGAAACCGCACCGGATTTCGCCTCACCGAAAGCTACATCATAAGCGGTTCCGTTTACCGTAACGCTCATCTTGTCGCCGGCAGGCCCTGAAGTTACATCGTATGCCGTACCGTTGATTGTAACGGTATAGTTACCGCCTTTACCCGCATTTGCAGAAGCGGGAGCTGTCGGTTTTGCGCCGAAAGCAGTTTCCGCATCAACAGGCCCCTTGTCTCTGTTTTTAAAGAAGTTTGTCGCAACTTTAGGGAACATGGCATAAGTAAGAGTGTCTTCAACGGAACCGTTTCCTCCGTTCTCTTTTGCTTCTTTAACCATTTTGTCCCATTCAGGTTCGATTTTATCTGCAGGACGGCAAGTTACAACTTCTTCCATCTTGTTCTGCTCAAGTGCTTTTTTTACAAGATCGGGATTTGCGTCTGCCGGAAGTTTTCCGTATTTTCCGACTACAAGGTCGCGGAATTCCTGCGTAAGATTATTGTAGCGACCGAAAAGCACGTTGAATACAGCCTGAGTTCCGACAATCTGCGATGTAGGAGTTACAAGCGGAACATAGCCTGCATCTTTTTGTACAATCGGGATTTCTTTAAGAACGTCGTCCATTTTGTCAGCTGCGCCCTGCTGTTTCATCTGGCTTTCAAGATTGGAAAGCATTCCGCCCGGAACCTGCGAAAGAAGAATACGCGTATCCGCACCAAGAAATTTGGATTCAAGCGAAGCATAATGCTTTCGAACTTCGCGGAAATAAGCTGCAATTTCAAGAAGAGCTTTAATATCAAGACCCGTGTCGTATTCAGTATTTTTAAGCATTTCGACAACTGTTTCCGTAGGACTGTGAGAAGTTCCCATCGCCATCGCGGAAATTGCAGTATCAAGAATATCTGCACCGGCTTCGGCAGCTTTAAGTTCAGTCGCAACGGAAAGACCTGTTGTAGCGTGCGAGTGTATTTCTATCGGAAGGTCGCAGACTTTTTTTATAGCTTTTACAAGATTGTAAGCGTCAAACGGTTTTAAAAGCCCGGACATATCTTTTATACAAATAGAATCAGCACCGAATTCAACATACTTTTTTGCAAGCTCCGCGTAAACTTCATTTGTATGATAAGGCGTTACCGCATAGGAAATTGCCATCTGAACGTGCTTGCCGGTCTTTTTAGCAGCTTTAGTAGCGCGTTCAAGATTACGCGGATCATTACAGGCATCAAAAATACGGAACACGTCAATACCGTTTTTGGCGGCTGTTTCAACAAATTTATCAACAACATCGTCCGCATAGTGGCGGTATCCCAAAAGATTCTGACCGCGCAAAAGCATCATTATGTGGCTGTTGGGAAGAGCTGCATGAAGTTTGCGAAGGCGTTCCCACGGATCTTCGTTCAAAAAGCGGATGCAGCTGTCGTAAGTAGCTCCGCCCCAGCCTTCTACCGCCCAATAACCGATTTTATCAATCATCGGACAAGCGGGCAGCATATCCGCCGTAGTCATGCGTGTTGCATGAAGCGACTGTGAAGCATCTCTCAAAATAAGTTCGGAAATTCCAACTTTAGACATATTTTAACCTCTTAGATTTTATTTATTGTGATTGCCGTTCGTGTACGGCAGCTGCAATAGCGGCAATTACGGCACCTGTATCAACGGCGGGAACAGCTGCAGCGGCGGTTCCTGTTTTCTTAACAGTTGTAGTTTTCTTTGCAGTATCTTTGTCAAGTTTTAGCGTATGCACGATAGCATGAAGTAAATGCATAAAAATGATAAGAATGATTATGAAAGAAAAAACAACACCCATACCGAGCAAAGTTAAAAGTCCGCTTTGCCCAAGCATCTCTGATATTGTCATAAGTCCTCCAAATAGACTGATTTTTAACGTTTTTAAACTTGTCGAAGTATAAAATAACAGGGCAATATATTCAACATCGCCGGGAAGAGAGGTGCAAAGCCGTTCCCGTTTTGATATAATCCGATTTTAGGAGGAATCCATTATGAACAAAAACAAAATTTTTGCCGCTGTTATTGCAATTGCCGCAGTGCTTTCTTTTTCATGCGGAAAAAAAACTGCCGTATATCAGTATGATACGGCGGAAGAGGCCCCTTCCGGGCGAGCAATGATGGAAGGGGTAAAAAAAGTTGCGCCTATGGCTCTGGCAGCTTCGGCAGAACGAAGCTATAAAACGGAAGCTGCGGCGGACAATGCTGCTCCCAACGGAGAAGTTTTAGCGGAAGAGTTTGAGCGTAAACTGATAAAACGCGGTTCTATCGGTCTTGAGGTAGACTCCATTCAAGAGACGGGAAAAGCGGTCGAGCAGTGGTGTAAGAAATTCGGAGGATACGTCGAATCTTCCTACACCGGCGAAACCGACGGAAACATAACCGTACGCATTCCGAGCGCGCATTTTGACGAAGCGATGAATGCCGTCGGCAGTATGGGAACCGTAAAATCCAAAAATGTTTCTACGGAAGACGTTTCCGAGCGTTTTTATGATTTGCAGACGCGGCTTGAGGCAAGAAAGATTATGCGCACAAGGCTTCAAACCTATCTTAGTCAGGCAAAAGATATTAAAGATATGCTCCAGATTGAAAGCGAATTGAACCGCGTTATCTCCGATATAGAATCGATGGAAGGAAGCATGAAGCGCCTTTCGGGGCAAATCGATTATTCGACAATCGACGTAAATTACCGTCTGCCTTACGGAACCGGAAGCTCGGGCGGATTCGACTGGCCGGATTTCGGCGAAGGATTCAGGTATTTTATCTCCAATATAGTGGATTTTTTTGCAGGTCTTTTGAAAGTTCTGCTTTACATAACGGTTTGCGGAATCCCCTTGCTTTGTATAGCGGCATTCCTGTACTGGCTTTTACTCGGAAAAATCGGACTTTTAAAGAAAGTCATACGAAAGCTTAAGGGTAAAAAAGAATAAAAAGACTATACAACGCGATGAAAATTACTACGGATATTCCCGTTAATTAATATTTTATATTGTAAAACGCGGCTGTCTTTTCAGGCAGCCGCGTTTATTATTAACTCTTCATGTCCGTTTAGCTCCGACCGGGTTTTTTATAAATATATGCGATTTTTCCGTAAATCGTTTACGTGCTTTTCTCAGATTGTAAATCCCGCATGAGTTATTTTTTCCGGAAAATGATATAATCGCGCACGAAATCAAACCATCTGTTGGAGCCGAATCATGAAAAAAAATCTTTTTGTTTTATTGAGCTTTTTTGCATTTTGCGCTGCATTGACATCATGCAATAACAATCTTGAAAAGTTAAAGTCTCAAATAGAATTCTCTTCGATGAATACGCAAATGTCCATTGCCGCTTACGGAAAAAACTCCGAGCAGGCTGTACAAGCTGCAAAAAACGAAATTATGCGTATCGAATCTCTTTTAAGCGTTACAAAAGAAGGCAGCGATATCTACAAAATAAATAATGCAGCCGGGCAGACTATAAAAACGGACGACACGACGGTCGGCGTTATTTCGCTTGCATTAAAAATCGCGGAAGATACGGACGGAAAATTCAATCCGGCTTTATATCCCGTTCTTGGCGCATGGGGATTTACAAAACGCAAATTCCGCGTGCCTCCACAGCAGGAGATAGATTCTTTGCTTCCTCTTACGGATTATAAGAAAATTAAAATTGAAGGAGACGGCGTTTCCATTCCGGCAGGCGCAATGATTGATCTCGGCGGAATAGGAAAAGGATATGCGGGGCAAGCTGCAGACAAAATTCTCCGTTCTTACGGAATAAAATCCGCACTAATGAATCTTGGCGGCAATGTTCAAGTTATCGGCGCAAAAACCGACGGCTCTTATTGGAACATCGGAATCAGAAGTCCTTTTGCCGGAGACAGCATTGGCGCATTAAAAGTAAAAAACCGTGCAGTAATAACTTCAGGGGGATATATACGCTATTTTGAAGGTGAAGACGGACACAAGTACAAACACATCTTTGATCCATCTACCGGTGCCCCCGTTGAAAATGAAATGCTTTCGAGTACAGTAATAGGCGAAGACGGGGGAATATGTGATGCGCTTGCCACAGCGTTTTATGTTATGGGGGTAAAGAAATCCGTAGAATATTGGAAGAACCGTAAAAACTTCGATATGATTTTAATTACGGATGAAAACGGCGGAACACTTTATCTTACAAAAGGAATAAAGAAGCATTTTACAGTGAACGTCGACTACGGCACCATACGAACGGTTATACTGGAATAATGCAAAAACAAAATCGGCGGATTTCGATTGGAACCGATTCCGCCGTCCGAATAATATTTTATAAAAAAAACGCTGCAGATTTTGTCCGCAGCGTTTTTACTGTTTGAGGAATAATTTTATCAGGAGGTATAAGAATTATTCCTCAAAACGTTGATTTTATCTCAAGAGACTGAGAACGTTCTGGCTTGACTGGTTAGCCTGTGCCAACATTGCCGTTCCAGCCTGCGAAAGAACTTGGTCTTTTGTGAATTCGACCATTTCTGCAGCCATATCCGTGTCGCGGATTCTGGATTCGGAAGCCTGAAGATTTTCCGCTCCGACATCAAGACCGACAATTGTCTTCTCAAGACGGTTCTGATATGCACCGAGATCCGCACGCTGTTTGTTGATTTTTTTGATAGCTTCATCAAGCGTTCCGATTGCGCGGTTTGCATCCTCCGGAGTCTCCAGAGTAAGAATGGTCTCATCACCGGCATTGCGGATTCCGAGAGCCATTGCGGACATTGTTCCGATGTAAACTTGAGTGCGCTGATCCATGTTTGCACCGATGTGGAACCACATTGAACCGGTAACAACATTTTCGCCTGTCGGACGAGCAAAGCGTCCCGTAAGCATATTCATGCCGTTGAACTGAGCCGCACTTGCAATGCGGTCAACTTCCGCGATAAGTGAAGAAACTTCAACTTGAATCATCGTGCGGTCTTCATCGCTGTATATGCCGTTTGAAGACTGAATTGCAAGTTCACGGATGCGGTGGATAATATCCTCAGTTTCCTGCAAATATCCTTCCGTTGTCTGGATAAAAGAAATGCCGTTCTGAGCATTTGTGGAAGCCTGATTCAAACCTCGGATCTGTGCGCGCATCTTTTCGGATACAGCAAGACCGGAAGCATCATCGCCTGCGCGGTTGATTTTAAGACCCGAAGAAAGTTTTTCCATGCTCTTCTGGACTTTCAAATCCTGTACTCCCTGAGAACGCTGAGCGAACATTGCGCTCATATTGTGATTAATAACCATAGCCTACTCCTTGGTATAATAGTTGCAATTTGATAAGCATCCTGCTTATTTTGCGGGTTCTGCCACCCTATACTTTATATTCGGAGTATGAAAAAAAAACTTTACGAAAAAAAATATTTTTCCGGCGTTATTTTGACTTCATGATGCCGTAAAAACGGTTTGAGATTCTTACTTTATTCTTACTTTCCGAACCGCGACAAAAACGTTCGTGTTCGCTCCTGCGCGGGATTATCGATAACTTGCTCCGGCGCGCCTTGTTCAACGATAACTCCGCCGTCCATAAAAATGACGCGGTCGCTTATTCCGCGCGCAAAAGACATTTCATGCGTTACGACCGCCATCGTCATCTTCTTTGCGGCAAGTTTTTTAATAACGTCAAGAATCTCCCCGGTCAGTTCCGGGTCGAGCGCGCTGGTAGGTTCATCGAAAAGCAAAACTTCCGGCTCAAGCGCAAGAGCCCGCGCAATGCTTACGCGCTGCTGCTGACCGCCTGAAAGTTGACACGGATAGCTTTCCGCTTTGCTTGAAAGACCCATTTGCTCGAGAAGTTCAAAAGCAGTGCGCTCAGCCTCTTTTTGATTTTTTTTAAGAACGTGAATTTGCGCGTCGGTAACGTTTTTTAAAACGGAATAATGCGGAAACAAATTGAAGTTTTGGAAAACCAGCCCGCTTTTCAGCGCAATGCGGTGCAATTCGTCTTTATCCGCGTAAACGCCGTCTTTTACGAGCGTCTTTCCGCAAATTGCAATTTCGCCGTGCTCGACGCTCTCAAGTTGGGAAATACAGCGCAGAACGGTCGATTTTCCCGAACCGCTCGGTCCGATAATACTCAAAACTTCTCCGCGGTGAACGGAAAATGAAATCCCTTTGATTATTTCGATTTTCCCGAACGATTTTTTTAGATTTTCGACTTTAATTATTTCTTCCGAAGTGTACGTCATTTATAGTAATCCAGTTTTTTTTCAAGGCGGGCAAATGCTATTGAAACGCCCCAGTTCATTATAAAATAGAATATTCCCGCGATAAAAAGCGGCGCAAATGAAAAAAGCGCACTCTGCCGCTCTTTTGCAACCATTAAAAGCTCGGCAACGCCTATAACGCTTACGAGCGCGGTGTCTTTTACAAGAGTGATAACTTCGTTTCCCATAGCGGGAATGATACGCTTTATCACCTGCGGTAAAATTATACGAAAAAACGTTTGCGCCCTTGTGTAGCCTAAAACTTTTGCCGCCTCGTATTGTCCCTGCGCAATAGATTCTATTCCGCCGCGATAAATTTCCGCAAAATACGCAGCATAATTGACCGAAAGAGCGATAATCGCAGCGGTAAATCTGTCCCATTTAAACGCGGCATTATATCCGAGCGAATTCAAATAGCGTACAAAAAGTCCCGGCGCAAAATATACGACTAAAAGCTGCAACATGAGCGGTGTTCCGCGTATGATTAGCAAAAAGACATTCGTTGTACCGGAAAGGATTTTGCTTTTCGACATTCTTCCCAGCGCAATCGGCAGCGCAAGCGGAATTGAAAAAAGCAACGTCAGAAAAAAAACTTCAAGCGACGTTGCAGAGCCCTGCAGCATCGCTTTGAGCATTTTGACGTATCTAATGCCGAACATTGTTTATTTTCCGATGACGCTTATATCGCTTCCGAACCAGCGCATAGAAATTGCAGCGGCTGTTCCGTCGGCAGCCATTTCGTCAAGGAGTCTTTGCACTTCGCCGGCAAGTTTTATGTCGCTTTTGCGGAACGCAACTCCGTATTTTTCTTTGGAAAGAGATTCTCCGATTATATCAAGCGGCTTTTTGCTTTTTGAAATGTCATACGCAGCGACAATGCTGTCCATTACAACTCCGTCAACGCCACCGACAAGCAAATCGTTTAAAGCCGTAAGATTATCTTTAAAATAAATCGTCTCTTTTACGGAGTCGGAAAAGGCGGAATTTGAGTTTATCGCTTCCTGCGCGCTTGAACCGATCTGGACACCGACAATCTTACCCGCCATATCGGAAAGTTTCGTTATTCCGCCGTCTTGGCGCACGACCAGCACTTGGTCGTTGTTCAAATAAGGTTTTGTAAACGTCATAGCAGCTTCACGCTCCGCCGTCATTGTAAGACCGTTCCATATACAGTCGATTTTACCGGTAGAAAGTTCAAGTTCTTTGGCATCCCAGTCAATCGGCTGCGCTTTAAATTGAACGCCGAGTCTGCTTGCAACTTCTTTTGCAAGGTCAATGTCAAAACCTACTATAGTGCCGTCGTCATCGCGAAAGCCCATAGGCGGGAAAGAATCGTCCAAGCCGATAACAAACAAACCGCGTGTTTTTAATTCCTCAAGTGAATTGTCCGCTTTTTCGACGGGCTTTTTTTTGCAACCCGCAAACACCGTCAAAACAAGTGCCGCAACGAGCGCAGCTCCTACAATTTTTTTCATAAAAAACTCCTTTATGATAAAACTTTTTATCGTGCGCCCTAAGCGCACTTACTATGCGGCGGATTATATCCGTTTTCCTAAAAAGTGTCTTGCAAATAGGCGTTAGGCCACAGAAATCAATTTTCAAAGCATTGAGTTCCGTACTCTAAATCCTAATGACTTATTATCCTCAATTTCGAGTTTTATAAACTCAAAGCAAATATTTTTCTAAAGGTAAGTCTTAAACTCATTATTTCAAGGGAGTGGCGGACGGAAAAACGAGATGTGAAAGACACAACGAGTTCGCCGTCCGCTTCAAGTGTCGAGTTCTCGAAACTTGCTCAACCTGTTATAGCCCGCAGAGTTCTCACTTGGGAACCGCAAGGTATTTTTTAAGCAATTTTGCCGCACGGCAAAATTGCAGCAGACGGAAAATCGCTTATGTCTTTCACATTACGTTATACCGTCCGCCGCTCTTTGGGATAAAACTTGATTTCCATGCCGTTAGGTGAAATATCGAATTTTATACGAAACAGTTGATAGTCCGAATATACGGTAAAGCGCGCGCAGAGTGTTGCACCCTCGTAAAGAGTTCAATAGAATAGCCGCGTAAACAAAACAAAATAGGAACATACAATGAATTTAACATCTCTTTACGATTTTATAGAGCAAAACGAACGTTCTATGGTCGCGCTTGAAACTCTTCTTACATCAATTCCGGCTCTTGCCCCTGAAGCCGGCGGTCAAGGCGAATTCAAAAAATGTGCGGCTCTTACGGAATGGCTTTTGTCGAACGGATTAACCGATATTGAACGCTTTGAAGCTCCGGATTCCCGCGTAGAAAGCGGTGTCCGTCCGAGTATCGTTGTTACGGTGCCGGGTGCAAACGATGATTTTTCCGTGTGGATAATGGCGCACACCGACGTTGTCGCCGCCGGTGAAGAAAGTCTTTGGGAAGCCAATCCGTGGACGGTTATTGAAAAAGACGGGAAACTTATCGGGCGCGGAGTTGAAGACAATCAGCAGGGATTGGTGAGCGCGGCTTTTGCGGCTCTTGCATTCGTAAAAAATGGTGTTACGCCGCCGCACACCGTAAAACTTTTGTTCATGGCGGACGAAGAAGTCGGGAGCACATACGGAATAAGCTGGCTTTTGAAAAACACAAAACTTTTCCGCAAAGACGATTTGATTTTGATTCCCGACGGCGGCGACTGCAAAGGTGAAACAATCGAAATTGCCGAAAAAAATATAATGTGGCTCAAAGTGCGCGTTGACGGCAAGCAGATTCACGCATCTCGTCCCGATCAAGGCATAAACGCGTGTCTTGCGGCGGATGATCTTGCGTTGAGACTCCATGCAATGGAAAAAAAGTTTAATGCTGTAGATTCGTTATTCGAACCGGATCACAGTACTATTGAGCCTACCATGCGGCAGGCGAACGTGATGAGCGTAAATATAATTCCCGGAACGGATGTTTTTTATATGGACTGCCGCATTCTTCCATGTTATGCGCTTGATGAAGTGCTTGCAGAATCAAGACGCATCGCGGACGAAGTACAAAACGAATACGGTGTTAAGATTTCGTTTGAAACGCCTAACAAAAGCGAATCTCCGGCAACGCCCGTTGATGCAAAAATCGTTACGCGTCTAAAAAAAGCACTTAAAGAGGTTCACGGAATAAACGCTCGCACAATAGGTATAGGCGGCGGGACGGTAGCCGCCGAACTTCGTAATGCCGGTTACCATGCGGCAGTATGGAGTACCCTTGACGAGCAGGCGCATATGCCCAACGAATACTGCCGCATAAAAAATATTATCGCCGACGCTAAGACAATGATAAATCTTATGGCGCAAGATTGATGCGGTTTTCCCGAATATGAAAAAGTTATCTGCCGTAAACTTTTGCATTCTCCCTTTGCTTTTAGCATCATGTCTTACGATGTCGGACTATAATTTCCGCAAAATCGATAGGGAGATTGAAGAAGGCAACTATTCCGAAGCTTACGGCGCAATCGTTTCGGATAAATCCGCAATTTATTCACCGTTCGACAAATCTCTTGAATCTTTAGACAGCGGACTTCTTTCTCATTATGCAAGAGAATATGACCGCTCAAATAAAGAATTATCGAATGCGGAAGAACTTTTCAAAAAAAATTCCGCAAAAAGCGTAAGTCAAGCGGTAGGCTCGATGTTCGTAAACGATACGGTTATCGACTATTCCGGGGATCCTTACGAGGACATTTACGCAAACGTTTTTATGTCTCTCAACTATCTGCACTTGGGAAAATTCGACGATGCGATGGTAGAGATTCGAAGATTCGATACGAAGTTAAAAGAAATAAGTGCAAAATATCAGACGGAAATCGAACTTGAAAAAAAACAGCTTAAATCTAATGCAAAATCCGTTCCGACTGCAAAAATGCGGTTCCACAATTCCGCCCTTGCGCATTATTTAAGTATGCTTTTATATCGTGCCGACGGTGATGAAGATAATGCTGCCGTGGATATGCGGTTTATTGCAAACGCATTTAAATTTCAGCCTACGCTTTACGATTTTCCGCAACCCGCAAGTATAAAGCAGGAATTGGAAGTTCCTAAAGATATGTGCCGCATAAATTTGATTGCATTTGCGGGGCGCGCTCCGCAAAAAAAAGAAGTTGTCGAACCTCTTTGGGCGGTAGATGCTTTTTACAGAATCGCTCTTCCCGTAATGGAAAAGCGCAAATCCGCAGTAAATGCAATTGAATTTTATGTAACGGACAAAATAAGCGGTACAACATATTTTTCCAAAGCGGAAAAACTTGAGAGTATGGAAAACATTGCGGAGGAAACGTATTTACAAAAATACTCGCTGATTGCGGCGAAAACCGTTGCGCGCATGGTTGCAAAACTTACGGCAAGCGCCGCTCTTGATGCGGCTGCGGAAAACACTGACGAATCCGTCGTTTCGGTTGTATTTTCGCTTCTCGGTTTTGCTTCAAAAGTAAGCGCTTTTGCAACGGAGCGGGCGGATGTGCGTACTTCGCGTTATTTTCCCGCAAGCGCGTTCGTTTCCGGAATCAATATTAAAGAAGGACTTTATGACGTAAAAACCGTTTTTAAAAGCGGAAACAGAATTATTTTTTCGCAATCGTATACGGACATTCGCGTAACTAAAAACGGAATAAATCTTATAGAAGCATTTTGTCTGAAATAACTTAAACTAAAAAATGATTTTAAAAATATAAAACCGCCCGAAGTATTTTTACTCAAGGCGGTTTTGTTGTATATGGCGCATTCGTATATCTCGCCGGTTTTGAAAAACACAATCAATAAACGATGTGTGCCGAACGGCAAACTTGCCGTTAAAGCTTGACTGCGCCGTTTTAGCAGTCAAGCTTTAAGTTTTTATTTCGCGTCGCTTACCGCATTGTAAACGAATTCCGTCATTTCCGTCATTTCGTTCATAACGGTTCCGAACTTCTTTGCTACAGTGTAAACCGTAATTCTTGCAAGATTACCGGCATTGTCGAATTTTACGATAGTGCGCGTATCCAATCTGTTGTCGGCACCGTACGTTGTAATTTCGGATAAAACATTGCCGGTTCCGTATCTGAATACGTCTTTTGCGCGCAGCATACCGTTTCCGTCAAAGTATGAAATAGTGTCATTTAAACCGGCATCGGTATAAACGTAGGTTCTGCGCTCGTTTAGCGCGCCGTCGCCTGTGTATTCATTCTCTTCGGAAAGCTGTCCGCGGTCGTTATATGCGTATACGACTTTCCAAATAATTGCGCCTTCCCCGTTATACGATGTTTCGTCGGAAAGTCTTTTTCCGTTGTAAGAATATATCGTTCTGCCTTTCATCGAATTGTCTTTTCCGAATTCGGAAACATCGGACTTCATTCCGTCTTTGTATGTTATAACGGAACGCCAGACTTTCGTATTTTCTTCGTCAAATCCCGTCTGCTCCGTAAGATTTCCGGCAGCATCGTAAACATTTACGACTTTATTTATCAGCGCGTCGCGAACGGTAAGTTCCGATGCTTCCGTCCGTCTGCCGTAAGAATCATACTTATATACGAATTTTGCACCGGGAGTTCTGAAATATTCTCCGAATTTTGATGTAACCGAGAAATCCGTTCTTGTAACGGTTCTGACTGCTCCTTTTACGGGAGAATTTGCAGCTATATCGTAAGCAAATGCAGAAATTACCGCAGACATAAGTACGGCAAAGATAATAATTTTTTTCATAAAGCCTCCAAAAAGCTCTTTTTACTGGTTTGATTGCGTTTATTATAGAATATAACGTAAATTTGTCAAAGATACCGTATAAGTCACTTTGGCAAAAACTAAAAAATCATGTTATATTAGCGCAATCGATGAATTTTTATGAATTAAAAGCGTTTTCCGTACTTGCGGAAAAGCTGCATTTTGCAAAAACCGCCCAAATCGTGAATATAAGTCCCTCCGCATTAAGCAGAATTATTGCCCGTCTGGAAGAAGAAACCGGTTCAAATCTTGTCGATAGAAGCAACAGGCAAGTTATTCTTACCCGCAAAGGCAGAATGTTTGCGGAATTCGCAAGGAAAGCATTGGAAGATCAAGCAGAGATTTTGCACGTTTTAACTTGCGGAGAAAAAATAATTTCGGGAACACTTCGCGTTTATGCATCGGTAACGGCGTGTTATACGATTCTTCCGTATTTCATAAAAAAACTTGCCGCAAAATATCCCGGCATACAGCTTGAAGTTGAAACAGGAGATCCTGCAGGAGCCGTTCCTGCCGTGCGGGAAGGGAGAGCGGCACTTGCGATAGACGCAATTCCCGAAGACGGGCTTTCCAATCTTGAAACCATAAGCGTTTTGAAAACGCCGCTTATATACGCAGCCGCGAACACAAGTCGCTATACTGCTGAAAGCGGCTCACCGCAAGATATAATTTCATCGGTTCCTCTTGTGCTTCCTAAAACCGGTCTTGCCAGACGCAGATTCGATAAATGGGCAAAGTCCCGTAACGTAAAACCGATTATTGCGGCGGAGGCGGAAGGTAACGAAGCCGTACTTGCACTTGCGCATTTGGGAATAGGAATTGCACTTATCCCGAAAATCGTACTTGAAACCGGACCTTATTCGCAAGGTTTTAAGATTCTCGAAACCGGGAACTCGCTGGGATTTTACGATGTCGGTTTTATACGCCGCACGGAGCTTTACGGAACAAAATCGGGAAGAAGCATTCAACAAGCCGTAAGTGAGATTCTGCATTCTTCCGACTGGAGCAAAATATGACGGAAGAAGAATGGAAAATATTCTGCGATTTTAGAACGAATTTTAGACGGAAAACGGAAGAATGGTCTGCTTATTCAACCGAACTTTTGCCGCTTCAAGCCGCATCGTCGCAAAAAGACACGCCGCCTTATCCTATAGAAACTTCCGTCGTTTATAACCGCGCGCTTGACGATGTAATGCAAGGCGATGAAATAAAATTGATTGTAATCGGCGATAATCCCGGAAAAGACGAGCAGTTGAGCAAAAATAACCGCTATTTGGTGGGACAATCGGGAAAAATTGCGGAAGGATTTTTTAGGCGCAATCAAGAACTCGGTACGGATTTTAGGAAAAACGTAATTATTTTAAATAAAACCCCGATACATACGGCAAAAACGGCGCATTTAAAATACGTTAGCAAAAACGGTGGCGATAAAATCGTCTCGTTAATTAAAGAGAGTCAAGTATGGATGGCAAAAGAAACTGCGCGCCTCCATAAAGCTCTCGGAAGCACGGAGTTATGGCTTGTAGGGTACGCCGAGCTTAAAGCGCGGGGAATATTTACGCTTTATAGAGACGTGCTCAAAGATTCCTACAAAGACGACACGAACGCATGGGACAGAGTTTTCGTGTTTCAGCATTTTTCAATGAACCGTTTTTTGATCGATTTGAAGGATTTCCGCTCGGAACATAAGAATCTCACATTAAAAGCTTCGATTGAGATGCTCGGAGAAGCACATAAAAACGAGATATTCGGCGGATAATCCGTTTTAGGCTTCAAAGTTTTCAAACATATCTTCGATTTCCTCTTCCGCGCATATCGAATCGTCTTTTTCCCGCCGCATATCGGTACGTTTTCGTGTAAAGGATGAAGATAAATCTGCCGGCTCTTCGTCGGGCGTAAAAAGCAGTTTGTTTTCCAAAAAACTGAAATACGAATTCCTGTTTATTATTATGTGATCCAGTAACGGTATTCCCAAAATGTCAGCCGCTCTAATCAAAATTCCTGTGGTTTTTATGTCTTCCGGCGACGGTTCGCATGAGCCGGACGGGTGATTATGACAGACGATGATTGCAGCCGCATTTTCCGTCAGTGCTTCGGTAAAAACTTCTCTGGGGTGTACTATTGTTCTGTTTACGGTGCCTATCGACGCAACTCTGATTTGAATTATTTCATGCCCTCCCGTAAGAGATACGCATATAAAATGCTCCCGGCTTTGCATGGAATAGTGCTTTATGAAAGGAATTATATCTTTAGGAGACTTTACGATTGCATTCTTAAAACTGTTGCGTCTTCTGCCGAATTCAATCGCGGCTCTTATTGCAAGTGCTTTGCTTTGTCCGAGCCCTTTTATCGCCGTTAGACGCTCATTTAAATCTTCCGCATTGGATGTATTTACTACATCGACAACGCTTCGCGCAAGCCGTTCGATAGGGACGGCTTTTGTTCCGCTCCCCAAAATCATCATTACAAGCTCTTCATCCGTAGGATATGAAATTCCGTGCTTTAGAGTGAGTTCCCGAATATTCGGTTTTAAATTATTTTCTGACATACACTATTTATTGCAGAAACATAAAGAAAAGGGCAAAACTTTGCAAAAGACTTAGCTGCAAATGCGAAAATTTGCACTAATAATAGAAATCTCAAGCCTTAGTATGCTATACTCGGGCGCATGAAGCTTTGGATAAAATTTCTTATCGGCAGTTTAATAGGAATTGCCTGTGCATTCATACTTCCTTCCGGTAATGCAGCCGTTGAAAAAGTTATAAAATTTCTTGCGGAAATTGCAGTGCGTTTTGGACGTTATATTACTGTGCCCATATTGTTTTTTACGGCAATAACCGCCTTCAATAAATTGCGGGACACACGGATTCTGGTAAAAACCGGTATTTGGTCATTAGCCGTAATTATCGTCTCTTCATTGCTGATGACTGCAGTAGGGATGCTTTCGGTGCTGCTTGTACGTCTTCCGCGTATTCCTATAATGGTGGAAAGCGCAGGCGAAGAAGCCTCTCTTAATGTTGCGGGCTTGGTAAGAGCACTTTTCCCTTATTCCGCATTCGATTCTCTTAACAACGGGACATTTCTTTTGACCGCATTCTTTTTTGCAGCCCTTATAGGAGGAGCCTCCGCGTCGGATGAAGTTTTGTTCCGTCCCGTAACGCATCTTGCAAACGCCTTGTCCAAGTTGATATACAATATCGGTGTCTTGTTTACGGAAGTAATGTCGCTGGGCATGGTTGCGATTTCCGCATATTGGGCTGTAGCATACCGCAAAATACTTACCGGCGGCGTTTACACTCCGATATTCATTATGATTCTTGTAGATTTTTTAATAATCGCAGGAATCGTATATCCGCTGATTATCCGATATTTATGCCATGACCCGCATCCTTACCGCGTTTTGTATGCCTCGATTTCTTCCGTCATAACGGCGTTCTTCAGCGGAGACGCAAATCTTACCATGCTGGTAAATATTCGTCATTGTAAAGAAAGTCTCGGAGTAAGAAGACGAATAAACGGAGTCTCGAACCCGCTGTTTACCGTTTTTGCACGAGGAGGAGCCGCATTGGTTACAACCGTAGGTTTTATTGTAATCTGGCGTTCGTATTCTCCGCTGAACATCCATTTTTCGGATATAATGTGGATTATGTTCACTTCTTTCGGAATATCTTTTTTGCTTGGAGGTTTCCCTTCCGGCGGGGCATTCCTGTCTCTTACGGTTTTGTGCGTCTTGTACAGCCGAGGATTTGAAAAAGGCTTCCTTTTGTTAAAACCGGCGGCATTTATATTATGTTCTTTTGCCGCAGCCTGCGATTCTCTTACGGCTGTTTTCGGAAGCTATATCGTAGCCGTAAAAACAAAACTTGTCGAACATCACGGAATAAAGAATTTTATATGATTTTGACTAAGGAAGCCGGCGGACGGAAGAATCGATTATAACGCTATGTATCATTTTTCCCGTCCGCAGCCTTTTGGAATCCCGAATTATCCGCATATTTTAATTTTCAAGTAACTCGACATTCGACCTAATAAATAAAGGCGGATGTTCGGTTGTAAAAAAAGCGGCAGCAAGGAAAAAGACTTTAAATGCAGTCTCCGTAAAATCTTGCTGCCGTTTTTTATATATTAAGTTTAAAGAGAAGCAAGCGCACGCTCTATGCGTTCAAGCGAGCGCGGAACACCCAAAATCAAAATGGAACCGATAAGCGGCGGACTTATACGGCTTCCTGTTACAGCCATGCGGATAGGCATCATAAAATCTCCGAGCTTTACGCCGAGTTTTTCTGCAGTGCAGCGCGCAAGATTTTCAGCCTCCTCGTGAGTAAGCGGCTGAAGAGCAGCAACAAAATCCTTTGCCATTATAAGAATTTCCTTTGTTTTTGCCGCATCCAGCTTTTTGGGAATAATATTTTCCGGCGCGGGGACGGCAGGTTCCGTAAACATAAAGTGCACCATTTCCGCAGCGTCGGTAAGATATTTAAGCCGCTCTTTTATCAGCGGCATCAGCAAAAGCAGTGCTTTTTTTACGTCCGCGCCGCTCATGTTCATCGACTTATCAACGCAATACGGCTCACCATCATCACCCAAAGCAACACCGGAATATCCGCTTCCAACATGAGGTGCGGGAAATTCTTCGGAAATATTTATATCTAACGCCGCGTCTCCGGTCCCGGTAATGAACGGCAATGTGCGGCGGTACAATTCTTCGTCGGACAAAAGACGAATGTATTGACCATTGTACCATTCAAGTTTTTTATAGTCGAAGACGGCGGGACTTTTATTCAGGTGTTCCAGCTTGAAATTCGCTTCAAGTTCTTTGAGCGAATACATATCCTGTCCGTCTATATACGAGCAACCGAGCATGGCGACGTAATTGATAACCGCTTCCGGTAAATAGCCGCGCGCGCGGAACTCGTTTACCGAAGTCGCTCCGTGCCGTTTAGACAATTTTTGACCGTCCTTGCCGTTGACCATCGGCAAATGGCAGAATTCCGGATGCTCCCAACCGAATGCGCGATACATTTGAACGTGAAGAGGCGTTGACGGAATCCATTCCTGCGCGCGCATAACGTGAGAGATTTTCATAAAATGATCGTCAACTATATTTGCGAGGTGGTAAGTCGGAAATCCGTCGCTTTTAAGCAGAACCGGATCGGGGCTTATATCCTCGTTTTTCCACTCAATATCGCCCAGCAAATGGTCATGGAATTTCGTAACGCCTTCCATAGGAACTTTAAGACGAATGACATAAGGCTTTCCCGCATCAAGATTTGCTTTTATTTCCTCTGCAGTAAGATGACGGCAGTTGCGGTCGTAACCGGGAGCCATTTTATTTTCGGTTTGTATCTTTCGGATGCGTTCAAGACGCTCGGAATCGCAAAAGCAATAATAAGCCTCTCCTTTTTCTACCAATTCAAAGGCGTACTTTTTATACAACTCAAAGCGTTCGCTCTGAACATACGGACCGTATTCTCCGCCTTTATCTCCACCTTCGTCCCATTCGATTCCGAGCCACGACATCGTATCGTACAGATTCTTTACATATTTTTTATCAAACCGTGTGCGGTCGGTGTCTTCAAGCCGCAAAATGAATTTTCCGCCGCGTGCGCGCGCAAAAAGATAATTAAAAAGCGCAGTGCGTACGCCTCCGATATGCTGCATTCCCGTCGGGGACGGAGCGTATCGCACACGGACATCATTATTTTCCATAACAAGCCTCTTTTGAAATAAAATAAAGCGGACTAAAAGTAAAGTCCGTAAACGGGATTATATCGGATTTTTTCCGCGCGCGCTATCGGTTGTCGCGAGAGAAAAAAAGATTGCCGAATGCCGCAAAGTAGCGGCTGGGGCAACCTGCGTTTTACTGCGGATTTTTAAAAAGTATTACCGGGATTCAAAGTCTTTTATTTCGAGCGATAGCGTCGCGGTAAGAAACGAATAAATCTTACTTACGGCTACCCGCGTACGCAACGGTAACCCCGGACAACGGGCGGGTTTCATAATAAGCTATAACTTCTTCGCTGAAAAGACTGTCGATTCTTTCGCGGTAAGCCATAATTTTTCCGGCATAATTCAAAGTCGACTGCGGCGTGTTGTTCGACCGGACTTTCGACGTTCCCGCATTATACATACAAAGTGCCGCAACTTCGTTTCCGGCAGTATTCATACAGAATCTCAAATGAGACATTCCGTATTTTGCGCTCACAACCGGATCGAAAAATTCTTCTTCCGTAAGTTTCGGAAAAGAACGGTTGTTGAGCTGAAAAAGACCTCTATCTATAGTTGCATTTCTATTCTTATTGACGGCATTTGTCTTATAGCGGCTCTCGGTGTAGGCAAGCGCAAATGCAAGTGAAAGCGGAATGTCATTTTTGTCGGCTGCGTCAAGAATAGCTGCGGAGGTTTCTTTGTTGCCCGTTACACGCATATAAAACCATTCGACGGCACCGCGCGAATCCGGACGTCTGTAAAGTGCAAGCCCGTCATCGAGTTTTGAAAAAGCCGATTGATTAAATCCCGATTCTTCTACTAAAAGTCCGAAGTCCGCTATTATTTCATCGCCGATGTCGGTATTTATTTTCGGCTGATGGGCGGTTACCGGTGTTTCCGATTTTGCAGGAAGCAGCGCGGCAACAATTACGGTTGCTGCCAATATAAATCCGAAAAGAATTACTGTCGTACGGCAATTTCTGCCGAATTCATTATTTTCCGGCTGTGTCATAATTTTGTTCTCCTGTCTCGGTATATTTGTAATTCTGCTCATCCGCTGTGAAAATATCATATCTTTTGCTTAAATACAATAGAAAAATCGACATTTTTTGCGAAAATGTCGATAATACTTTGAAATGTTTGCGGTTTTTCGCAAATAGTACTATTTGAACAAGATTATATCGGTTTTGCGTATTTTAGATTCAAGTCCGAGCGGGAGAATTAAAGATTCATCGGCAAAATAAAGATAGTGTCCGTGCTTTGCTGACAGTTCTTCCATAAATAACGCGGTACGGCTCCCCGTATCGAAAGAAGTTATCCCGTCGGCGGAGATTAAAGCTGCAGGCAAAGCAAATCCTATTACGCTGCGGGCATCTTTTATACGGCGGGCAGTGTGAGAAAATGCTTTTATAAAATAATCTGTTTCGTCTTCTTTAAGGGGATTTTCTGCGGAAAACTCGGGGATTACAAAGACAAAACGACCGCTTTCTTCGATTTCTTTTAATACGGTACGAAGACCTGCAAGGAATTCCTCGTCGTATACGCCCGCCTCCGGTTCGATTTTACTACGAGGAATATTTAATCCTGCGACGTAAAAATCTTTTCCGCCTGCAAGAGCTTCAATATCGTACATAGGCGGATTTAAAGTAAGAATTCTCTCACCGTCGGAAATTCTTACAAGCGAATTATTTTCGGATTTAAATAAAGGTTCAAACTTCATACTTTTTCTAAAATCAATACCATTTTAAAATAAAAAAGACCTTTATCCGTATTAAAGGTCTTTTGCAGCAGAACTATTCCGTAAGAATCTTAATGACTTCCGCTTTATCTTGTGTATTAAGAATCTGCTGGCGTTTGTCAGCACTCTTAAACAAAAGACTTACTTCGGCAAGAAACTGAAGGTGCGGTCCGGTTTTGTTTACGGGGGAAAGAGTCATAATGAAGATTCTGCACGGCTCTTGATCTAAAGAATCAAAATCAACAGGATTGTCGGAGATTCCTATGCAGGCTACCAAATCAGTTACGGAATCAGTTTTACCGTGCGGGATGGCTATACCGTGCTTCATGCCTGTAGACATCTTTCGCTCACGGTCAAGCACACATTCCTTTGCGCTGGCTTTATCCGTAACTTTTCCGGCTTTCACCAGAATATCCAGCATTTCGTCGATTATCTCTTCCTTTGTTGTCCCCTTCAAATGAAGGCTGACCGTATCGGTTGTTAATACTGTTCTCAAATCCATAGTTATTAGTGTATTTACTGTTTTTGTTTATGTCAAGGAAAAAAAATGCTATTGGTGTAGAATTTTGCAGGTATTTCACATAAATTGCATTTTATGTTATTATCTGCAACATTATGACAGATATACGGAAATTCCACTCGGACGTTCAGCGTTCAATAAAACATAATCGCGCCGAAAAAAACGGACGCTACGGCTGGGAAGAAGCCTGTGAAGATGTAATGCACCTATTTTCACATGAATGCGAATATACGGTTCCAGAATCTCTTGCCGCTTCCGTTGCGGAATATTGGAAAAAGACTTATGTCGACACTTCCAGCGATATAAACGAAGAACCGGTTCAAAATAATATAGATAAACTGGGGGCGATGCTGGCATTTCTGGAAGGCTCGGAAGAAGATTCAGAGCTGCTATCGCAGCAAGACTGGCACGCACTTGCAGACCTCGTAAATTACGAAGCGGAAGGAATGGCTGTAGAAGTTCTGCAGACACTTATGAGCATTCTCATGAGTAAAAATGCTCTTGACTAAATGCCGCCATCTATAAAAGACCCGTATTACCCTTGCTTACAATGTCCGCGCAAATGCGGAACAAACAGATTAAACGAGGCTTCGGGATTCTGCCGAGAAACAGAAGAAATAAGAATAGCACTAGCCTGCCTGCATTTTGGTGAAGAACCGCTTGTTACGGTGCACGGCGGCAGCGGAACGATATTCTTTACAGGCTGTACACTCCGCTGCGCATTTTGTCAGAATTACCAAATCTCGCAGCAGGGAATGGGTCGCACAGTTTCAAAAGACGAATTTACGGAAATCTGCCTGCGCCTTCAAAACGCAGGTGCGGAAAATATAAATCTTGTTACAGGAAGCCACATTATTCCCAGTTTAGCAGAATTTATCGGTGCGGCACAAAGTGCCGGCTGCTCCATTCCGTTTTGCTGGAACAGTTCCGCATACGAGCGCACCGAAATGCTCGAGCTTTTAAAACCCTATGTAAAAATCTGGCTGCCCGATTTAAAGACCTTAAACAGCAAACTTTCAAAAGAGCTTTTTGCGGCGGAAAATTATCCGGAAGCGGCAACAAACGCAGTACAATGGATGATAGATAATTTTCCGCTCAAAATACAAAGCCTTTCTGCGCCGCATTCTTACCGCGACAGTGAAAACCGTCTTGTAAAAGCCGGAACAGTAAAAGAAAAAATCACGCAGGGTGTCATAATACGCCACTTGTTTTTGCCGGGCAGATTTGAAGATACGGCAGACACTCTTGTATGGCTAAAAGAATATGCGGATTCAAAAGCATGCATATCTTTAATGTCGCAGTACACTCCCGTTCCTTTTATCGAAGATGAAAAACATCTGCTTAACAGACAGGTCGCATTGAAATCCATTGAAAACCGTCTTGTCAACAAAACGGAAGACGATGATTTGCGGGATTTAATAGAGGCATTGGATTTCGATTTGCTTTTTTATCAAGAACTTTCCGACGACACAAGCTGGCTGCCCGATTTTTCGCGTCCCCAGCCTTTTTCCAATAAATTGGCTGTTCCTGTATGGCACTGGAATTTCGGCTTTTACGAAGATTTCCCCCAAAATAAATCTTTACTCTAATCGAAAAAATAAAACACAACTTTATTTTTCCGTGATATAATACCGCTTATGAAAAACACTATTGCCAGCGGCGACAAAACGGGACGCCGAAATCCCGAAAAATCAACAGGCATAACAGTTCCTCTTGGAGCTTTATATACGGAAACAAATTCAGTTATCGGAGAATACTCCGATCTTCCTGCTTTTGCCGAATTTGCTAAAAAATCAGGCTTAAAAGTCATTCAATTATTGCCTGTAAACGATACGGGAACACAATCTTCACCGTATAGCGGACTTTCGGCATTTGCTCTGCACCCCATTTACATCGACATCAAAGCTTTGCCCGAATTTGCAGATGCTTCCAAATCCGACAAGAAATTTGCGAAATCATACGCGGACATGGTCAAAAAATTTCCTTACGATAAAGACGGGCGTTACGATTATTCAGGAATTTTAACCGCTAAGACGGAACTTTTAATGCGTCTTTACGAATCTACCGAAACGGCACAAGAAGGCAAACCGTCAGAAAAATTGGAAAAATGGATTAAAGCGAATCCTTGGATTGTAAATTACGCCGTATACAAAAATCTTAAAGACAAATATAAACAAGCAACGTGGAAAGATTGGGAAGAAAAAGATCGACATCCTAAAAACGGCGAAATTCAAAAGCGTTGGGACAACAAAACTTCCAAAAAAGCTCACCTTTTTTACGCATGGCTCCAGATGAGAGCTTCTGAACAATTTAAAAAATCTACGGACGCTGTGCGAAAACTCGGCATTACGCTCAAAGGCGATATGCCCATTCTTATGAATGAAGATTCATGCGACGCATGGGCACTGCCGGGCATTTTTAATCACAATCTGCGTGCAGGCTCCCCTGTTGACGGCGAAAATCCGACGGGACAAAATTGGGGCTTTCCGACCTATAACTGGGATTATCTTAAAGAACACAATTACGATTGGTGGATTGACCGGTTAAAAAGTGCGGAACAATATTACAGTGCTTACCGCCTCGATCATATTTTGGGTTTCTTCCGAATTTGGGCAATTCCTGTGCGAGACACAACAGCCGTTTTGGGGCATACGGTTCCATATTCCGTAATTTCAAAAGAGGAATTGAATTCAAACGGTTTTGATGATGCAAGAATCCGCTGGCTTTCCGCGCCGCACGTACATACCGGCACAATCGAAGATATAACATGGAATCATGATGCAGCTTGTTCAATCTTAGGTTTATTCATGAACAGAATAAATAATGAAGAATTATGGCTGTTTAAACCTGAGGTAAGCGGCGATAAAGATTTTTATGAAGCGGATTTGAGCAATTTTTGCACAGAAGATGCAGCGCGCCGCATAAAAGACGTTTTATCACAAAAGTGGCGCGACAGGGCATTACTGGAAATAGAGGCGGGAAAATTCGTTCCGGTTTGGACATATTACACTTCTACTGCATGGAACTCGCTGAATTCAGGTGAACAGGATGCTCTTCGCCGCATTATTGAAAATAACGAGCGTGCGCAGAATGAACTTTGGAAGCGGCAGTCTGATGAAATTCTTTCCACTCTTACAAAATCCGTAAACATGGTTCCCTGTGGAGAAGATTTAGGCGCAAATCTTCCGTGTCTGCCGTCCGTAATGCAAAATAACGGAATTCTTGCACTACGCGTAATAAGATGGTGCAGGCAATGGAACATCCAGCCGGATATGCCGTATACGCCGCTTGGAGAAATTACTCCGCTTTCCGTTTCGACTTCTTCAGTTCACGATTCTCCTACTCTCCGTCAGTGGTGGGACGAAGACAAAGCGGCATCGGCGCTGTTCGTGCGTTCCAATCCGCAGCATTTCGTAAACGATACGAACAATTGGGGCGAAATCGACGCTGCTGCAAATTCTACGTTTACACCGGAAATCGCGGAAAATTATCTTAAAACCGTTGCGCATTCGGCAAGCGTCTGGTGCATTCACCCGCTGCAGGATTATCTTGCGATGGAACGCAGCTATTGGCTTTCCAATCCCGATAACGAGCGCGTAAACATTCCGGGTTCCGTCTCCGAATTCAACTGGACATACAGAATGCCGGTATCTCTTAAAGAGTTATCGTCAAACAAAAATCTAATCAATAAAATCAAGAACATAGCAGAATTGCATGAAGGGAGAAAATGATGAATATTTCCTACAATGAATTTCACGTAAACAAAAAAGTACGTGATATATGCGGATTTGACGGACGATTGTACGCTTCAAGCGGCAATGTCGTTATTGCGGACATAAAAAACATCCGCATTTTTGCGGAAAAATTGAACAAACTGTTCGATAAACGCGGCGAGCATGAAAAACGTATTTCCGCAGGCTCCCTGAATGCGATGGGACTAATCGATGAGGTTTTTCACTATGTTTGTATGCTTTATCGCCGCGATAAAGAGTCTTCCGCATTTACGAAAATTCTTAGTGTGCTTGACGCACAGTTCGGAAAAGAAAAAGTCGATTCTCTGCTTCTCGATTTTTCAAACGAATTTCCACCCGTTGAAGTCTATCAGGGGAAAATCACTGCGGAAGAATATCTTGCAAAGACCGCATTGGACGCGGGAACAGGCAAAATGCGCTCTAACCGCGAGCAGACGCTTGAAGAATTGATTTTGCTTCACCTTGCAAATGAAAATCCAGCATTCAATCCTTTTGCTATTCTTTTTGCCGATACGGAACTTTTAAAGAACGAATTATATACAAAAACATGGGCGGTTATTCAAAAAGAATTCAAGAAAATGCCGAATTTCGGACCGTTCAATCACGATTTGATAACGATGCTCCGAGAACCGGTCGTATTCAGTCCGAACAGTCTCAAAGGTCAGCTCGACTATATCAGGCAGTACTGGGAAAAATTACTCGGAGACTTGCTCAAACGGCTTTTGACAGGCTTTGACACGCTAAGCGAAGAAGAAAAGATGAGCTGGCATCCGACAAACGGCGGCGACGTGAACATGGAACCGTACAATTACGACGGTTTGATGAAGGAATACGAACGTTTCAGTCCCGACCGCGAGTGGATGCCTTGCGTAATTTTGATGGCAAAGACAGTTCTGGTATGGCTCGACCAGCTTACAAAAAAATACAAGCGTTCGATTACACGGCTTGACCAAATTCCTGATGAAGAATTGGACGCTCTCCGTGACGAAGGCTTTACTGGACTTTGGCTCATCGGGCTTTGGACACGCTCGAACGCTTCCAAGAGAATCAAGCAGCTTTGCGGTAATCCTGAAGCCGCCGCTTCCGCATATTCGCTTTACGATTATAACATTGCGGAAAACATCGGCGGATGGGATGCCCTTTCCAATTTGCGCACGCGGCTTTGGCAGCGCGGTATCCGGCTTGCCTCCGACATGGTGCCCAATCACACGGGAATGGATTCCGAGTGGGTCGTGAACCGCCCCGACCTGTTTGTGCAGCGGCGCGATACTCCGTCTTCTTCCTACAGTTTTAACGGTGAAAATCTTTCGTGGGATCCGAATGTCGGTGTTTGGCTTGAAGATCATTATTACAATCATTCCGACTGCTCTGTTGTGTTTAAGCGGGTGGACTTTAGAAACGGAGATACTCGCTACATCTATCACGGAAACGACGGTACGGGAATGCCGTGGAACGATACGGCGCAAATCGACTTTTTGAATCCCGAAGCGAGGGAAGCCGTAATGCAGGACATTCTGCATGTTGCCCGCAATTTTCCGATAATTCGATTTGATGCCGCTATGGTTCTTGCAAAAAAATCGATTCGCCGTCTGTGGTATCCTCGCCCCGGCAGCGGAGGAGATATCTATTCCCGCGCGGAATATGCTCTTTCCGACCAAGAGTTTGAGGCAAAAATTCCTGCGGAATTCTGGCGCGAAGTTGTCGACCGTGTTGCGCGCGAAGTGCCGGACACGTTGCTTTTGGCTGAAGCGTTTTGGATGATGGAAGGATATTTTGTCCGTACGCTCGGTATGCATCGCGTTTACAACAGCGCGTTTATGAATATGCTCAAAAAAGAGGAGAATCAGAAGTACCGTGATTCCGTTAAGAATACGATAAAATTCGACCCCCAAATCCTCAAACGCTACGTAAACTTTATGAACAATCCCGACGAAGATACGGCGGTTGCGCAATTCGGTAAGGGAGACAAATACTTCGGCGTCTGTACGCTGATGATTACGATGCCTGGACTTCCGATGTTCGGACACGGACAGATTGAAGGCTTTACCGAAAAATACGGTATGGAATTCACCAAAGCCTACCGCGACGAATCGCCCGACCAAGATTTAATCAATCGTCATTGGCACGACATTTTCCCGCTCATGAAAAAACGATATTTGTTCGCGAATGTCGATAACTTTTTGTTCTACGACGTTTGGGATAACGGCGGAGTGAACGAAAATATATTTGCGTATTCGAACAGTGCGGGAAGCGAGCGCGCCGTTGTCTTCTACAACAACAAGTACGACCGCGCACAAGGCTGGATTAAACAGTCGTGCGAATATGCGGTCAAAAACGGCGAAGGCGTTGAAATGAAATCCAAAACTCTTTCCGAAGGGCTTGGTCTTTCCCCCGACGACGACAAATTTATGATTTTCCGCGAGCAGCGGACGGGACTTTGGTATGTAAGACGGAGCCGCGAAATTTGCGAGCGCGGTATGTTCGTATCGCTTAACGGGTTTGAGTACCAAGTTCTCATGGACATACACGAAGTTGCGGATATGCCGGACGGTCGTTACCGTACGCTTTGCGATACCTTGCAAGGTCGCGGCTGCTACGATCTTGAAGTTGAATGGCAGGAAATCTGTTACCGTGATTTGTATCAGGCGTTCGCAGGCTTTGCGGATGCGTTTGTTCCGGCAATTCATAAGCTGTTTAATCCTTCCGACGGCAAAATTCTTTCCGGCGCGGAAATAAAAACGGGCATAAAAACTTTGCTTAAAGATTCGGAGAAAGCCGCAGTGCGCTTTTACTTAACGGCAAACGGATTTGCGGGAAGCGGTTGCGATATGCCTAAAGAAACGGAGCAGTTTAAGCGTTTTGCAAAAATGTTTGAGCTTTTGGGTGCCGTCCGCGCAGCAAAAATGCCGAAAAAAGCGGCGGATTCAATGAGTGCGCTCAAAAAAGCAAAGACTGCGGATGAATTCCTTGCCATTGCCGCTGCAAATGACCCGAATTTGCTTGAACGCCTTGCGTGTTTTGCGATGGTTAAAGATTATGCGGCAACCGAGCTTGCCGAACGTTGGGCGTTGCCGCGCAAATTTGCAGAATATTTCCAAAATGCGGGACTTCTTACAGGGGATTTACGAGGCGATTTGACAAAACTCTTTACGCTTACTAAACCTGCTCAAAGTGCACTTACAGAAAAAGATAAGAAAAAAGCGGCCTTCTCACTTGTAAGTCCGCTTACGCAGGGCGAAAAAGCGTTCATGCTTTCCGGTGCAAACAGCTTTAACGGAGTAACATGGTTCAACAAGGAGCTCACGGATTTAAGTCTGGTATATGAGTTTTCCGTTCTTGCATTGCTGACGGACGGCAAAGACGAAGAAATTCTTAAACTTTATGCGGACATCCTTGCCGCGAAAGTAAAAGCGGAATACAAATGCGAAGACTTTGTAAAACCGTTTTTACCGGTGATTGTAGAAAAGCCTGCCCGAAAAACTGCGGCGAAGGCTAAGAAAACAAGTGCGGGAGACGGCAAAACCGAAAAAACCGCAAAGAAACCCGGCAAAAAGACGTCTAAGTAAGTCTTTGTAACGGAAATCGAACCCGCCCGGCGATGAAAATTCTCCGGGCGGGTTTATTTTTTTTGCGGACAAAAAGAACAAAATGGAAAAAAAGTATGCAGTCAAGCGGAAATGCTATTTTTGAAAAATCACTGCGTAAAATAATATCGTATCAGGAGTAAAGCAAAAACGGGGATTCGTACCGTGCGCTTTAGATGAGACTGTCTGGAAAATGTCTTTATTCTTAAATCCGTCCTCCGTATGCGAATACCGTAGATGCCGTTATCGGGACGGATTAGACGGCGGCATCTAAACCCTTTAGATAAGGCGATCTAAAGACCTTAGACGGAACGCTCTAAATCGTTTAGATACGGGTATCTATACTTCTGCCGCATAACGGACAAGATATCGATTCTTCGGTGATTTTCGAGCAGGCGGTCGGCAACGGAGAGCGGCATTTACAAGTGCTAATCTTTTTGTTCGCCAACTAGTGTTTGTTTTTCAAAAACATCGGCATATAAATATTTGAGAACCTGAGTTTTGTCTTTTTATCAAAACTCAGGTTCTCAAAACGGTCATATTCCGCAGCTTTTTTCCTCGCCGCCTTTTTGGGCGATACAAGGTATCTTTTGACTATTCCAGCAGCAGGCGGCAAACCGGTTATTCCGTTTATGTATCATTTTCCCGTCCGCTTACCGCGTTATTTTCCGGTAGACGGTGCGCTTGGGAACGCCTGCGTCTTCGCCGAACTGTTCTTTCTTCCATGCGGCGTATTCAGACCAGTTGCCTTCGAAAAAGCGCGCTTGGCTGTTGTTTTCAAATGCGAGGATGTGCGTGCAGATTCTGTCCAAAAACCAGCGGTCGTGGCTGACGACGAGCGCACAGCCGGCAAAGTCTTCAAGTGCTTCTTCAAGCGCACGCACGGTCTGAACGTCAAGGTCGTTGGTCGGCTCGTCGAGCATGAGGACGTTGCCGGCTTCTTTAAGCATCATGCCGAGATTGAGGCGGTTTTTTTCGCCGCCGGAAAGGACTGCGACTTTTTTATTCTGGTCTGCTCCGGCAAAATTGAACCACGAGCAATAGGCGTGCGCGTTCACTTCCCGCACTCCGCCTTCAAGCGCGCGTCCCTTTTCGTCCGTTGCGCCGAGTCTTATCAAGTCCGCGCCGCCTGAAAGCGTTTCGTAGACGGTTTTGTTTTCGTCCAGGCCGCTCCGAAGCTGGTCGATATAGACGAGTTTTACCGTCGAACCGACTTTGATTTCGCCTGAATCGGGTTTTTCTCCGCCTGCAAGCCCCGCTGCGTCGGCAATCATCTTGAATAAAGTCGTCTTTCCTGCGCCGTTGGGTCCTACAATGCCGACAACCGCCCCTGCCGGAATATGAAAGTCTAGTTTTTCAAACAAAAGTTTGTCGCCGAACGATTTGGTGAGGTTTTCGGCGTCGATAACTTGATTCCCCAAGCGCGGCCCCGCCGGAATGGAAATCTGCGTGTCCTTGAGCTGCGCTTTGGATTCCTTTGCCATAAGCTCGTTGTAGCGCGTGATGTGCTCCTTGTGCTTTGCCTGCCGCCCCTTTGCGCCCATGTGAATCCAGTCAAGTTCGCGCTGAATCTCCTTGCGCCGCTGACTTTCGCCTTTTTCTTCAAGCGCAAGCCGCTGATTTTTCTGTTCAAGCCACGATGAATAATTCCCCTTAAACGGAAAGCCCTCGCCGCGGTCAAGTTCCAGAATCCAACCGGCAACGTCGTCAAGGAAATAGCGGTCGTGCGTGATTGCAATAACCGTTCCCGGATAGTCGTGCAGGTGTTTTTCAAGCCACGCGACAGTTTCCGCGTCAAGGTGATTGGTCGGCTCGTCGAGCAGGAGAATGTCGGGCTTTTGCAAAAGCAGGCGGCAGAGAGCCACGCGGCGGCGTTCACCGCCGGAAAGAACGTCAACAACCTGCTCCGGCGGAGGGCAGCGGAGCGCGTCCATCGCAAGTTCAAGGTTGTTATCAAGGTTCCACGCGTCAAGCGCGTCAAGACGGTCTTGCAATTCCGCCTGCTGCGCGCCCAGTTTATCAAAATCCGCATCGGGGTCGCCGAACGCTTCGTTTACTTTGTCAAACTCCGCAAGCAAATCCGTAATTTCTTTTACGCCCTCGCTCACAACCTCGCGCACAGTCTTTCCCGCTTCAAGCTGCGGCTCCTGCTCCAGATAACCGATTGTGTACCCCGGCGCAAGCGAAGTCTCGCCCGTAAAATCCGTGTCGATTCCCGCAAGAATCTTAAACAAACTGGACTTTCCGGAGCCGTTCGCCCCGATAACACCGATTTTCGCGCCGTAAAAATACGAAATGCCGATGTTTTTAAGAACGACTTTGGCACCGTATGCGCGGCTCACGTCGTTCATTGTGTAAATGATTTTCTTATCGTCGAATGTCTTTGCCATACGCGGATTATATAGAAGAAAAACGGAAAGTCAAAGGGTACGGGCGGAGGAGAAACGGGTTTTTCGGTTTTTGTTTTTCTTCTGCCGTTCTCAGGTTTGCCGTCGGCAAACTTGTAGCAGTTTTTTGCCGATTTTTTTAACCAAGTAGCCGGCCTACGCCCGGTTGCATTAAAAGCTTGCCACACAACAAATCCAACTACTGTAGCTCTTGTCAAGACCCTGCACGTAGCCGGTGTAGTAGCCATTGAAACCAACACGCCACCCATCAGAAGACGACCAATACCAGTCATCTGCAAGCTTTGCATCCGCATAACTGCTGCCGTTTGCAAGACCGTATATTTTTGCTAGGCTTTTATTGATTATTATACGGTTCTTATATACCTCGCATAACTCCGCAAGGCTCGGCATATACCATGCGAAAGTCTTTCCGCCAAGGGCGGTTTTATACGCTGTGTTGTATTTATTGACCCAGTTGAATGCAGGATAGTTCTCTGAAACTACAGCCTCCGCCGTTCCCTCTATGTCTATGGACTTTATGTACTCCCAGTTGTCGCTTCCGTCAACGTCGCCCGTGAACGTTGCACTTGAGGCAGCTCCGTTTCCCCATGTGCTCGGCGTACAAATGATGTCTTTAAACACCGTCTTGTATCCGGTGCTGCCGTCTTTTGCCCATGCAAGCCCTCCAAAGCTTGAACGCAGCGCAATCATCTTAGGTACTCCGTAGCGATGAAAGCAGATAATACCCACAGGCGGATTGCTCGGGTCTATCGTTGTATAGTATCCTGAGACAAGTCTCTTATCCGAAAGCACAATCTTCCCCACCGTGTATGCGCTGTAGTCCTTTACGCTCAAAACTCCGCTCTTGCTTGCCGTTTTGCACATTACCGTAACAGTTGTGTTTCCGGCAACATACGGGCACACAACTTCCGCAGTCGTAAGCGTGTCGCTTTCAATCTTGAAATTCGAGAATGCCGCTCCGCTTCCGCTGAAATCCCCTACCGTTACATCGGGCGCCTTAAAGTTCTTTCCGGTGATTGTTACGGGGAGCTTGTTTCCGCCGTAAGGGGTGCCAGCTTTCGGTATAACCACGCTTTCGATGACCGGCTCTCCGTACAGTTGGAGCGTTTCCGTCTTGTTCTGTTTATTGCCCTTAAAGAACACCGCTACCGTGTAGCAGCCGCTTTCACCGGGAAGCGTAAGCTCTTTTGAAAACTCCGTTTCAGTTCCTTCAGTTTCGGCTGCCGTTACCGTGCTTGCGCTTACTTCAGACCCTTTTGAATCAAGCAGCTTTATCTTTGTTTCGCCGCGTATGTCAAAATTAGTTCCCTTGACGGTTACGCCTACCTTCGTTTCCGTGCCGAATTTTATCGGATTTTTTGAAAGCTGAATCGCTCTTACTCTTGCAGGATTTGTAACCTTGAACGCCGCAGTTTGAGCTGCCGGACTTCCGTTTACAATCACCTTGACCGTGTACGTTTGTCCTGCGTCCGACGGGGAAGACGGAACGGGGGCTGTTACAGTCGCACTCGCCTTGTTGTGCGCCTTGTCTATGCTTGCCGATACCGGTGATGAACTGCCGTCCGTAACATGCACCAAAAGACTTGTCAATGCGTCAAAATTGTTTCCCGTTACCGTTACGGTGATATTCCTGTCCGTTTCTTCGCTGTCAAGGTGCTTGCGGCTAAGGCTTACACCCGTAATCTCGGCGGCTGCCTCTGTCTTTACATTCGCGTCAATGGCGGCGCTTTCGTTTCCGGCGTCGTCCTTTGCTTTTACGGAGACTATGTATTTGCTTCCGTCCGCATCGATGTTTTCAATCGCATGGCTTTCCGTCTCTTTTGAAAGAGGTACTTCCGTTGCGGTGCCGCCTTCTTTTTTCCAGCTCAAGACAAGTCCTGCAAAGTCCGAGTCCGTAGGATTGTGCCAATTTGCGGTAAGCGTTTTTTTTGAGGAAGAATAGTCCAGCGTCAAGCCGGTTACCGGCGCAGGCGGCGTTCTGTCTATGTTCTTTATTTCTATCGTCTCTACCTCGCGCCTTCCGTCGTTGTCCCGTACCCCGACCGAATACATTCCGTTCTCGGTTACTTCAAAACTGCTTCCGGCGATAGCCGTGCCGCTTGCAAAGACTTCTTTTGCGCTCTTTGCGCCTTTAAGCCATTTGGCTTCCTTAATCGATGTGCTGGAAGAGACCGTTACCGTAACGTTTCCGCGTGTCTTTGTCTCTTTTAAAGGATTTTGCGTAAGCGTGATGCTCATCAAAGTTCCGCCCGCCTGCGTTTGCTGAGCTTCGCTTTGCACCCCCTCGCTCTTGTTTAGGGACTTGTCGATGGTCTTTAGCGTGAACGTGTACGCCGTTCCCGCTTTAAGCCCTTCGGCAATGAAGCTTCCGGCTGAATCCTTTGCCGCCGCAACGTACACGGGATTTTTCAATGCTCCGTCGGCAGGGCTTGCGCTTATCTCCACCTGATACAGGTCTTCGTCTGCGGGATTCTTCCACGTCAGAGAGACTTTCCCGTTTCCGGCGGCCGCCTGCAGGTCGGTAACTTCCGCCGGAGGCGTTGTGTCGGTTGAATCAATCGGCTTGACGGCGTTTGCAGTCTCTACGCCCTTACTTTT
>CAUUVZ010000003.1:0-70973 GCA_963548875.1 uncultured Treponema sp. | reverse complement strand
TGCGCTGATAATACTTATTCAAACAACGGAGTCGGCTGTTTTGATGATGATTATCGTAACGCGCTTAAAGGTGCCGAATTTGGCGGATTTAAGAAAGGTCATGTTCAGGGAGCATTTAACGACAATGCCATAATAAAAGGTTTGCAAGGCTCAAAGAATGATGTTGATGTTATCGGTCGATTTATAAATTATGTTGAATGCCACGACAACTATACTCTGTTTGATAAACTGGCAATTTCCTATTCTTATGGCACAAAACCACCAAAACCTCCTGTTGATCTATTTGCTAAACTCGGTGCAGGAGTCCCTGAAGTTGCAAAGCAGGATAAACTTGCCGCCGCATATGTATTCTTGGCTCAAGGTACACCGTTTATAAACGGAGGACAAGAATTCCTTCGCACAAAGAAAGGAGATGAAAACAGTTATAATAAACCCGATGCGATAAATGCTATCGATCTCAGTTTTAAAACCACCTACTCCGATGTATATAATACGTACAAAGGTTTAATTGCGTTAAGAAAAGCAAATCCCGAGTCATTCGGAAAGAATTCTTCCACATCTGCAGAAAAACTTGCAGCAGGATTTACAAAGTACAAAACAGGAGATTTCCTTGTTTACTTTAATGCAACATCCGAGACAAAAACCATCAACACTACAGGTTATACCAAACTTATTGACGTAAGCAGCGGCTCTGTAACGGAATCAACTTCAGTTCCTTCAGGAATTCCTGCAAAAAGCTTTGTAATTTTGAAAAAATAGCGTTATTTCCATCGATAATAAAATAATGCGGACGGCACCGTTTTTTTTCGGTGCCGTTTCTTATCATCGTAATTTTATTGTGAATGCTGTTGAATAAAAACAATCGTTTGTTTTGTGTGTTTACGGATTTTGTATACCGTTTTGCTTTGCTTCTTGCGCGTATTCCGTAAGTTTCGCGTACCCCGAAAGCGGCAGACAATGCTTCAGCAAGGGCTTGTCCTTACACATCATTCCACCGCAAGGGCAAGTTTTTTAACATCTTCCAACGGAAGCTGTATTGCTTCTGCAATCTGTTCCGGCGAAAGTAATTTAAGTTTTAGAAGATTCTTTGCGTTTGCAAGTTTATTTATTTCCGTAGCTACTTCCGCAGCTTCTTCCTGTTTGACCCGCATGTCCGTGTCATAATCGTATTCCGCGATAAGCATATTGCGCACCTCCGTTGATTTTTGCTTAAGATAGTCTGCAAGCACGCCTTCCGAAATGCACTTCCGCACTGCAAAATCTACAGGATTTTGTATACCGTTCTGCTTTGCCTCTTGCGCGTATTCCGTAAGTTTTGCGTATCCCGAAAGCGGCAGGCAATGCTTCAGCAAAGGCGTGTCCTTACACTTGTTAATGTTATACGTTTTAACGCAAAGTTCAAGCAAAAAACTTACTCCGTCAATCCGTTCAAAAGAATCGGAAAGTTTTAACAGTTTTTCTTTAGGATAATCTGCGGTGCCGTTGTAAATAACGTAAAACTCAGGAGATGGAAGCGGAAGTCTGTTTTGTCTGTAGCGTTTTTCAAGAGGGATGAGTTTTTCGTAAAGTCTGCAAATATATTCCAAAAACCGCAGAGGCATATTTTCGTTTACGCTTGATTGCTGTTCAACAAGAATTACCATTCTTCCGTTTACGAGCATCGAAACGTCGTTGTACCGTCCCGTGTAAACGGTTTGCTCGAGAATCAGCGGTTCTACGGACGTATTTTCGATTTTGAGATTCGTTCCGTGCAGTGCGTTGTAGAGCGATAGGAAATTCTCCTTTGCCTCAGCGCATCTGCCGAACAGGTCGACGAATACGGTGTCTTTGTACGTTCTTTTTTCCATCTTTGCAATCCCCTGTGCAATTAAGCGGGCTTACATGATATTTATAGCGGAGACTGCATAAATTCGGCAAAGGAAGGGAGAAAACAGCCGTATTATTTATGTGGTTTAATTTCGAGTTTTACAAACTCAAAGCTTATATTCTTCTAAGGCAAGCCTTAAACCTTTTTTTCAAGGGAGTGGCGGACGGAAGAATGGGATTTGAAAGACATAACGAGTTCGCCGTCCGCTTCAAGTTTCGAGTTCTCGAAACTTGCACAACTGGTCATATCCCGCAGATTTTTCACTTGGGCACCGCAATGTATCTTTTTACGCAATTTTGCTGTACGGCAAAATTGCAGCGAACCGGCGGCGGTAAAAGCGGGTTTTACTCACTTTTACTTCTCTCCCGCCGCCTCAAGTTTTCCCTAGGGGAAACTTGTATAGAAACATCTTTCAAATCCCATTTGCCCGTTATGTCTTTCATATTACGTTCTACCGTCCGCAGTCCTTTGGAATCCAATTCATTCATACATTTTAATTTTTTAGGTTTCTATACACGATATTTATAAAAATAGAGAAACACGACATTCGACCTATGTGATTTTTATCTGGAATCGGTCGGAATGGTTAAATAAAAAAAAGTTGAAAAACCTCACACGTTTTTCAACTTTTAATGAAGACACAAACTTGTCAGATGTCCGGATGTCTTACACACCTGACGTTCGTACTTTAATTATCGGGCATAACGTTTTTAACTTTAATAAAAAATATAGTTATTCATGCTTTTTCCGCATTATTCCGCTTTGTGGAATAAAATACTTGTTTTCGTTATATTAAGTGCATTAAGCGGTTAGGAAAGCGGTTTTTCGGAGAAGCCCTTGACCGCATGATTTACGGGTCAAAATCGCATGACGGTTTTGATGTAGAATCCTGCCTAAAAATATCGATTTAATATCGTATTTTATACTTTTGAGGTGTTTATTTATGAAAAAAATCATTACGGGTGCGCTTGCACTGTTTCTTGCCGCCGGATTATCCGCGTATAATCCGCCTGCAGGAGGGCAAAACATGTATGTGCTTTCAAGTCCCCTTCAGCTTACTTCTGCGTCATCTGCTGCAGGCGGCGCAATTTTTTATCCCGGACCGTATTCAGCGGCTTTTAATCCCGCGCTTCCTGCTTTGGAGCAAAGGATTACGCTCGATGCAGGATTTTCGGTATTAGCCGCAAATAATTTTAATTCCGCTTTGCAGACCGGAATTCTTATTCCTACAAAAAGATTTGTTGCAAGCGGAATGCTGCAAGGCGTCTTCCTTAATTCCGATAAAATCGATTTGGATAATTCTATAAATCTTAAAATGGGACTTTCCAAAGAGATTGCCGCCAGAATAAGCGTCGGTTTTAATGTAACCGGCGGAGTTATTTGGGGAAGTGATTCCGATTGGCTTTTAAACGGAGACATAGGTGCACTTTACCGCAGAGAATCTCTTGGATTTATGAAAGATTTTAGAGTCGGCGTTTCCGTTTTGAATCTTGGAAAGACTTTTACAGATAAAAAACTTATCGGAATCAAAGACAAGGATAAAGATATTCTTGCATATAAACATTCCGTAGATTCTTTTCCGAATTTTGCAACTGTGCGTGCCGGTGCCGCAGCCCTGTTCGTTGATAACGGTATTATAAAATTGGGACCGTCGCTTGATATAACTACTACGGCATTTCAGAATGTTATATTTGACGCGGGCTTTCAGTTCGGTATTAAAGACATCGTATTTTTATACGTGTCGGAAAGTATCGACCTTTCGGAAGCGATTGCCGGATATTCAAACTTTATGCCCGCAATAGGACTCGGTGTTAAATTCGACTTTAAAACAAAGAACAATGAATATCTTAAAAAACACAGCTGGGATGCAAGCGAAATGCTCGTTGCCGCAGCATGGCAGCAGCGTTACGATTCGATTCAAGCGGTTTCTGCAGGTGCTGTAATAAAGCTCGGTCAGCGGGATACTGATCCGCCTGTCATTACGATTTGGGACGGAGAAGAATAGGAGACGGCTATGAACAAGGGTACTAATATGAAAAAAATCGTTTCTGCGGCGGCAGGAATTGTTATGATTCTTCTGCCTGTGTCTTTGTCGGCAGAGAAAAAAGAAAGATACATATCGCCTAATAATGACGGTGTACAAGATGAACTTGTAATTCCTTTGAAAATTCAAGAAAGGCGGATGATAAGTTCTTGGCAGCTTATTATAAAAAATAAAGACGGTGCGATTATTCGCACAATCGGAAATAAAGTTGCTTTGCCGTCAAAACTTACGTTTAAGCAGTTCTTTAAACAAATTGCTGCTCCGAAAGCCGGTGTTGAAGTGCCGGAAAAAGTAATTTGGAACGGCATTATGGATAACGGAGAATATGCACCCGACGGAACTTATTATTATCATTTTGAAGCTTCCGATGATAACGGCAATAAAGGCGAAACCGGAATCTATACGGTGGTTTTGGACACAGTCGCGCCTGAAGCCGATTTGACTCAGCCGAAAGATAAGATTTTCGGAGAAGGTGCAAAATCCGATTTCCGAATAAAACAGTCCGGCACGAAAGAAGATTTGTGGACGGGCGTTTTTAAAAATGCTTCCGGCAAACCAGTCCGCACATTTACATGGAAAAACGATGAGCCTTCCGAAGTAAAATGGAACGGTACGGATGATGCGGGATTGGTCGTTTCCGACGGAGTTTATTCTTATGAACTTTCGTCGCGCGACCGTGCAGGAAATATTTCCGCGCCCGCCTCTGTTTCCAACATAATTTATTCTGCGGAAAAGCCTGCCACAAATATTATGATTTCCGGAGACAGGTATTTTTCACCCGACACGGACAGCAAAAAATCTTCTGTGGAACTTGCAGTTCGTATTCCCGTTCCTGAAGAATCAAGCGGCAATAAACTTACCGCGTGGTCTGTTTCCGTAACAGGTGCGGACGGAAAGGTTTACAGAACGTACGATCAGTCAAAACAAGCTGTTCCGCCGTCTTCTATAATATTTGACGGAAAAGACGATAACGGAAAACTTCTTCCGCAGGGACGCTATCAAGCTGTTGTTTCAGCATCATATTTGAACGGTTATGAAGCCGAAAAAATCCGTTCGCCGGAATTTGTAATCGATACAACAAAACCTGCAGCGCAAATCGGAGCGGCGGAAAAAGAATTCGGCGGCTCGGCAAAACCTCGCCAGACAATTTCTATCCGAGTTGATGATTCTGCAAAATTTGCGCCGGTTTCTTCATGGACGGGAAGGATTTTCAATGCGGTAAATCCTCAAGAAACGGTAAAACAATTTGATTTCGGGCAGTTCCTGCCTGAAAGCGTTGAGTGGGACGGTTTTGCCGACGACGGAAAACTTGCTCCGAACGGCTCGTACAGATTTGAGCTTTCGGCTTCCGACCTTGCCGGAAATACGGGAACGAGCGTTTCCAACTCCGCATTTACGCTTAATACAGCCGATGCTAAAGTTATTTTAAGTGCGCAGTACAACGCTTTCAGTCCCGACGGAAACGGCGTAAAAGATACTATTTCGTTTACTCCCAAACTTATTGATGCCGGAGATCTTGCAGATTACTCGTTCAATATAATCGATTCCGGCGGAACTACGGTTTATTCTGTAAACGGAAGCGGAAAACTTCCCGCTTCGTTCCAGTGGAACGGGAAGAATGCTTCAGACGGAAGAATTGTAGAAGGTGCTTACACAGCTTCTTTGAAACTTTCTACGGTCAGCGGTTCAACTGCAACCGCTTCAACCTCTCCTTTCGTACTTGACGTAACGGCTCCAAAACTTTCCGCATCCGCACCGTACACGGCATTCTCTCCGGATGGAGACGGAAATCAGGATGTGCTCCGCGTAAATATTTCCGATTGCAGTCGAGAAGATTTGTGGAAAGCGGAAGTAAAAGGTTCTTCGGGTAAAACCGTAAAAATGTTTACTTGGAAAGATTTTGTGCGCACGGATGGAAAGGACGGATTTGACTGGAACGGTTCCGATGAATCCGGCAACAAAGCGAAAGACGGAATATACAGTCTTGTAATTTCTTCAGAAGATGAAGCCGGAAATAAATTCTCCACATCGATTGCGAACATCAATCTTGACGGTCGCGAAACAAAGGCTTATGTAACTGCGGAGCTTGACGGAATTTCTCCGAACGGCGACAAATATCTTGAGACTCAGACTTTTACAATCCGTGCGACAGTTGCAGATGGAATTCAGGCATGGAATTTTGACGTCCGCGGAGAAGACGGAAAAGCTGTTCGCAGCTGGTCGGGCGGAGACGGCACGAATCTTCCGGCTTCAATTGTGTGGGACGGACTTGATTCTTCCGGCAAACCTGCAGAAGGTACTTTCACAGGAGCCTTGCAGGTTTCATACAAAAAAGGAAACAAAGTGAATGCGGTCTCGTCTCCGTTTATATGTACCGCAACGCCGCCGCTCCTTGAAGTGCAGACGAATCCGAAATATTTCAGCCCCGATAACGATGGAATGGACGATGATTTGTTTATTTATCTTAAAGGCTCCACAAAAGCGTTTATCAAAAACTGGTCGTTCGTAATAGATGATCCGCGAGGCAAAGTCTTCTGGAAGATTTCCGGAAAGAATTCGATTACGGAACGCATAACATGGGACGGATTAAGCAATACACAAAAAGATTCCGCCGGACGGGCGGAGCGTGTACAGTCGGCGATGGATTATCCGTATACGTTTACGGTTACGGATTCTCTCGGTATGACAAGCTCTAAAAAAGGTATTATTTCTATAGATATTCTTGTTATACGGGATGGAAACGTGCTTAAAATGGCAGTTCCGTCCATCATATTCCGCAGCGATGCCGCCGACTTTAAAACCGATTCGGAAGTTAAAAACGGTCTTAAAGCGGATGTCGCCGCAAAGAATGAAGCGGTATTAAGCCGAATTGCGGAAGTTTTGAATAAATTTAAGGAATACAACGTTACGATTGTCGGTCATGCAAACCGCGTAACCGATAACGAAGCGGAAGAAACGGAAGATAATCCGAATGCATGGGGACCCGCTCTGATTCCGCTTTCAAAAGCGCGCGCAGAATTTGTGAAATCCTATCTTACAAAGCGCGGTGTAAGCGGTTCGAGACTTATTACCGACGGAAAAGGCGGAACTCAGCTTGTTGTTGATTATAAAGACAAAGACAACAACTGGAAAAACCGCCGCGTAGAGTTTATCTTGAATAAGTAACAGGTCGAATGTCGAGTTTGGGAAAAACTTGGCATTCGAACTGATAAAATGGTATTGGCGGATGTTGACATTGATTTTGATATCTGCTAATATCCGCTCACATTCGAAAGGATGTACGGTTGCTTAGCTCAGCTGGTAGAGCAATGGACTGTTAATCCATGTGTCGCAGGTTCAAAACCTGCAGCAGCCGCTTAGGACTTGGTAAAACAAGTCCTTTTTTATTTTAAAATAATCGTAAAAGCTTTCTAAAAGCCCAAATGTCGAGTTTTCCCAAAACTCGACATTTTCCAACTCTTTCCGGCTCCAACAAAATGAAGAGTTTTGAAAGCTATCCATCTTGCGTAGGAGAAGTTCCGGCAGCGTGCCGTTTCGAGCGAAAAGCTCGACTGCGGCTAAGCGGACGTAACTTCTCCGAAAGCTCAGCAAAGTTTTTCAAAACTCGACATTCCGCCTAAAACTTTATTTCGCAGGCTTTGCAAAATCTTTTGCTCTTAATCCGCCGCTTTTGAACGAATATAAACTTTTTATGAATGAGAATTTTACATAGTTTAAATGTCATGTTATAATTCGCGGGATTGTCTGCAGAAATGCGCTGTCGTACTTCTTAAAAATCATAAAAAATACAAATTGCAATCGCAAAATGAACAAGTTTGTTTTGTTGCGCTTGCGAAAGATATGTATAAGTATCGTTTTGATGAAAAGTGAATGAATACGATATCGTATATTTTCGCAAGCTCTATTATTGAATATATGCGCTTAAGCGCACGACTAAGAATTTTTTAGGAATTTGCAACTTTCTGCAAAGGTTGCTATATGGAGGAAAGATGAAAAAATTTTACCGCCTTTTGACCGTTCTGGTAGCCGCCGCATTTATCGGCGTTTCGGGTTGCCAAAACGCTTTACTGGAAAGAACCGGTCCTACGGATTCGGTAAATACGGAATCCGAATACGGAACTTTGATTATCAACAATCTGACCGGCAGAGCTCTTGATGTCGATAAAATCGTAAAAGCCGACATAACGGTAAGCGGAATCGGGATGCCGGAGATAAAGCAATCCGATGTTTCCGTTACCGGCGGAAAAATTTCAGGCGTTACGATAGAAAAAATCCCTGCGGGCAAAAACCGCGTAATAAGCATTCAAGCAAAGCCCACAATCGAAAGTGTTCTTGAAAATATGGACGGTGTTGTTATCCGCGCGGTAACGGATATAGATGCGGGCAAAACGGTTACGGTAAATGTAACATGGAAGACTACTGCCGTCGGAAATGTATTTTATGAATTTGTAAAATCAAACTATGATGTTTATTCGTTAAAGCCCGACAAAACCCCCGACAAGGTAAAATCCTATTTACCTTCCGATGTAAATCCCGGTTTAATAAATGCTGCGGCACTTGCAAATGATATTAAAACCGACACGATCAAATCGCCTGAAAGTTATAAACTCAAGGGCGGTACGGTCAAATTCAAGACAAATTATTCGTCTGAATCTGCTGAAATCCACGTAAACGATACGGCTTCCTCTAAATTAAATAAGTTAAATGCGGCAGAGCAGACTATTGGCGGCATTGCTCCGGGAAACTGGACTTTTTATATAATTGAAGGAACTTCCGTATATTATTTAAAAGATGTAAAAATTGAAGAAGGCAAAGAGCTCGATCTTGGCAATATAAACATACAAACCATAAAACCGCGTCTTGAAAACGAGCATGGATATGAAATTACGAATTATTCGGTTTACGACTCGAAAGCCGTAAAACTTAGATGCCGTCTTGTTGACGGAGAAACTTATCTCGTAAAAGATACCGTTATTTATTATACGCTCGACGGCACTGAACCTACGGAATCAAGCCTTAAATATGACCACAACGGCGAGATTTCCGTTTCTGCCGGACAGACTTTAAAAGCTTTTGCCAAAAAGCAAGGTTTACCGCGTTCTGAAACGGTTTCCTTTACGTTTGTTGCTCCGGAGCTTGGATATATGCATCCTTCAAACGGTGCGTTCAGTCCCGTAGACGAAGCGGCTTGGGATAAAGGAAGTTGGGAACTTGGTGCGCATATTTCAGGCAGCGAGACGACTTTTGCACTCTATTCTGCAAATGCTTCTAAAATTCTTCTTGAAATTTATGACAATAAGCACGGCAGCGATGCAAAATACGATTATTGGATGAAAAAAGATTCAAAAAATGTGTGGCGCGCAAAAATCAAATCGGCTCCACATGGAACCGTTTACGCATTCCGCTGTTGGGGGTCGAACTGGGAATTTGATGAGGCTTGGACGCGCGGAGGAAGCGATAAAGGATTTAAGAGCGATGTTGACGGAAACGGTAACCGCTTTAATCCGAATAAGGTTTTGTTCGATCCGTATGCGCGTGAAATGACACACGATAAATCAAATAAAGATGCACTTGGAAGTGTTCAAGACGGCGGAATGTACGGCACAGGGGGAGTTGATTATAAAGGTGTGCCGCGCCGTAACTTTGACACCGGCAAATATGCGCCTAAGGGATATGTCATAAAGGACAATACTTCTTACGGAAATAAACCGAAAATCCCTCAAGAAAAAGCGTTGATTTACGAAGCGCACGTACGCGGCATTACAAAACATCCGTCTGCAGCAAATCTTAATTCGATTTTGAACAATTTTGACGGCTTTAGCGGCATTCAAAATATTCCGGATGACAAGCGCGGAACTTATGCGGGCGCGGCTATGCTGATTCCGTATCTTAAAGGGCTTGGAATCAACACGATTGAGCTTTTGCCTGTTCATGAAAGCGATAACGATGCCAATCCCGGTAATGCTCCCGGCGGAAATTTCTGGGGCTACATGACTTACGGATTTTTTGCGCCCGACCGCCGCTATTCAAGTGATAAAAGCGCGGGCGGCCCCACAAAAGAGTTTAAGGAGATGGTAAGTGCATTCCACGCTGCCGGAATGGAAGTGTACCTTGATGTTGTATTTAACCATACAGGCGAAGGCGGTGTGTGGGGTGATAAAAAATATGATACCGTTGAACTTACATTCATGCACGGTATTGATAACAGCACTTATTACAGCCTTACAGACGATAAAAAATTCTACTGGGAGTCTACAGGCTGCGGCAACAATATGCAGTGCGATAATCCCGTTGTGCGTCAATTCATTTTGGATTCACTTAAATATTGGATTACGGATATGGGCGTTGACGGTTTCCGCTTTGACCTTGCAACCGTATTGGGACGCGAACGCGGAAAAAATAGTAAAGGAGAACTGGCGTGGAACTACAATGCTGACTCTAAAACCCTTAAAGATATTGTCGCACTGGGCAATGACAACGATGTAGAAATGATTGCCGAAAGCTGGGATACAGGCGACAATGCTTACCAAGTAGGAAACTTCCCCAACGGCTGGGGCGGCTGGAACGGACGTTACCGCGATGCAATCAGAAGTTATATCGGAACGGGAAGTCGCGGAAGCGTAAACGACTTTATCAACGGCGATTATAATAACTTTAATAAGGAAGGCGGGCCGCATAAATCCGTAAACTTTATTGTTGCGCATGACGGCTTTACTCTTGCCGACTTGTGCAGCTATCAAGGAAAGGGAAACGCACAGAATCAAAATGTAGGATGGCCGTTCGGTCCGAGCGACGGCGGCAACGGCGATAATAATACTTTGGGCTTCGTGACGGAGACGACGAAGGAAAAGGATAAACGTCAGGCGGCACGCAATTATATCGCCGTTCAGATGATGAGCCGCGGAGTGCCTATGATTGTTTACGGAGATGAGTTGGGACGCACACAAAACGGCAACAACAATCCGTATAATATCGACAGCGTTGCAACATGGAACAACTACAACATGATAAATACTGCTTCTCCGCACGCGATTGCAACCGGCGGCACGGGAGAGCCGTATCACAACAACTTCGGCACATTCGGCAATAACAAGAACAAAAACGGCAACTTTGAATTTGCCAAATATATGATGAAGCTGCGCTCAAGTGAGCCGGCGTTGAATCAAGCGGACTACAGCGTCTTGTACGAATTTAAAAAGGAAAACGGAACGGACAATCTATCCGACGGCGACCGATGTGTTTGGCTTCGCATAAAAGGAAGCTCGATTCTCGAAGGAAGCGACTACCTCGTGTTTATGAATATGTACACGACAAACGTGAACTATGCAATCCCGACTGAAAGCGGATATTCATGGGTTCGTTTGGCGGATACGCAAAGCTATTTTGAAACAGACTTTAACTGTTGGAGTTCGGATAAAGTTATCCCTTGTGCCGGAACTTATGGTGTAGCTCCGTGGTCTGTAGTTATCTTAAAGAAAGTGCCGACGTCTTCCGTGCCGGAACAAATAAAAACTCCGGTCATAAAGGGAAACACACCGTTTGCGTCAAACACGAGCGTAACTGTTGAATGCGAGACTTCCGATGCGGAAATTTATTATACGACCGACGGAAAAGACCCGATTCAGTTCGGTCAAAAATATAATTCGGCAATTTCGCTGTCAGCAACTGCAACCGTAAAAGCCGTTGCAAAAAAAGACGGACGATACTCCGATATTGCAACAAAATCATTTGTAAAAGGCACTGTCGCCCAAGTTCCAAAAGGCGGCGTCATGATTCAAGCGTTTAACTGGGCGAGCGCACCGCGAGGAGACTCTTCTCAATGGTACAAATGGTACAATGTAATAAATAGTAACGCTTCCGCCATAAAAGATAACTTTGCCTACGCGTGGTTCCCGCCGCCGGGTAAGAGTTCTTCAGATTCATCTGAAGGCTACGCTCCTACGGAAATCAATGACTTGAACAACTATTACGGAACGGAAGCGGAACTTAAAGCTGCAATAACATCGTTAAGTCCTTGCAAAGCGATTGCCGACATCGTTGTAAACCACCGCGGCGGTACAACTTCGTGGGGTGATTTTACAAATCCTGACTGGGGCGTTGTAAAAGGCGTAAACTATAAAGCAATCTGCTCGGATGACGAAGGATTTACAAGCGAGCCCCTCCTTATGGGTCAAGTTCCCAATGAAATGCGCGGCGCACCGGACTCCGGAGAATCATATGGAGCTTCCCGCGACCTTGACCATACAAACCCCGCAGTTCAGCAAGGCATCACAACATGGATGAACGCCATTTTACGACAGGCAGGATTTTACGGTTGGCGTTACGACTTTGTAAAGGGTTACGACGGTAAATATGTCGGACAATACAACAGAGATACTCTTGCGGAATTCTCCGTAGGCGAATACTGGCCTACAGCCGGATTCAGTGCTTCAAATCCCGGTGCTTGGGGTAATGCGATAAAGAACTGGGTAGAAAAGACGGAAGAAGGCGGCTCTCGTTCTCGAGCATTCGATTTTGCGCTCAAGGGAATTATGAACAACGTTTTCGGCTCAGGAAACAGCTCCAGCCCTAATGCAGCAAATATTCCTAACAATAATTACGGTTTGCTTGCAGATCAGGCAAGTTTAATGAAGAGTCAGCCTAACGATGCCGTAACGTTTGTAGACAATCACGATACCGGTTCCACGCAAAAGCATTGGTTCCTTGACCCGGCAGATGTCGGAACGGCTTACTCCTTTATTTTGACGCATCCGGGCTTTCCTTGCGTTGCATGGCAGCATTACTTTACGGCAGCGGAAAGCGGTCATGCGGGAGATTTGCAGTACATCGGCGACACGACAGTTCCCGGCACAAGCAAAACTTATCGGCAACACATCGATTATCTTATGGACTTGCGTAAAACGTGCGGAATTGAATACGACAGCCCTCTTGAAGTGCTCAAAGCCAAAAATTCCGTGTATGCTGCAAAAATCACCGGCAAAAGCGGAGAGCTTGTAGTCGTAATCGGAACCGAAGGAGTATATGCACCTTCCGGCGCCGGCTACGATAATAACCATGCAGTCTACGGCGGAACAAATTTCACAATTTGGCATAAAGGCGAGGACGGTACATACGGTGCCGGAACTCCGACAACTTATACTGTTACAGGAATGCCGCCTTTCTGGGGAGATGCCGGTGCCGTTCAGTACGTGTGGCTTTTCGACGGAACTGACGGTGACCACTGGGTTAAAGCAAATTTTGATTCCGGGACAAACATTTTGACATTCTCTACTGTATGGAATTTTACCAAGCTAATTACAGTGCGAATGAATCCAAGTCATCTTGATCTTCCGAGTTGGGATGCAAAGTGGAATAAATCTAAAGACCTTTTGCTCAGCGGAAATACTGCGGTATATCAAGAAGAAACGCCGTAATTATAAATGCAGTCTATATAGCCGTGCAAGTTTCTCGCACGGCTGTTTTTTTTATCACACCGAGCGGTACGAGCATACCTTTCCGCCATGTACGCACGTACATCACAGGCACGTACGGGCGTACGGCACTGCCATGCTCGGACGTACCTCTTGCTCGGATGGAGATATTCCCCATTCCCATAGGGAGATATTCCCTATTCCCATAGGGAGATGCTCCCTATTCCCATAGTGAGATGCTCCCTATTCTCATAGGGAGTGGCAGACAGTTAAACTGCTTTTACGGACTTAACTTATTTTCTGTCCGTTTCAAGTTTCGAAAATTCGAAACTTGTGCAAACGGTCTAAGCTTGTATATTTCTCACTTGGGCACAATAAAGAACCTTTTACGCAATTTTGCTATGCAAAATTGCAGCGGACGGGCGGCGGTAAAAACGGGTTTTACTCACTTTTACTTTCCATCCGGAAAACTTGTATAACAATGTCCATCCCAAAACTCGAGAAACTCGGCATTCGACCAAAAAGTCAAAGTCCCGGGTATTTAAGAAAGCTGCAAAATGATACACTGCTTGCGATACCTAAAAAGCCGCCTTTGCAGTGATTTACTCGTATCCTACGCGCATATTGCTGCAAAGAACAAGGGAGGTTAGCCCGTATGAAAAGATTTTTTGACTATTTGAAAACGCGTCCGCTCGGGCTATGTTCCGTGATATTCCTTTTGATTTTGTATCTTGTGATGATTTTTGCGGAATTTGTTGCGCCTTATCCGGCTTCTTTGAGCTTTGAAAACAACACGTTCCATCCGGCAAATATCCGTTTGAGTGCGCGCGGCATACAAGTGCGCGAACACCGCGTAATCGACCGTGCGGTCTGGAGATATGCGCGCGTCAAAGACGAAGAGTGTATTCACCGCCTTGTGTGGTTTGCAAAGGGCAGAGAATATAAACTTTTCGGGGTTTTCCCGTGCAGCCGCCATTTGTTCGGCTCGTCTTCCGAGTATCCGGCGTATCTTTTGGGCGCGGACAACTTGGGGCGAGACCTTTTCAGCCGCATCGTTTACGGAAGCCGCATTTCTTTGACGATAGGCTTTGTCGCAAGCGCGGCTTCTCTTTTTCTTGCAGTCCTTTTGGGCGGCATTGCAGGTTACGCAGGCGGCGGTGCGGACTGGAGCATTATGCGCCTTGCGGAGTTTTTTATGCTCATTCCCGGACTGTATTTTATTCTCTTTTTGCGCTCGCTCTTGAACACTCGCATGGATTCAGGCACATCTTACATGATAATCACGCTGATTTTAGCGCTGGTCGGCTGGCCCGGCAGTGCGCGGACGATACGCGGGCTTGTGCATTCGATAAAACGCGAAGAATTCGTGCTGGACGCGGACATCGAAGGCGTTCCCGTTCCCGTAATCATTTTCCGGCACATCATTCCGCAGACGGCAAGCCTCTTAATCGTCAGTACTGCGCTTAGTGTTCCGGGCTTTATCATGAGCGAAACGACTCTCTCGTATCTCGGGCTGGGTATCAGCGATCCTGCGGTCAGCTGGGGCTCGCTCATAAACCGCGACATTTCAACGCTTTCAAATCTGCACAATTATCCGTGGCTGCTCTTTCCGGTGCTTGCCCTCCTTTTGGTAACGCTAGGATTCAACTTTTTGGGCGACGCGCTGCGCGATTTTTTTGACCCGTACAATGCCGTTTTCAGCAGGCGCACGCTCACGGACTTTATCAAAAAATATTCCGCGCTCGTAAAGAGAGACTCGAATAACGCCTCCGAAGAAGAATCGAAAGTTATTCCCGATGAAAGCGAAGAGAGAGCCGAAAGCGGCGCGGCGGACGATGTTTTGCTTTCCGTGCGGGATTTACGCGTAACGTTCTGCATATTAAAGGGAACAAAGACTGATGCCGTGCGCGCCGTGCAGGGTATTTCGTTTGACGTGATGAAAGGCGAGATTTTGGGACTGGTCGGGGAATCCGGCAGCGGAAAATCCGTTTCAACGGCGGCGATTCCGGGACTTTTGGGCGCGAACGCATGGCGGGAAGGGCGCATATTTTACGAGGGCGTCGAATTGACTGCATTGAGCCGCCGCGAATTGATGAAATACCGCGGTGCAAAAATCGCATTGATTTTCCAAGAGCCGGGACGCTCGTTTGATCCGCTGCAGAATATCGGAAGCGTATTTTTTGAAGCGTTCCGCGTAACCGAACCGTCAATAACAAAGGAAGAAGCATACGAGCGCGCGGAAAAGCTGCTCAAGGAAGTAGGTCTGCCTGACCCGCGCGGCCGTCTTTCTGCATATCCGCACCAGTTTTCAGGCGGTCAGCTGCAGCGTATCGGTATTGCGCTTGCCCTCGCGCAAAACTGCCGCCTCCTCATTGCCGACGAACCTACCACCGCGCTCGACGTTACGATTCAAGCGCAAATCGTTTCGCTGCTCCTCCGCTTAAAACGGGAGCGAGGGCTTTCAATCATTTTTATCAGTCACGACATCGACCTTGTTGCGCAAATATCCGACAGAATCGCCGTTATGCGGCACGGGAAAATCGTTGAAACAGGAAGCGCGGCACAAATCATGACCGCCCCGCGCCGTGAATACACCAAAGCGCTTATTTCAGCCGTTCCGCAATTCGGAGCGCATTATTCCGATACGGAAAATGCTTGAGGGAGTCTTATGAAAGTCTTAAAACTGAAAACGGTGTTTATATGCTTTTCGGCGGTGCTTTTAGGATTTATTTTGTTTGCCGTCGGCATAAATCTCGGAATGCGCGCATTTTCCGGCAGATACATTGCAAAACCGGATGACGCGCGTATAAAAGATTCCGACTGTATTTTGATTTTAGGTGCGCTTGTATGGAAGAACGGTCAGCCAAGTCATGTGCTTGAAGATAGAATATTAACCGGCACGGATTTATATCATTCCGGTATTTCCGATGCGATTCTTATGAGCGGCGATCACGGGCGCAATAGCTATGACGAAGTAAATGCAATGAAAAAATATGCCGTAGGGCAGGGAGTTCCTAAAGAACGCATTTTTACCGACCATGCGGGCTTTTCAACTTACGACAGTTGTTATAGAGCCGGCAGTATTTTCCGCGCAAAGAAAGTCGTAATCGTAACGCAGCGTTATCACTTGTACCGTGCCTTGTATATTGCAAGAGGACTCGGACTTGATGCGTACGGAGTTGCCTGCGATAGACGAAGCCTTTACGGAAAGAGGCGGCAATATGTCAGGGAATTCTTTGCCGGAATAAAGGCTTTTTGTGCGGTGATGCTGAAAGTCCGTCCCAAGTATATGGGGGAAGAAATTCCCATTCAAACTTCTACCGGAAGCATGACGGACGGCTAGAATCTTAAAGGTTTATACGATGATTTTTCCCAGAACCGAATCGTGCTGCCGCCAGTTTTTATCGACTTTGACCTGCAAGTCCAGCTGAATCTTATACGGAAAGATTTCATTCAGCTTTTTTTCCGATGAAGTACGGATTTCTTTTATCATTGCGGCATTTTTGCCTATTACGATTCCCTTTTGGCTTTCGCGCTCTACGCATAAAAATGCGCGTACCCACAATTTAGATTCTCCGTGCTTTTCAAGGTCTGCGATTTTTACGTAAAGGCAATGGGGAATCTCTTCCGATAGTCTGTTTACGGCTTCTCCGCGTATAACTTCCGACACCCGGAATTCGATACTTTGGTCGGTATACATTTCTTCCGTGTAAAGCGGCGGCTGTTCGGGGGCAATGGCGTACAATCCTTTGAGAAGCTCGTTTATGCCTTTATCCTTAGCCGCAGAGATCTCAAATATTCTGTCTTCCGGGAAATCGGGAAAGTTTTGTTCGATAAATGCTCTTACGCTTTTCGTGTCCGATTCTTTCAAGTCGATTTTGTTGACGGCTATAACCAGACGCTCGGAATATTTTGATGCAAGGGCGGCTGTCATAAGTTCTTCTCGACCGGTTTTACGCGAAGCGTCTATTATATAAAGAACGCAATCGGTTCCGTCCAATGCGTCTTCCGTGAGTGCTCTGAGCTTTAGGTTGAGTTTTTTATCCGATTCATGGTAGCCGGGCGTATCGATAAAAACGAGCTGTCCGAGTGATGTGTTTACAATACCTCTGACGGCATTGCGGGTAGTTTGCGGTATTGATGAAACGATTGAAACCGGCTCGCGGCATGCTGTATTTAAAAATGTGGACTTACCTGCCGAAGGGCGACCCAATATTGCAACGAGCGCATTTTTTTGTTCATTGTTATTTGTCATGCCCGAAAGAATACAGAAAAAACAAGGAAAGATAAACGGTATCTTAAAAGCACTTCACGGAATGCAATGCTTTGAAACTTGATTTACCCGGAAAATAAAATAAATCCTATTGCATTTTATTGCCAAAAAGTGTATAAAGTCCGAACCTATAACTGCTTGAAAAGCATTGTAGATTTAAGGGTTCTTTGAAATCGGCGGAATGTTGATACATATCCGGTGCAGCCGTAAAGTTTGCTCGATAAAGACGAGAGCATTCAGGCGTGCACAGCCCTAAAACCTGTTTTGTGCCGTCGGCATAAAACGCGACAACTGTTTTACGGGTTTCGATTCGTCTGTCTACAGACAAGGCTCTGGAATACCAAACCAGTTGTCAAATTCTTGCAGAAATTTGATGATGATCGGTGGTTACCGGCCGGGATATTTCGAAAAATTATGGAATATCATAATGAAAGAAAAAGATTCTAGTCCGTTTAATCACATCGTTTTCTATTTTCGTGCAAATTAAAGTGTGTATGCGAATGAGGTTTGCTTCCGTGGATGCAGGTCTTATTCTGGCTTAAAGTGCAGCACATTAAAATAAAAGTGCCGGTACATAAAAGGATAGTAACCGGCAAGGAGAAACACATGGCAAAGGAGAAGTTCGTTAGAACCAAACCTCACATGAACGTTGGAACCATTGGACACGTAGACCATGGTAAGACTACTCTTTCTGCGGCCATTACATCTTACTGCGCTAATAAGTACGGTGACAAGGCCCTCAAGTATGACGAAATTGATAATGCTCCGGAAGAAAAGGAGCGCGGTATTACAATCAATACCCGTCACCTTGAGTATCAGTCCGACAAGCGCCATTATGCGCATATCGACTGCCCGGGACACGCAGACTATGTTAAAAACATGATTACCGGTGCGGCACAGATGGACGGTGCTATTCTCGTTGTTTCCGCTCCGGATTCCGTTATGCCCCAGACAAAAGAGCATCTTCTTCTTGCTCGTCAGGTAGGCGTTCCGAAGATTATCGTATTCCTTAACAAGGTTGATCAGGTAGATGATCCCGACCTTCTTGAACTTGTCGTTGAAGAAGTAAAAGATACGGTACAGAGCTACGGATTCTCCGCCGATACGCCGATTATCAAAGGTTCCGCATTCAAGGCTTTGAATGAGGCTTCCGATCCGGCAAATACGGCACCGATTGAAGAATTGCTCGTTGCAATGGATACATGGTTCGATGATCCCGTTCGCGATGAAGATAAGCCGTTCCTTATGCCGGTTGAAGATATTTTCACCATTTCCGGACGCGGTACTGTTGTTACAGGACGTATCGAGCGCGGTGTTGTAAACATGAATGACGAAGTTGAAATCGTCGGTATTCGCCCGACTGCAAAATCAACTGTAACCGGAATCGAAATGTTCCAGAAGACTCTTGATCAGGGTATGGCTGGCGATAACGTAGGTATCCTGCTTCGCGGTGTTGATAAGAAAGATGTTGAACGCGGACAGGTTCTTGCAAAGCCGGGTTCAATCAAACCGCATACTAAGTTCGAAGCTCAGCTTTACGTTCTTTCAAAGGAAGAGGGCGGACGCCACTCTTCTTTCCGCACTGGATATCGCCCGCAGTTCTATTTCAGAACAACGGATATTACCGGTACAATCGAACTTGAGCCGGGAACGGAAATGGTTATGCCCGGCGATAACGTAAAAGTTATCGGCGAACTTATTCACCCGATTGCTATGGACGAAGGTCTTAAACTTGCTATCCGCGAGGGCGGTCGCACAATCGCTTCCGGACAGGTAACAAAGATTATCGAGTAGATTCGGATTTGACCGGCTCAAAATTCAGAGCCGGTCGTCCTTTGGAGGAATAAGTTATGGCTAATGGAAAGATTCGTGTCAGACTTCGCGCATTTGATGTTGAGCTGATCGATCAGAGTGCAAAAGCCATTGTGCAGGCTGTCCAGAAGGCAGGGGCAAAGGTTTCAGGACCTATCCCGCTTCCGACAAGAATCAATAAGGTAACGGTATTGCGTTCGCCACACGTAAATAAAAAATCACGTGAGCAGTTTGAAATGCGTACTCACAAACGCCTTATAGATATATTGAATCCGACATCCGATGTTATGGATTCTCTTATGAAACTTGAACTGCCTGCCGGTGTAGCTGTAGAAATTAAACAGTAGTTTTACTGTTAAAAATAAAGGTACGGTTCCTGCGGATCTGGAACGGCGGCCTTAAAAGAAATGTATGTTTCTTATTTATAGGAGTTTTCAGATGAAAGGTCTGATTGCAAAAAAAGTAGGAATGACACAGGTTTTCGACGAAAGCGGCAACTTGACCCCGGTTACCGTGATCCGCGTTGACCCTAACACTGTGGTTGCTACAAAAACAAAGGAAAATTGCGGATATGATGCAGTTGTTCTCGGTGTTGACGAATTGAAAAACAACAAAGTGAATAAAGCATATTCCGGTAGTTTCCCTGAAAACGTTTCTCCGAAACGTCATTTAAAGGAATTCCGCGACTTTGAAAAAGAAGTAAAAGTCGGCGATTTAATTGGTTTGGAATTGTTTGATGGGTCGCGCTTTTTGGATGTTACCGCTACTTCTAAAGGGAAAGGCTTTCAAGGCGTTATGAAGAGATGGGGCTTCCACGGCGGACGCGCTTCTCACGGATCGAAATTCCATCGTGAAGCAGGCGGTACAGGACAGTCAACAACGCCCGGACACTGCTTTAAGAATGTAAAAATGCCGGGACACATGGGTTTTAGACGCATTACCGTACAGAATCTAAAGATTGTTAAAATCGATCCTGAATTGAACGTAATTCTTGTCCGCGGGGCCGTACCCGGAAATAAAGATTGCACGCTGATTGTTAAGTCCGCGGTGAAGAAATAGGCGGAGGATGACTAGTTATGGAAAAGAAAGTCTATTCAGTCGCCGGTAAAGAACTGCGTACAATCACACTTGATGATAATGTATTCGGTTTGCCGGTAAATGACGACGTAATTTACTATGCCGTTACAAATGAACTTGCGAATATGCGCTTAGGTACGGCTTGTACAAAGACTCGTGCTGAAGTTCACGGCAGTAATGCCAAGCCGTATAAACAGAAAGGAACAGGAAATGCCCGCCGCGGTGATAAAAAATCTCCGATTATGGTAGGCGGCGGCACTATCTTTGGACCGAAACCCAGAGATTATAGTTACGCTATTCCTAAAAAGGCAAAACGCCTTGCAATGAAATCTATTCTTAGTATGCATGCTCAGAGCGATAGATTTACGGTTGTTGAAGATTTTACTATTGAATCCGGCAAGACTAAAGATCTTGTCAATATTCTGAGTAATTTTGCAAACGGTGAAAGAACCGTCATTATTTTGAAAGATAATGATGCGAAAATAAAACAGGCGGGACGCAATATTCCGTTCTTGTCTTTTCTTTCATACAATCGTTTAAGGGCGCATGACCTTTTCTACGGACGCAAGATTATTGTTCTTGAGAGTGCTGTAAAAAATCTTTCCGATTTTTATGCTGACAAAAAGGAGGCTAAATAATGAATCACACAGATGTTCTTATTGAGCCTGTAATTTCAGAAAAGGCAAATGCTCTTCGCGAGCAGAATAAATATGTGTTTATCGTGCATCCTTCTGCCACGAAGACACAAATTAAGGAAGCGGTTGCAAAACTTTTCAATGTTAAAGTTTTAGACTGCACAACTATCAATGTGATGGGAAAGATGAAGCGTCTGCGCGGTAAGCCGGGACGCACATCTTCCTATAAGAAAGCAATTGTACGTGTAGCTGCCGGAGAGACAATCCAGGCATTTGAAGGCGTATAAGGTTGCTGCGTTTAAGGGGAAGTAGAAATGGCTCTTAAGTTTTTTAAGCCAATGACTGCGGGTACACGCGGACGTGTTGACCTGCGCAGGGACGAACTGACAACCGATACACCCGAAAAAAAATTGGTGTCAGGAAAGAAGTCTAGCGGCGGACGCGGAGCGGGAGGACGTATTTCGGTACGTCATCACGGCGGCGGACACAAAAGACTTTATCGCAATATTGATTTCAAACGCGACAAGCACGGTATTCCGGGGACTGTAAAAACCATAGAATATGACCCGAACCGCAGTGCAAATATCGCTTTGATTTTTTATGCGGACGGTGATAAGCGTTATATCATAGCTCCGAAAGGTTTGCAGGTCGGACAGAAAATTATGTCCGGTGAAAATGCAACTCCTACAGTCGGAAATGCAATGCCGCTTAACAAGATTCCGGTCGGTTTCACGGTTCATAACATTGAACTGCAACTCGGCTGCGGCGGTCAGCTTGCACGTTCTGCCGGAGCAAGTGCACAGATTTCCGGAAGTGAAGGCGATTATGTTATTGTCCGTCTTCCTTCAAGCGAAATCCGCAGGATAAACGGAAAGTGCTATGCGACTATCGGTGTTGTCGGAAATGAAGAGCATATGAATGTTCAGCTTGGTAAAGCGGGACATAAACGTTGGCTCGGTATCCGCCCGACTGTTCGCGGTATGGCAATGAACCCTGTCGATCACCCGCTTGGTGGTGGTGAAGGTGCCGGAAAAGGACGTAACCCTGTTACTCCATGGGGACAGCCTTGCAAAGGTTACAAGACTCGCAACAAGAGAAAGCCGTCTAATAACTTTATTATTTCACGGCGTAAAAAGTAGTTGCATAGGAGATAACTGTGTCAAGATCTGTTAAAAAAGGTCCTTTTGTAGAGAACAGCCTTTACAAAAAGGTAATTTCAATGAACAAAGAGTCGGACAGGAAGATGATAAAGACATACTCCCGCTGCTCTACAATAATACCTGAAATGGTTGGAAATACCATTTCCGTTTACAATGGCAAATCATGGATCCCGGTTTACGTTACGGAAAACCTTGTCGGACATAAGCTCGGTGAGTTTGCTCCTACAAGAACGTACCGCGGTCATGGTGGTACAGATAAATCGGCTTCGGCTAAGTAAAGGTGGATATTATGGCTGAGAAAAAAGGTTATGTAGCCACTACAAAATTCCTTATCGCATCACCGACGAAAGTTCGTCCTGTTGCGCGCGTAATCGTAAGAAAGCCTTGCACTGCGGCTTTGGCAATTCTTGCCAATATGCCCCAAAAAGGTGCCGATCTTATAAGCGCAACTTTGAAATCAGCGGTTGCAAACGCTCTAAACGTGAACGACAAGCTTGATGAAGATATGCTCTACGTAAAAGAAATTCGGATTGATGAAGGTCCGAGACTTAAACGTGTCTGGTTTCGCGCGCGCGGACGTGCGGATCGACTCTTAAAGCGTATGTGCCATATTACCGTCGTGGTTGACGAAAAGGCGGGGGAATAAAGTGGGTCAGAAAGTTAGTCCAATCGGTTTGCGCTTAGGCGTGAACAAAACATGGCAGTCGCGTTGGTATGCAGATCCCCGCGAATATGCGGATTTAGTGCTCGAAGACAGAAAAATCAGAAAGATGGTTTCCGAGCATCCTGAATGTAAAAATGCCGATATTGCCGAAATTGAAATTATTCGGCATCCACAGCGCGTTACTATTGTAATACATACGGCGCGTCCGGGTGTTATCATCGGTGTTAAAGGTGCAACGATTGAAAAAATCAGCACGGATATTCAGAGTCAGCTGACTAAAAAGGTTCAAATCAAAATTAAGGAAATCAAACGCGCTGATGTGAATGCAAGTTTGATTGCCCAAAATGTTGCACGTCAGCTTGCAGGACGCGGTTCTTTCCGCAAGGCTTTAAAACAAGCCGTAGGAAATGCTATGCGCGCCGGTGCACAAGGTATTAAAGTGCGTGTTTCCGGTCGCTTAGGCGGTGCGGATATGACACGTAAAGAAGAGCATAAGGACGGTCGCGTTCCGCTTCACACGCTTCGGGCTGATATCGATTACGCTACATACGAGGCACATACCACATACGGTAAAATCGGTGTGAAAGTATGGGTCTACAACGGTATGAATTACGGAAACGAGCAGAACGAAGATGCAGGACAGCTTGTCCGCAAAAATCGTCGTGAGCGTTCCCAGCGACCGGGTGCAGATAAGGCTGAGAAGTCAGAACCTTCTGCAAAGGAAAGGAGCTAGATTATGCCGTTAAGTCCTAAAAGAGTAATGCACCGTAAAGTGCAGCGCGGCAGGGAGAAGGGCAATGCTACTCGTACCAACAACATCGACTTTGGAGATATTGCTCTTGTAGCAATGGAACCGACATGGTTGGATGCAAAGGTTATCGAGGCGGCTCGTATTGCCATTAACCGCAAACTTGACCGTAAAGGTAAGGTTTGGATTCGCGTTTTTCCGGATAAGCCGGTTTCCAAGAAGCCTGCCGAAGTCCGTATGGGTAAGGGTAAAGGTGCGCCCGATCATTGGGCTGCCGTTATCAAGCCGGGTACGATTTTGTTTGAAGTCGGCGGTGTTGACATCGGTCTTGCCGAAAAAGCCTTGGAGCTTGCAAGCAGCAAACTTCCGGTAACGACGAAAATCGCGTTTAAGCCGGTTAAGGATTAAGGAGGAATGAGATGGCTGAAGCAAAAACAAAAAAAAGCAAAAGCAATGTAAAAGAATTATCTTATTCCGAATTGATTGCAAAGCGCGATGAGATGAAGAAAAAATACATGGATCTCCGCTTTAAAATGGTGATTTCTCATGTAGATAACCCGATGCAGAAGCGTATTATGCGCCGCGATATTGCGCGCTTAAATACGTTCATCCGGCAGAAAGAACTTGCCGGAGAAAACAAGTAGGAGCTGAACTGTGGAAGAAAAAGCCGTTCAGACTGTAAAGCCGACAAAGCGTTCTTTCGTTGGTCTTGTTACCAGCGATAAAATGGATAAGTCTATTGTCGTAACTATTACGACGAAAAAGATGGATCGTCTTTACAAAAAATATGTTACATGGTCAAAAAAATATATGGCACATGATGAAAAGAACGATGCTCATGTAGGCGACACCGTTCGTATCGTGGAATGCAGTCCGTACAGCCGGCACAAGTGCTGGCGTCTTGCGGAAATCGTCGAACGCGCTAAGTAAGGAGATCGGAATATGATTCAAATGCAGTCTTGCATGACAGTCGCCGATAACTCCGGAGCAAAACTTGCTCAGTGCATTAAGGTTATCGGCGGATCGCACCGCCGCTATGCCGGAATCGGCGATGTTGTTGTAGTAGCCATAAAGGATGCCATTCCTACGTCTACTATTAAAAAGGGTACGATTGAAAAGGCGGTTATTGTCCGGCAGTCAAAGGAATACCGCCGTCCTGACGGAACTTATATACGTTTCGACGACAATGCTTGCGTTATCGTCGATGAAAATAAGAACCCGAAAGGTAAACGTATCTTCGGACCTGTTGCCCGTGAGCTTCGCGATATGGATTTTATGAAAATCGTATCGCTTGCTCCTGAGGTTCTGTAAGGAGTTTCGGTAATGGTACAGAAGAAATTTAAAATTCATAAGGACGATACGGTTGAGGTTCTTGCAGGAAAGGACAAGGGTAAACGCGGTACTGTTGTACGCGTAGTTACCAAAAAGGATGCCGTAATCGTTTCCGGTGTGAACATCGTAAAGAAAGCGATGAAAAAGCGCAGCCAGCAGGATCAAGGCGGTATCGTCGAGATTGAAGCTCCGCTTAATATTTCAAACGTGGGGATTGTATGTAAAAAATGCGGTCGTCCGGTGAAAATTGGTTACAAAATTGACGGTGACAAGAAAGTTCGCGTTTGCCGTAAGTGTGGAGATATACTGTAATGGCTAATTACGTACCCCGGCTTAAGAAAGTCTATAAGGACACTATCGCTCCGGCACTCATGAAAGAATTTAACTACACGACTCCTATGCAGGTTCCTGCAGTGAAGAAAGTTGTAGTCAGCATGGGCGTGGGCGAAGCTCTCACAAATAAGAAACTTCTTGACGCTGCAGTAACGGATCTTACTCAGATTACTGGGCAGAAAGCGGTTAAAACAAAGGCTAAGAAAAGTATAGCTAACTTCAAATTGCGTGAGGGCAATGAAATTGGAGCAATGGTAACTTTGCGCGGAACAATTATGTATGAATTTTTGGACCGCCTTATTAACGTTGCGCTTCCTCGTGTAAAGGATTTCCGCGGTATTAAAGCTACCGGCTTTGACGGACACGGAAATTTTTCTCTTGGTATTACGGAACAGATTATATTCCCGGAAATCGACTTTGATAAAATCACTAAGATTGCCGGAATGAATGTTACTATCGTAACCAGTGCAAGAACCGATGCCGAAGCAAAGGCTCTGCTTACCAAGTTTAATATGCCGTTCCGCAAGTAAGGGAGTAGAACATGGCTAAGAAATCGATGATTATAAAAGCCGCCCGCAAACAGAAATACAAAACCAGACAGTATAATCGCTGTCAGATTTGCGGTCGTCCGCACGGATATTTGCGTAAGTATAAGATGTGCCGTATCTGCTTCCGCAAATTGGCAAGTGAAGGTCTGCTTCCGGGCGTTACAAAATCAAGCTGGTAGTGGTAGGAGGATAGAATGAGTGTTTCAGATCCGGTAGCAGATATGCTTACAAAGGTTCGGAATGCGGCTGTAGCCCGCCACGAAAAAGTTGATATTCCGGCTTCAAGATTAAAGTTGGAAATCGTGAAAATTCTGAAAACCGAAGGCTATATAAAGAATTTTAAGAAGGTACAGGAAGACGGAAGAGGAATTATCCGTATTATCCTGAAATATGATGACAGTAATAATCCGGTTATCCATGGAGCAAAGAAAATTTCCACTCCGGGTCGCCGCGTTTATTCCGGATATAAGGAACTTCCGCGTGCCTTAAACGGCTACGGAACGGTCATTGTTTCTACGTCTTCCGGCGTTACAACCGGCAAAAAGGCGACTGAAAAAATGGTCGGCGGTGAACTTATCTGCTCAATTTGGTAATAGGAGGAAGAAATGTCAAAACTTGGTAAACTTCCTGTAGCTATTCCGGCAGGAGTAACCGTTTCCGTAAATGACGGTGTTGTTGCAGTCAAAGGGCCGAAAGGCGAATTGAAACAGGCTTACGACAAGAGCGTGAATGTTGAAGTGAAGGGTAGTGAAGTGTTGGTAACACCCCTTGATAACGAAAAGCAGACAGGCGCGTTTCACGGATTGTATCGCAATCTTATTCACAACATGGTTGTCGGTGTAAGTCAAGGATTTTCAAAGACACTGATTATCAACGGTGTAGGTTATCGTGCTGAAGTTCAGGGAAAACTTTTGATGATGAATCTTGGATTTTCCAACGACTTTTATGCTGCAATCCCTGAGGGATTGACTGTAACTGCGGATGCGAACGGAAAAATAGTTATATCCGGTGCCGATAAGCAGAAAGTCGGAGAGTTCAGTGCGCAGATTCGTAAGTTGCGCTTGCCCGAGCCTTATAAAGGAAAGGGAATTCGCTATGAAACCGAAGTTATCAGACGCAAAGTCGGTAAGACCGGCGTAAAATAAGGATGATAAGCTATGTTGAAAAAATTAAATGATAAAGACAGAAAACGTCTGCATAGGAAAATCCATATCCGCAAGCGCATTTTTGGAACCGCAGAGCGTCCTCGTATGACTGTAACACGCAGCAATAAAAATCTGTATGTTCAGATTATAAACGATGACGAGGGAAAGACGCTTGCTTCGATTTCCTCTATGGAAAAAGAATTTGCGGCTCTTAAACCGACGGTTAAAGATGCTGAAAAATTAGGTGAAGCGTTGGGTGCACGCCTTAATGAATTGAAGATTTCCGAAGTGGTTTTTGACCGCAACGGTTATCTGTATCACGGCGTTGTAAAAGCCCTTGCCGACGGAACCCGCAAAGCCGGGATCAAATTCTAGGAGTTATTGATGGAACACCAGAAATTCGATAAAGAACCGAAAGAAAAAGAGTTCACTGAAAAGCTGGTAACGCTTAACCGGACTGCAAAAGTCGTGAAAGGCGGACGCCGCTTTTCTTTCGCAGCTCTTACGGTTGTCGGCGATCAGAAAGGCCGCGTCGGATACGGATTCGGCAAGGCGAATGATGTTTCTGAGGCTATTAAGAAGAGTATTGAGCGCGCAAAGCGGAATCTTATTGCAATGCCTCTGAAGAACGGTACTATTCCGCATGAAATCATCGGAAAATATAAGAGTTCTTCGGTATTGCTTAAACCTGCCTGCTCCGGTACTGGAATTAAGGCTGGAGGTGCGGTGCGTGCCGTAATGGATGCTGTCGGTGCGACGGATATTATTTCAAAGTCGCTCGGTTCAAGTTCTTCTGTTAACGTTGTACGTGCTACGTTCAATGCTATTGAGCATCTTATGGATGCAAAGGTTGTTGCTGCAAACCGCGGTAAAAACCTTAACGAACTGTGGGGTTAAACTATGGCAAAACTTCAGATTACGCTTGTAAGAAGCACGATCGGACAGAAACCGGCTAAAGTTGCGACCGTCCGCAGTCTCGGACTGAAGAAAATCAGTTCTTCAGTAGTTCAGGAAGATACGCCTGCAATCCGCGGAATGATTGCGGCTGTTTCTCATCTTGTGAAAGTTGAGGAGACAAAATAATGTCTGATTATAATCCGATTCTTAGTGCTCCAAAGGGTGCTAACAAGAAAAGAAAGATTGTCGGTCGCGGTTCGTCTTCAGGACTTGGAACAACTGCCGGCAAAGGAAACAAGGGACAGCAGTCCCGTTCCGGAGGCGGAAATCCGTATGTAGGTTTTGAAGGCGGTCAGATGCCGCTTTTCCGCCGTATCGCACACAGAGGTTTTTCAAATCATCCTTTTAAGAAGGAGTATACCTGCATAAATTTGGGGCAGCTTGAAGCAAAATTTGCCGACGGCGAAACTGTAAACAAAGAAACGCTTGTTTCAAAAGGTTTGACTTCTACAAAAGGAGCTCGCTTTGTAAAGGTGCTCGGCAACGGCGATATTACAAAGAAACTTACCGTGGAAGTGGATAAAATTTCCGCTTCTGCAAAAGAGAAAATCGAAAAAGCGGGCGGCTCCGTCTCGGTAAAACCGGAAGAAGCTCCTGCGGCGGAAAAATAATCGCGGAGTAAAACATGGCAAGCAATCCTATTGTAAATATGTTTAAAGTGAAGGAACTGCGCTCGCGGATGCTCTTTACTCTGCTTATTCTTGCGATATTCCGTTTGGGAAGCGTCTTGACTATTCCGGGTATAGATGCAAACGTGCTTTTACAGTACTTCGATAATCTGGCGGCGCAGAATAGAAATGCGTTTGCCAGTTACATGGACTTCTTCGTAGGCGGGGCATTTTCCAATTTCTCCATATTTATGTTAGGTGTAATGCCTTACATCTCTATGCAGATTATTATGCAGCTTGCCGTGATTATCTTCCCGTCGCTTAAAAAAGCGATTCAGGAAGACGGCGGGCAGCGCAAATTTGCGACATGGACTCGAATTGGAACGATTTTCGTATGTTTGCTTCAGTCTTATGCGATTACGGTTTATGCAAGCAGCATTCCGGGATGTATAATGCTCGATCCGCGCTGGAAATTTAATGCGCTGGCGATGCTGACTGTAACGACCGGCTCTATGATAACGGTATGGCTCGGCGATCAAATTACGGCGAGAGGAATCGGTAACGGTATTTCTATGATGATTTTTGCCGGTATCGTAGCTCGTTTGCCGAATGCGGTTGTTGAGCTTGTGCAGAAAGTTTCTGCCGGTGAAATACAGCTTGTGTTTGTTATTGTAGTTCTTGTTATGTTTATTGCAATAATTGCAGTTGTTGTATATGAAGAAGCGGGAGAGCGAAAAATTCCCGTTCACTACGCTAAACGTGTAGTAGGAAGAAAAATGTACGGCGGACAAAATACTTATATTCCGTTTAAGGTAAATCCGTCTAACGTAATTCCGTTGATTTTTGCTTCTTCCTTACTGACTCTGCCTCTTCAGCTTGTATCAATGATCGGAAGTAATCCGGATTATCGTTGGATATCGAAATTGTCGGCAATTTTGCAGCCGAATGGAATATGGTATAATGTTCTGTTGGTTCTTCTTATTGTCTTTTTTGCATACTTCTACACTCAGGTAACACTGAACCCCACTGAAATTGCAAAAAATATACGGGAAAACGGCGGCTCCATTCCCGGTGTACGTACGGATAAGACGGAAGAATATTTGCAGAAAATATTGAATAGACTCGTACTGCCCGGTGCTTTATTCCTGGCAGCAATCGCAATAATTCCTACGATTGTTCAGAATTTGTTTAAGTTCCCGCAATCGGTTGCCATGTTGATGGGCGGTACTTCGCTTATCATTTTGGTCGGAGTTGATTTGGATACTATGAGTCAAGTGGAAGCCCTTCTTAAAATGCATCACCAAGAAGGTCTGACAAAGAAGGGTCGGATTAAATCGAGAAATCTTTAGATTTTTGTGATTTATACTAGAAAAGGATAGGGGATATGTGATATATTTCATCACATTTTGCCGGATTGCTCTCATTGCGAGGTGCTTTAATCCGGTAACAGTATCTCAGGAGGTCTTTTATGAAAGTACGAACCAGTGTAAAACCTATCTGTGATAAGTGTAAGGTTATCAAACGAAACGGAATTGTCCGTATCATTTGTTCAAACCCGAAACATAAACAGAAACAGGGCTAAGGAGTAGCAGATGGCTCGAATTGCGGGAGTTGATATCCCTAATAAGCATATAGGTATAGCATTAACTTATATCTACGGTATTGGTCGTTCCGCAGCCGGAAAAATTTGTGAGGAAGCAAAAATCGATCCGTTTAAAATGGCAAACGATCTTTCTCAAGATGAACTTACAAAGCTGCGCGAAGTTATTGACAAGAATTACAAAGTAGAGGGCCGCCTCCGCACGGAAATCGGTCTTAACCTTAAACGCTTGATGGATATAGGCTGCTATCGCGGTCTTAGACATCGCAAAGGTCTTCCTGTACGCGGACAGCGTACTCGTACGAATGCGCGCACACGCAAAGGTAAAAAGAAGACTGTTGCTAACAAGAAGAAAGCGTAAGGCGGAGGAAATCAATGGCTACAGCTAAAAAACGAAAGGAAAAGAAAAGCGTCTACGAAGGTAATGTTTACATTCAAGCGACGTTTAACAATACCATCGTTACGGTTACCGATTTGAACGGAAATGCGCTTGCATGGGCTTCATCGGGGGGACTTGGTTTTCGCGGAGCAAAAAAATCAACTCCGTTCGCCGCACAGTCTGTTGCGGAAGCTGCAATTCAAAAGGCGGTGAGCTACGGTTTGCGCGAAGTCCATGTGTATGTAAAGGGTCCCGGAATGGGACGTGAAAATGCCATCCGTTCGCTTGGTACTATGGGATTGCGGGTAAAATCTATTCATGATGTAACGCCCATCCCGCATAACGGTTGCCGTCCGCGCAAAACCCGCCGTATGTAGTTTTGCAGGGAGTCTATAGGTAATGTACAGTTATGCAGGGTCCGTCCGCATTATAAGCGGATCGGATAAAGAAGGTTTGATGCTCGAAAGCACCCGTTGTACGGAGCGTAATTGCGCTCTTGTTCAGCAGCTCGTCATAGAGTTTTATTCTAAATAAGGAGTTCAGATGGCTCGCAAAAATCTGCTTAAAGGTTTTAAAAAACCTAAGGGTATTAATTTTGAGCATATTGAGAACAACCCGAATTATGGTAAATTTACCGCATATCCTTTTGAAACGGGATTCGGCACGACGGTAGGCAATACACTGCGCCGTGTACTTCTGTCTTCAATTCAAGGATATGCTGTTACATCGATTCGCGTTACTTCATATGATGCCGACGGTGTTCCTCATGTTATCTCCAGTGAATATGAGGCAATTCCTAATGTTTCGGAAGATACTCTGGAAATAATCAACAGCTTGAAACAGATTCGATTGCGGTTACCTGGCGATAATGATCAGGATACGATTCTTTACGAGTTTAAAGGACCGGGCACCGTAAAAAGTGATGATCTTGCAAGAGAAAATCAGCTTGAAGTTATGTCTAAAGACGTTTTGCTTTTTACCATGATGGAAGGCGCGCATCTTGAAATAGAGATGCAGATTGATCTTGGGCGAGGTTATGTTCCTGCTGAAGTAAATGAGCATTATATTGAAGTTGTGGGTACAATTCCGATTGATGCTATTTTTACTCCCGTGCCGAAGGTTAAATATTCTATTGAACCTTGTCGCGTAGGTCAGCGTAATGATTATGACAAGCTCATACTTGAAATCTGGACGAACGGAACTATTGCGCCGGAGGATGCTCTGGCGGAAGCTGCAAAGATTGCTAAAGATCACTTTTCAATTTTTGTGAATTTTAATGACAGTGAAATCTCCGGTGGTGATGAAGGCGATGAAGAAGATGCAAGGGTAAAAGAAATTCTTAATACCCCTGTTGAAGAACTTGAGCTTTCGGTGCGTTCTTCAAACTGCTTGAAGAATGCAAATATCCGCACAATCGGCGAATTGACGAAAAAGACGGAAGATGATATCGGAAAGACTCGCAACTTCGGTAAAAAGAGTCTTACTGAAATCAAGGAAAGACTGCAGGAATGGGGGCTTTCTCTCGGGATGACCGATTACAGTCATCTTAGAAATGCCGTCAATATAACAAAGCAGAAGGAAGAAACAGATGAATCATAGAAGTGGTTTTAACCCGCTTTCGCGAACAACAGCACACCGCCGCGCAATGTCGCGGAATATGGTAACGTCGCTTTTCAGATTTGAACGGATTACTACAACCAAATCTAAGGCACTCGAAGTACGCAAAGCGGCTGAGAAATTGATAACGCGGGGAAAAGTGGATTCCGTTCACAACCGCCGTGAAGTTGCCAAATTCATTTCCGATGAAAAGATTTTGAACAAGCTGTTTACGGAAATCGGTCCGCGCATGAAAGAGCGCAACGGCGGTTATACTCGTGTTTTAAAACTCGGATTCAGGCAGGGAGATGCTGCCGATATGGTGATTCTTGAGTTGGTCGATTATAAACTTGATTTGGAATCGGATGATGATAAGCCGTCCTCAAAGGAAAAGAAAGCTGAAAAATCTGCCGAAAAGGTTTCTAAAAAATCCGCATCGGACAAGACGGAATCAAAATCCAAAAAATCGGCTGCTGAAAAGACTACCGCAAAAAAAGCTGAGGCAAAATCCGAAGCCGCAGCTAAGGGGGAATAATGTCTAAGAATCATCGTGGAACAGGACTTCGTAATCTTCCTGCTCACGGGCGCGGAAATTGTCCCGTTTGCAAGACAGATAACATCAAGTTGCTTTATGAACAAACTGTTGACGGTCAACAAGTTAAGGTTTGTAAGTATTGCAATGCTGCAATTAAAAGAAAAGCTGCTGCAGCTCCAAAACCGATTGCTGAACAGCCGGCTGCAGAAGATAAAGCTGAATAAACAGGAAAATGTTTTTCTTCATTGAAACTCCGGGATTTGATTCATTCAAAACCCGGAGTTTTTCTATTTATTAGCCCTGTTCGGCAACGAAGTTATCGAGCGGTCTATTTTAGCTTATCGAATGTTTAAGATTCTCCGGCATTTACTAAATTTCTAAAATTAAGTATAGTTTAAGAAGTTATATAAATACTTCATTGTATTTGCATCTTCTTTTCATTTTGGAGGAAATATGAAAAAAATTGTTGCAACATTATTCACGATTCTGTTTGTTTTTGCGGCAGTGTCGTGTTCAAAAAAAGATGCCGGTTCTGCAGCCGGAATAATTAAAATCGGCGGTGTTGCCCCGCTTTCGGGAAATGTTGCGGTTTACGGTGTTGAATGTAAAAACGGCATCGACCTTGCCGTTGAAGAGATTAACGCGGCGGGCGGTGTTGCAGGTAAAAAACTTGTATTCATCTGTGAAGATGATGAAGGTATGCCGGATAAAACCGTTAATGCGTTCAAAAAACTTATCACAAAAGATAAAGTTTCCATTGTAATAGGTTCATTGACTTCCGGCTGTGCAAAAGCGATTACGACTCTTGCGCAAGCCCGCGGAGTGGTGCAGATTGCTCCGGCGGCAACCTCTCCGGATATTACCGATGCAGGTAACTTTATCTTCCGTGCATGCTTCATTGATCCTTTTCAAGGAACCGTAGGCGGTAAATTTGCTGCCGAAAACTTAGGCGCGAAAAATGCCGCAATTCTTTATGATCTGCAAAACGATTATTCGGTAGGTTTGACTGAAAATTTTAAGACTTCATTTGCGGCTGCCGGCGGACGTATCGTTGCGGAAGAATCTTATGCCGGCGGTGATAAAGATTTTAATGCTCAACTTACAAAGATAAAAAATGCATCCCCCGATGTTGTTTATCTTCCTGACTATTATGGAACCGTTGCTCTTGTCGCAAAGCAACTTCGCGCTCAGGGAATACAATGCCCTATCGTAGGTGCCGACGGTTGGGACGGTCTTGTAGGGACAGCCGGTGATGAAGTGCTGAACGGATATTATTCAAATCACTATGCTATAGATTCAACTGAAGATAAAGTGCGTGAATATGTTGCAGCTTTCCGTGCAAAATATAATAAGAACCCCAATGCGTTTGCTGCTCTTGGATACGACAGTGTTTACATGGTAAAAGACGCTATAGAAGCTGCCGGTTCAACCGATGCTGCGGCGGTAAGAAGTGCTTTGGAAAAAACAAACGGTTCTTATGTTACAGGTCATTTGACTTTTGATGCAAAACACAATCCTGTAAAATCGGCAGTAATGCTTAAAATTGTTTCGGACGGAAACGGCGGAATTAAAACTGTTTATGATACGACCGTAAATCCTTAAACAAGTATTGCTTTATAAAAAAGCTGCCCTATAAGAATTAAAACCTTAACAGGGCAGCTTTTTTCATGTCGGAATCAACAACCCCGACGCAAGCATCGGGGGACAGTGCTCAATGTTTCGTACTGTATGTTCTCATAAGGTGATTGCACTCGGCTTTAATACCCTTTGTTACGACGCAGAGCGTCGGGGTATTAAACCCTCCGCACGAATAAAAGTTTTTTGACCGGTTTAAAAGGCACACACTTTTACAGTTTGAACTGTTTGATTTGCCCTAAAAGTGTTTCTATTTCCGTTTTATTTTTATTTGAATCTTCTGTTACTGCATTGATTGCGGATGTAATTTTTCCCGTACCTGCTGCCATTTCTTCCATTGCGCCGGTGATTGCTGCCGACACATTGTGAATAGATTCCATTTCGCTTACGATTTTACGACTTCCTCCAAGCATTTCTTCACTGCTTTGTTTTACGCCGGCAGTAGTATTTTTTATTTCTTTCATTGCAACCAGTACCTGTTCGCTTCCGCCTGCCTGTTCCTGCATGGCTTGTGCGATTATATGCTCCTGAGTCTTAACGTTTTGCGCCTGCGTAAAAATCAGCGCAAACTGTTCTTGAATAGCTTTTGTGCCGGATGTAACTTCTGAAATTGTGCTTTCAAGGGAATTTAGCCGCTCCGTAATTTCTTTTCCCTGTTTATTGCTCTGCTCTGCAAGTTTTCTGATTTCGTCCGCAACAACCGCAAATCCTCGTCCCGCTTCGCCTGCATGAGCGGCTTCAATGGCGGCATTCATCGCAAGAAGATTTGTCTGCTCGGCAATATTTTGTATAATCGTACTCGCTTCCAGAAGTCCGCTTGACTCGGTCAATATGCGCTGTGCGGTAGAAACGGCGGCTTCGATTTTTATTTGACCTTCACCGGAGACTTTGCTCAAAGTGTTTACCGCCTGAGTATTTTTTTCAAGGATTTGAGTTACGCTTCGGATATTTGCAACCATTTGTTCAACCGCAGCAGACGCTTGTGCAACACCGGAACTTTGAGATTCAATCGAGCCGTTTAGATCCGAAAGAAGTTTTTCGATTCCTTTTACCGTTTCTCCTGCTTCCGTAATATTTTTTCCCTGCGCGCCGATTCGATTTTTTACGGAGTTTATGTTTTCTATGATTTTGTCTATCGACGAGCTTGTTTCAGCCATATTTTCGCTGAGATTTTCCGCTGTAACTCCGGATAAATCTGCAGAATCGGAAATTGCAGTCAAAAGCTCTTTTGAGACTTTGTGAAATTTATTTAAGGCATTTATCAAAAGTCCCATATCATCACGGCTTTCTACCGGCAGTTCCTCTTTGGAAAAGTCTTTTTCGGCAAGGGAATGTGCAAAATCGGAAAGTTTTGCAAGTCTTTTTGAAATTCCTTGTGCCATTCTAAGAAAATTTATTACTATGATAAAACCGTTTAGTGCAAAAAGGGGAATTACAAAGCGTTCGAGGACAAATACGAAGGACATATTTGAATTATGACTTGCAAGCATGGGACACATGGCTGCTCCCGCCATACCCGAGACGCTGAAAAGTGCTACAAGTAATATTCGTTTTTTGATGCTAAGGGATAAATCTTTTTCGCGTAGCGGGAGAAAAGACAGCCATGCTTCATAAGCTTCGATAAACGAAATGTATATTGCGACCCCGAAGATAAAAGTCTGCCCCATGCTTGCAGCCAATGCGCCGGCAAATGAAAGCTCAAGACCGCAGATAGAAGCTCCGCGTGAAAGTACAAGTGCATTAATCGGAATAAAAAGGGCGGGAACTGCAACCGTCATCGGCGGCCAGAGTTTTGCAAAAAAGTTTGCATTATCCAATGTTTCAACACTTCCGTCATAGGTGAGAATATTTTTTGCAAGGACAAAGCGTTCCGCAAGCGGGATTGCAAAACAACAAAGCGCAACAAATTGTACCGGTAAAGTTAAGTAGATTCTTAATGCTTCCGCAAGCGAAACTTGGCGGCAAAATACGATTTCCGCCTGTGTCAAAATAAACGGCACGAACATTATCATGACGTTAAGGAGGGTAAAGACCCACGGCAGTTTTTGATTTTTGTGATTTTTCATAGTCGATACCTCGAATCAAATAAGTTTGTTCATATATATTTTTTTATCCGCTTTTGTCAATTAATTTTATGTTATCCGGCGACTTTCGCAAATTAAGCAAAGGCATTTGTGTAATTTATCATAAAATCAGAGAAACTCGACATTCGACCTGATAAAGTTTTCGGATGATTTTATTGTTATGCCGATTTTCAAGGAAGCATTCTTTCTTAGGTATACTTCAATCGAAAATATTGTTTTTGAGTATAACCCATGTAGCTCCCGTTCCGCCGCCGCTTAAATCGGGATGTCCGGAAGTTCCGAGTCTTTTATCCTGTTCGATAAATTTTTTTACAAGAAAGGCGAGTACGGGATCCGCACCGCGCGTATGTATTCCTTTTCCGTGAACGATAAGAATCTTTTTGAATTTTTGCCGCTCGCAATCGGTAACAAAACTTTCAAGCCGCAAATAGGCTTCATCTTGAGTAAGACCGTGTAAATCGAGTTTGGCATCGCACTTCATGCGTTCAAGCTCCTTGCGGCTCTTAAATTTGTTCCTGACCCGCGTTTTTTCTTCCAGCGCATCTTTATCAACTACACCGTAACGCCGCATCCACAATTCTTGCGGATTTATACGCGGTTCGTTTTGTTTGCCGCATAAATCCGCGTAAGCTTTTTCTTCTGCAGTCGGCGCATTTGCCTTTTTGTGAGAAACTTGTGCGCCTTTTTTGTTGCGTTTTGCGGCATTTTTCTGCATACCGTTCCACTGCTCTAAAATATCGCCGAAATCCATAAAAACTCCGCTGTAATTAAAATTCTCCGCCTTGTTTATGCGGATAAAGAATACCGGCAAGGGTTTAATCATTACCGGTATTACAAAAAATTCCGGACTTTAGATAAAAAGATTAACGTTTGATTCTTCCGCGTCGCCGAGATATGCGCCTACGCCGCCGAGTTCAACTCCGTCAATCAATTCCTCTTTTTTTATCCCCATAACGTTCATGCTCATGGTGCAGGCTACGATTTTTACGCCGAGATTCATCGCGTTTTTTATCAGCGATTCAAGACTGTCGACGTTTTTATCGTTCATGATTTTCTTCATCATTGCCGTACCCATGCCGCCCATATTCATTTTGGATAGTTTAAGTTTTTTCGTGCCGCGCGGAAGCATTGCACCGAACATCGCTTCCATCGCAGTTTTTTTGACTTTCGGAGAGTGAGTTTTACGCAAAACCGTTAATCCCCAGAACGTAAAGAACATCGTTACCGGACGCCCCATAGATGCGGCTCCGTTTGCAATAATAAAACTTGCAAGAACTTTATCCAAATCGTCCGAGAAAACAACAATCGTCTTTCCATCGGCGGATTTTACACTCGAAGCACTTGCGGAAGCATCGGGAAGAATTCCTTTGCGTATTACTGCGGCAAACGAGCCGTCCGCCTTTGTAGAAACAAGAGTATTACCCGTACGTCTGCACCATGCGCCTATATCTTTTATAAATCCGGGATCCGATGCCGTAACTTCAAGCGTTTCTCCGTCGCGCATGGTTTTAACGGCTTCAAATACTTTCATAATAGGACCGGGACACTGTAATCCGCAACAATCCAGCTTTAGCGATACGGTTGAACAACAGTCTTCTTTAGGAGAGCAGCAGCCGCAGGAACCGGCAGACGATGCTGTTCCGTCATCTAAAAAAAAACGCTTGTAATGTGCGGAACGGTAAAAATTTGCGCCGCCGGGATAGACAAGCACGTTTTTAAATCCGTTATTCATCAATATACGCGCTCCGTTATATGCGCGTACGCCGATTGCGCAAAATACGATAACGATTTTGTTTTTATCCAATTCATTTAGGCGGGAACGCAATGTGCCTAGAGGAATATTTACCGCATCGGGAATTGCAAATGCGCAGGTTTCCGCCTCTTCGCGAACGTCAAGCAGGATTGCATCCGTCATTTTATCCGGCGCATCCCAGTCCGCAATGCTTACCAAGTTTTTGAGCACGTTATCCGCAGTAAATCCTGCCATATTTACAGGATCTTTTGCGGAAGAATACGGCGGTGCATACGCAAACTCAAGTTTTGTAAGGTCTTTTACTTTTGCGCCGAATCGAATCGCTGCGGCAATCGTATCGATTCTTTTATCAACGCCGTCGCAGCCGGCAATCTGCGCACCGTAAATGCGCGAACCGTCGGCGGCGAAAATAAGTTTTATCGTCATCGGAACGGCACCGGGATAATATCCTGCGTGGGAATTTTGCGTAATTATTATCTTTTCGAAATCTTTGCCGCGTACAAGTCCGCGTTTTATGAGCGTCTTTTCATTTGCGCCGGTACACGCCGCCGTAAGCGCAAACACTTTTGCAACGGCGGTACCCTGCGTTCCGTCGTAAGTTTCATCAAATCCTGCAATATTGTCCGCCGCAATGCGCCCCTGTTTATTTGCGGGGCCTGCAAGCGGAACCATCGTTTTGTCTTTAAAGATAAAGTCTTCGACTTCAACAGCATCGCCTACAGCATAAACGGAAGAATCCGAAGTCCTCATGTGAGAATCCGTAACAATTCCGCCGCGTGCATTCAATTCAAGACCGGCTTCTTTTGCCAAAGAAGAATTTGCACGCACACCGATAGAAAGAATTACAAGCTCGGCTTTTACCGTTTTGCCGCTTTTAAGAGAGATTGAAACCAGTTTTCCGTCATCCTCAAACGAAGAAACTCCGTCGCCGAGATGCAGAGAAACGCCCTGCGATTCAATGTGTTCATGCAAAAGCTGCGCCATTTCAAAATCAAAAGGAGCCATAACCTGGTCGAGCATTTCGATAATCGACACGTTTAAGCCCGCATGACGCAGATTTTCAGCCATTTCAAGCCCTATAAAACCGCCTCCGATTACGGCAGCGTTTTTTATGTTTCCGCTGCAAACAAGGGAACGGATTTCGTCGGTATCGGGAACAGTCCACAAAGTTTTAATGCGCGGAGAATCGATTCCGGGAATGGGAGGACGAATCGGAGACGAACCTGTCGAAAGAACCAGAGTGTCGTAGGATTCGTTATAAGTCTCTCCCGTAAGGTGATTTTTTACGCTTACGGTTTTATTTTCGCGGTCGATTGCCGTAACTTCATTTTTGACACGAACATCAACATTAAACTTCGCCTTCATCATTTCCGGCGTCTGCAAAAGCAGAGAATCTCGCGATTTAATTACATCGCCTACATGATAAGGCAATCCGCAATTCGCATACGAAATATATTCGCCGCGCTCAAGCAAAATAATTTCCGACTTTTCGTCGAGCCGTCTTAGCCGCGCTGCACAGCTTGCGCCTCCTGCAACGCCTCCTACAATCACAACTTTACCCATAGATCCTCCAAAATATTTACCGCACTATAAAGCTGCACGGCTCTTTTTAATTTTACCGTATTTTGCCTGAAAAAGCGGCGTACGATATGAAAAGCATAAAAATGCCCGTATTTAAAGATAATAATACACATAGGCAACACCAATAAGAAATTTTACTAAGTATGGCGCATAAAATCATTTCATTTCGATAAAGTCTGCGTTCGTTGAATTTGCACGAACATATTTTGCTTTTACGTGATTGACGGGAAAATATAAATTGAACGGTCGTTTGTTGTTTGGAAGAAGTATCTGCGGGCAAAAAAATGACCGCAGGCAAAGGAGGAAACCCGCGGTCATAAAAACATTCGCTTCGTCAGTTGTATTATGCTTATACAAACAAACAAAGCGAAAATGGTTACACAATTTATAATAAAGTTTTGCAGTTTTCTTTTAAAATCTATAAATTCCTTCCAAACGCAAACTGCCGAGCTCTTTGTATTTTCCGTATTCGCCTGTAGACTTCCCTTCAAAATATCCTTCGGCGGAAGCAAGAATGGAAAGTTGATCCGTAAGCGAGTATTCTGCCGTTAATGATGCAAAACTGTCAAAGTCCTGAAAGTTTATTGCGGACGTAAAAGACAATTTAAGCGTTTCTGCAAAGAACGAGCGGCTCAAACTTAATGTCGCACCGTTGGAACGTTCTTTTGCGTCCGTTATGTCTTCGTCAAATCCGAATATTATATTTTCAAAATATTGGGCAGTCAGCATCCATGAAGAATGAGTCCAATCCAATCCCGCAAGTGCCTTTAATCCGTTTTTGGAGACCGGAGCGGCATTCTGCCTTGAATGGGCTTTGTCAATAAAAAATGCGGTTTCCGCACGCAGCACAAAAGATTTAATCGGAATTGCCGCGTCAAAAGCCGCCATTCCGAATTTTTCGTATTCACCGTTTATCATGACTCCTGTAGATGTAAATTCCGATTTTAAAACGGGTGTGTCTGCAAATCCGTAATATCCGTAAAACGAAAAATCAAGCTGCGGCAGCCAAAAACTTATTTTTGCCGCGTAAGACGAATTTTCAAGATTCGTTTCGGGAGCTTTTATCGTGCCGATGTTTACCGGTAGAGTGCCCAATCCCTGAATAAATATCGAGTTCGGGACAATAATTTTTCTAAGCGGATTCGATTGTTCCAGCGGCAGTGCGGACGGTCTGAAAAGCGGTATCCAATAAAAGTCGGAGGAAACGTAAGTGCCCGACAGATTTAATTTTAGCGCATCGATGCCGAGTCGGGATTCACTGTAGCTTGAAGAATAGAGATTTGTCATGTCTTTAGGGCATAGGACATCGGCAATAGCGATTCCGTCCGCTTTTCCCCATGCGCTTATTTGGCGTCCGGCTTTTATTCCGGCGGTAAAAGTTCCCGAATCGTTTGCAGTATTCCACGAAAACCAAGCCTCTTTTAATGCGGCTGAAAGTCCGGCTTTTACGGAAAACGGCTCTTCATAAGCAGCTTTTATTCCGTCAAATATTATTGAGCCGTCGATATATGCCGCACAGTTGTCCGCCGACGCATCCAACGAGCCGGATACGCTTTGTTTTGCTGCGGAGAATTTTCCGGCATTATCTCCGTAAAGATACGCACCTATAACGCTTTTTACGTTACCTGAAAAAGCAATCTGCTGTGCGTTTAAAGCGGCGGTAAACGAAGACACAAGTGCGGCGGCACATAAAAAACGCAATGGTTTTGCAAATATCACGGATTTTTTACGCCGCCTGCCTGCAATGCCGGAATCGTTCATTTTACAGCTCCTCTTTCAAGTGCGGAAACCGTAAACACCGAATCGTTTACGCTTTGATTATACATTACGTCTTTCGTCTCAATCACCGTAAAGTGTCCGGTTTGAACATTTTCCATCTTCATTGTGCAGGTTGTCCATATTCCGTCGATTTGTTTTATGTCGGAAGCGGTGAACTGCCTGTGAAGTTTATTCTGTTTATCGTAAAACTCCGCTTTTTGCATGAGATAATTGTCTTTCCGTACCCACACGATTCTGCGAGGATCTTTTTCGGTCATGGATTTTGAATTGCATTCGATTTTCCAGCAGCTTTCACCGTCAATATTTTCTTCACCCAGCAAAATAAAATCATCTTTGGAAAGAGCTCTGTCTCCCATGTCATCGTAGGTAAAGTCGGTTCCCATAAAGTCTCCGCCGCTTTCCGAGCCTGAGATTCTGCGGACTTTTTTCATCGCCGGCATATAAAGCCAATTATCGCTGTCTTTTTTTACGCCGCCGGATTCTTCGTATTCCCACATAAGATAGCCGACCCCGGCAACGTCTTTAGGCGTTCTGAATACAATGACGGTTTTTGTAACATCGCCGAATTTTTTCTTAAACGACACGACTTCTCTTACACGTACACCGCCTTTTTTATTTGTTAGCGTCATTACCGCGGTAGAGCTGCTTGTTTTGCTTACATCGGTATCTCTATTCTTTTCCATTATGGAAAGAGCGGACTCCTGCGAAAATGCGGAAGAAGCCAAAACCGCACCCGCAAGGAGTGCCGCGCCGTACAATTTTGAAAAACCCAACTTAATCATATAACCTCCTTAAATATTGCTTTGACGTAGCTGCAATTATTCGATAAATATTTTATTTGTCGCCGTCATCGTTTTTAACGGATTTCCCGAAAGGTTTTGTCAAAAACAAAAGCGCAGGCGTTACGGTATAATCGGCGGCAAGAGCTGCGGTAAGACCGATAATCGAAAGCATACCGATTCTAAAAAGCATACTCATATTGCTGAACGTGTACATAAAGAACATTGCGCATAAAATAAGCGTAGAAGATGCCATCGAGCGTCCGATCTTTTTGAAAGAATCGATTACGGCAATATGGTAGTTATCGCCTATTTCGTGTTCGTATTTTACATGATTCGTAAAATGGATTGTATCGTCAACGGCAATTCCTAAAATCATCGGCATGACGGTCATCGTAAGCATATCCAGCGTATAACCGCAAAAACCCATCACTCCGCCGACCAAAAAGACCGGTGCAACATTCGGAATCATAGCGATTAGTCCGGTTTTGACGCTTCCGAACGCAAGCATAAGCATAATTGCAATTATTATAAACGAACCCGCAAACGACTTTAATTCTCCCGTTACTATTTTTCTATTTAAATCAGCCATTTTTGCAACATCTCCGACAACATTGACCGTTGACTCGGGAAAAGCTGTCCGTGCGATTTGTTTTGCGGCGGTTATGTCGTTCACCATATCCTGTGCGTAATATTTCGACAATTCAACATGGATGTAAGCCGTCGAATAATCTTCACTAACCCATGAAAATAAATTCTTGCTGTCGGAAATTTCATATAAGAACAAAAGCTGTGTGAGCATATCGGGATCGTCGGGGATTTTATAATAATCGTCGTCATCGCCGTTTAAAGTCTTATACATTTCTTTAATAAGCTCCGTAACGGAAGTTACGCGAGGCTTGTCGCCGGAAATCTTTGTAAGTTTGAATTTGCCGAATTCTTTTGCGCAATCGTCCAGTTTCAGCATTGCCTCAGGCTCTTTAAATGCATCTTCGTCCAGTTCTATCATGACATTATAACTGTATTGACTTCCCAGTTTGGAGTGCATAATTTTTATGAGCCGCGCAACATAAGGAATCTTTTCCCCCATCATGCCGGTATAGTCCATGTTCACTTTTATGCGCATGATTCCAAAAATCGATGCCGCCGTAATTATCGTGCTCAATACGACAATTAAAATCTTATGTTTGAGTACGCGCTCTCCGAAAGCTCCGTATAGTGCATCTACTTTTTCCTGACGGGCTTTTTTTCTTTGTTCTTTTTCTACGGATTTTGTATTTACGCTTTCCGATTTTGACGGAGCGTCTTTCCCGAAGCTGTAAAAAATCGGAAGAAGCGTGATTGTATAAATATAAACCGCAAGAACGATGCAGGAACTTATGCCTCCGACCCATTTAAGCGGACCTATCCCGACTCCCATAAAAGAAATAAGAGAAGCGACCGTGGTAACGACGGTGAATAAAATAGGCCAACCGGAAGACTTTACCGCGTCAATAACCGCTTGCTTGCGTTTTCCGCAGTTCCTGAATTCCAGCCGGAATGCGTTGATATAATGGATGGAATATCCTACGGCGAGTGCCATACCAAGCATTACGGGAAGCGTAATCATGTCTGAATCGGCTTTTATGCCCAGCCATGAAGAATATCCCAAGACGACTCCTATCCCGCCGACAGTTGCCGTTATCGGAACAATGACGCCTCGTAACGAACGCACCAAAAGGATTAGGCATAAGAGCATGACAACAAATCCCGACATAATGCGCAGTCTTGTTTCTTTTGAAACAGCCGCATCTTCTTCCGATTCCGTATAGCCGAGTCCCGTTCCTTTTAATGTGTATAAATCGCTTTTAAATTCTTCGCTTTCCACAATCGGAATTGCAGCCCGCCCTACGGTAAGCATATCCGCTCGTTCCGTTTCGTCTCCGTAAGGCGTCAACGAAAGTATTACCCACGTTTCGGTCATGTCGTCGGATACGAGATTGTTTACGAGCGAAGTGCGGCTCATAATAAAGTCTTTTTTTTGTTCCAATTCCGATTTTTCATCTTCGGTCATTTGACTTAAAGGTTTTCCGCCGCCGGGAATACCGTCTTCAAATGGATTGACCATCTCCATTCCGTCTTCCGTTCCTTTTGCAACGGAAAGATTCATGAGAGAAGTAACTTTATCCGCAAACGGAACTTCCGCCTCAAGCCGTTTTCCCAGCCTATCAATAGCATCAAGAACTTCCGGCGCAAAAACATCTTTAGCTTCAACCAGAACCATAACGGAATCGTCGTTTCCGAAAAGTTCTTTAAAGCGGTCTTCGCTCCGTTTAATTTCATCGCTGTCATCAAACCATGAAGCCTCATCGCTATCCATGTGAAAGCGCGACAAACCTGCAAAACCTGCAACCGTGAAAATTAAAACGGCAGCCAAAAATAAGAATCTGTACTTTATCTGAAAAGCTCCGGCTTTCCCGAACCATTCATTGATTTTTTTTATGGACACAATACACCTCCGTAATGCCCCTGACTTTTTTAGATGATAGTAAAATCGAAGTTATCCGTCAACAACTCCAAAATGAGAAAATTAAGCTGTAAAAATCCCAAGAAGAATTTAAACCGACAGAGAGATTTTATTACGTTTACGGGTACCGGAATAAATCCGTTAGCTTTAGTGCGGGGATTTTCAGTTGATGCCGGCGCTTTGGCAGAACATGGTTTTTACTTTTTCCATAAATTGTCTGCCGCGGTCGAACTCATTGTTGAACATTCCGAACGATGTTGCGCCGGGAGAAAATACGACGCTTACGCTTTGCCCGACATTCGAGTCCAATTCCGTTTTAAGAGCGCACAACAAAGAATCAAGATTTCCGTAAACTCCCTTGTAACGTATTCCGCGTGCGTCCAGCTGAACTTTAAGTTTGTCGGTGCCGCTTCCCGCCAGCATATACAGCGATTTAACGGGAGACTTTGTTTTATTCGCCAATGTCTCCGCAAGCGGCGTAAAATCAAGCGATTTATCAGTGCCGCCGGTAATTAAAATTATTTTGTCTTTAAAAGATTTTACCGCCGCCGCCGCCGCTTCGGGAACGGTCGCGCACGAATCGTTATAAAATTTTATAAAGTTTTTGTAACAGTGAAAATATTGCAGTCTGTGTTCGATTCCTTGCCATTCGGAAAAAATATCCGCCGTTCTGTCTGCCGGTACACCCATAATCCGCATCACCATGGCGGCATTTAATACGTTTTGGCGCAGATGACTCCCCGGCACTAAAAGAGAGCGCAAAATCGTTTCTTCCGTACATTTATTTCCAGAAGAATTTTTTACAAAGTCTTCCGGAAGTCTGACTTTTCCGTATTGCTCCAAGTCCGATTCAAGCCATGCTCCGAAAACGCCTTCTTTTAGCGGAGATTTCGAATAGCGAAGCACGAAAGATTTTGCTTCTTTTGAAAATAAATCGCCCCAAGTTCCTCCGCTTTTGGGGCTGGAGCCTATTTCATCGCCGTCGGCGTCAAAAACGGCAAAATCCTCCGCGCTCTGATCTCGGTAAATAAGCCGCTTATCGGCAACATAATCTTCCATATTTCCGTACCAGTTTTGATGATCGGGTACGATTTTTGTGATTACCGCAATATGCGGCTTTAGTACGCCTCGCCCGCGCAAATCGGCAAGCTGCCAGCTGGAAAGTTCGAGAATCACCGTCGAATTTTCATTTGTTTGCTCAAGAAAGTTCAAAGGGCTTACGGTTATGTTGCCGCCCAAAAATGCGTTGAATCCGGCTTCTTTTAGTCCGTAATAAAGTGCGCTTACCGTTGAAGATTTACCCTTACTGCCCGTAACGGCGATTATTCGAGCTTTTGTAAAAGATAAAAATATGCTTACATCCGTTTCGATAGCTTTTGCGGCGGCAAGAAACTTGTTCCCCTCAATTTTTACACCGGGATTTTTTATAACACAGTCGGCATCTTTGAAATCTTCTATTTTATGGGTGCCAAGATGAAATTCAAGTTTGCTTTTGTCGATTGACGTATCCTTAACAAGACTTTCGACACTCGATAATAATTCTTTTTCCGATTTCATATCGGTTACGGTTACGAATGCACCGTGCCGCAAGAAAAAACGTGCTGAAGATTCTCCGCCTCCGTTTAATCCCAGTCCCATGACCGTAATGTGTTTGCCTGCAATATCATCGAGCGAAGAAAAAACGCAGCCTTTGGGGTAAATATGAGGGTGTCTTTCCATATAAATTTCCTTCAAACAAAATTTGCAGCTAATTTCTGGAAGTTTGAATATTCGATTTTGAATCGTATCTTGCAAGAGCTTCCCGAATTAAAAGTTCAACCAGAGAGTCGAATTCAAGTCCCGCTTTTTCGCACATTTTCGGAAACATACTTATCGGCGTAAAACCGGGCATCGAATTCACTTCATTTAAATATATTTCGCCGGAAGTTTTGTCTACAAGAAAATCGACCCGGCTTAATCCGGCGCAATCCAACGCTTTGTATGCGTTGACAGCCATTAAACGTAAGGCTTCCGTCATTCCGACGGGGATATCCGCAGGAACATGGAGAGATGCGCCGTCCGGATCGTTGTACTTTGCGTCGTAATCGTAAAAAGCGTGAGTGGGAATAATTTCGCCGGGTACGTATGCTTTTACACCTTCGGTTTCATCCGAGACGGAAGCGGTTTCCGCATTTCCCGTTACGCTGCATTCTATTTCGCGAGCATTGACGGCTTTTTCAACCAGAACTTTGTCGTCCCACAAAAAAGCTTGCATCAAAGCGTATGAAAATTCTTTTGCAGTACCCGCTTTTGAAGCTCCGTTGGAAGAACCGGCACAGCAAGGTTTTACAAACAGAGGATAACCCAATGTTTCTTCCGCTTTCTTGAATAATTCGTCATATCTGTTTGAATCAAGCAAATCGCTTCTTTTTATACAAATATAAGGGACGACGGGAATACCCGCCGCCGAAAGAATCTGTTTTGTTTTTTCCTTATCCATAGTAAGCGCACTTGCAAGTGTTGAACAGCCGACGTAAGGAATGTCCGTCATTTCAAAAAGCCCTTGAATGGTACCGTCTTCTCCGTAGCTGCCGTGGAGAACCGGGAATACAATATCGGCTTCTATAGTTTTAGTTTCCGTCTTAAAGGCGCGAGTTTTTCCGCCCGGAACCGCAAAAACTTGAGCCGACTCGTTTTCCTCGATTGCGAGAGCCGCTTTTTCATCGCGCTTTATGCGTTCAAGCTCTTTTTCCGGTTGCAAAAACCACCGTCCGTCTTTTGTAATACCGATAAGAACGACTGCGTGATTTTTCGCAAGCGCGCGTGTTATCGCCGCAGCCGATACGAGAGAGATTTCATGTTCTCCCGAACGACCTCCGTATATCACAAGTATTTTCATATTTCCTCCTAATAAAAGCTTTTGCAGAAAGTTGCAACTTCCGAAAAAGTTTTAGCCGTGCGCAAAAGCGCTAGTGTCTCCTATTAAATAAAAAAACGCTTCGGCATTTTTTTTATTTAATAGCCTTTAGCGACGGCGATATTTCAGACTTGCTTTTTATCATATCTCCGTATTTTTATCTTTTAGTCAAACCTCCGGATAGTCTTCCGTTTTTCAAATAATCACTTTCAAACGGAAGCAATCACTTGGAGACAATAAAACTCTTGCCGCGCCGGAGATTTTCCGTATTTTAGCATGAATGCGAATATAAATACAGATAACGCAATTCCATAATCCATTCCGCACCGAATAAATTGAGCTTTGCCGATTCGATTTTCCCGCCGTCGACAATAACGATTACAATCGGTTTTACAGGAAGCGATTGTACTGAATCAATGATTTTATTTTTTATGGAAGATTTTGAAAGCGCGCTCGATGTTATGACTTACATGAAATAATTTGCGGCGTTTGACTATGTATGCAGGTCGGACAAAGCGGTAATGCTAAAAGCGAAAGAATACAAAGTATTAGGTTAAATGTCGAGTTTTTGGAAAAAACTCGACATTTTTCATCTGTTGCCCGTACCAATGAAGCTGAGAGTTTTGAAATAAACACCATTGCGCGAAGGCGAGGTTCCGGCTGCGTGCCGTTTCGAGTGTTAGGCTTGCGGAAGCCTACTCTAAAAGCTCGACCACGGCATATAGTGCGAGTTTGCGATGCAAACTCGGTAGTGAGCAGAGCGAACGAAGTTCTCGCCGAAAGCATAGCTTTATTCACGCATACTTTCAAAACTCGACATTCCGCCTATTATGCAAATCCGTTTACAGCTTTCCGAAATTGAAATGAATAACGGCGTTTCTATGCTCATATCTTTAATAATTCTCTTCCATCCATAAAAAATTATCGGTGATTTTTTGCCAGCGCGAGTTTTTCTTGTGCGGAACGCAATCTTCCTGCCAGTACCACCAAAAATAACCGCCGATGTACCGGTCGTTGTACGGCTTCATGCGGTAATAAGCGTCAGCCTGCGCATTAAAAGACCTGCCGATGCTGTGCGGATTTGCAAAGCCGCATTCGCCGAATCCCAAAAGCGAATTCGGGAACATCCTATATAAATTGCTAAACATATCGTTCCAGTCTTCATGCAAGCCTTCGTTGTCCCCGTCGTAATAACTGACAAATACGTAATCGAGAGCATTTTTCATATCGGAGGGGATAAACTTTTCAAGCCATTCTTCCATCGTCATGCTTTGGCTGCCGGGCTTAAACATATAGGCTGTAAGTGCAGCAGTAAAGCCTTGCTCGTGTACGTATTTCCATGCCGCATAAGCTTTCCGTCCTGTCAGCTCATCCGTTCCTCCGAGCCACCCTTCACCGTTAATTTCATTTCCGACTTCCCAAATATCAGTATAAGGCGCAAGGTGTGCGATACAGTCCGCAAAGCGCTCCGTGTAGGATTCTACGGTTTTATAAAGTTTCATGTCGAATGAATCGCACGGGCAAAGCAAAATGTAAGAAACTTCGTGAAGCTGCGCCAGAAGCGGAGCGAAATCTTCAGGCTTTGAGCCTGTGTCGATAACAACGCGTGCGGTCGGTTTTACGGGCAGTGCCTTTACGGCATCGATGATTTTATTTATCGAAGACGCTGAAACTGCATCAAGCGTTATTCCGTAAAGAGGAGAATGGATTTTCGGCGTTTGAGCATGTATGCCGAGCGTAGAAAAAATCAGCATAAAAACAGTAAGAAAATAAAACGGTTTGCGAATCATACGGTAATAATAGCACGTAAAGAGCGAAACGCGTAAAAACAATTCAACCGCCAAAGCTGCCGAAGGACTCAAATCCGTAGAGGTTTTTAAAATTGCTCTTTAATGCGGATTCGAAGTCGTCTTTATTTATGTTGTCCTCTCGCAAAGAGTAGGCGGCATCGTAAATGCGGCATATACTTTTGAGCGCGGTAAACGGTTCCGCTTTGAGCGTTTGAAACGGTGCATCTGTTTCCAAAAGCAGATTTTTCATCGGCAGGCCGCATACACAGGAAATTGTTTTTTTATTGCCGTTCAAAATCTGTTTTCCGAAGCTGAAATACGCGTTCAATTCTTTTGCAATCAGTGCGCGCGCTTCAATTATTCCGCCGAAAAACGAGTGGAACAAGACTGCGGGAACATTTTTTAAAAGTTTTATATCGGCAAAGATAAAATCCGTTCCTTTACGGCAATGTATGACGAGCGGTTTGGAATAAGTTTTTGCAAGTTCAAGCTGAATGTGCCACGCTTTTTTTTGTCTTTCCAAATCCTCTTTAAATTCTTTTGTAAAAAGATCGAATCCCGATTCCCCTATCGCGCCGATTCTTTTCTCTTTTAGAAGTTTTTCCAAAAAATCCGCATTTTCCAAAAGAGGATTTTGCGGATGCATGCCGAACGATTGCACGATATGAATGTTTTTGTGCATCGCCAAAAGTTTACAGCGTTTTTCCTGCTCGATAAATTCTTCCGTATCGTGAGAACAGGTGCAGCCGAAATATTCTTTCGTTTCCGAAAAATCGGAAAAAGGTTTTTCATATTCCGCGCATTGAACAAGATGAAAATGCGCATCGCAAAATGAAGAAAATTCTAACATCATTTGAAATATATCCGAAAATAAAATTGTAGTTAACATTCGCGGCGTAAATATTCGTTTTTGCTGCGCCGTAATTATTCACTTTAGGGAGGCAACTTATGAAAAGTTATTCACTGAAAAGCTTAGGTAATAAAAACGACTACATGACGGTTTTAAAAGAAACGAAAGAAGGCTATGTAATCCGCATCGTGCGCGATATGGACGGCTATGACGATGTAAAAACGGATTTTTTAAGCAAAGAATTGTTTGAATGCTGCATACGCACCGGATATCTTTCCGAAATTGAAGAATCCGTAAAAATGGCGGTAAATGCTTAAATTCTTTTGCGCGCTTAAAACGTATTTTCGGCTGCAAAATATTTTGCAGCTTCTTTAAGCGCGGCATTGATTCTCTTTTGCTTATCTTCAAACGGCGGAATCCAATTTATTTTTATTCCGCTGCGTTCCATTCTTCTAAACCATGTTTCCTGTCTTTTTGCAAATTGTCTTATAGCGATATTGAGCCGTTCAAAAAGCTCTTCTTGAGAAGCAATATCTCCTTTTATATAAAGAGAGCAGAATTTATATTCCAGTCCGAGACGTTCAAGTTTTTCCCACGAGCAGCCGCTTTTATGCAGATTTTCAACTTCTTCGACCATGCCCGCATCAAGACGTTCTTTCAGCCTTATCGCAATATTTTCGCGTAAAATATTGCGTTCAAGTTTTATCCCCAATATGAGCGGGCGGATATCCGGACGTGCGTTTGCATTTTTACGGAGAGATTCGGCTGCGGGGCTTTTCATGCAGCGGGCAATTTCTATTGCACGGATAAGCCGTTCGCGTATAAGTAAGTCAGATTTATTATGTAAATTCGGTTTTAGCTCAAGGAGAATGCTTGCGAGTTCTTCGAGCGTTTTGGATTCAAGTTCCGCGCGCAAGGACGGATTTTCAGGCACTTCCGCAAAATCGTAATTTCTGACGACGGAGTCGATATACATTCCGGTACCGCCTGCAATGACAGGAAGTTTGCCGCGTTTTTGTATTTCGCCGAATGCTTGGTAAAAATCCTGCTGATAATTAAAGACATTGTATTCGCGCGTACGTAAATCCGCTACATCGATGAGATGATACGGAATTTTTACGCCGTTTGTCTCGTATTCGTCCAAATCTTTCCCGGAGCCGATATCCAATCCCGTATATGTTTGCCGAGAGTCTGCAGAAATTATTTCTCCTCCGAAATTGTATGCAAGCCGGACTGCGACGGATGTTTTGCCCGAAGCTGTCGTTCCGAGTACGATTATCGAATTGTAGATTGAGTTTTTATCCGGCAGGGCTTCCGGGTGAAAATTATTATGCGAAGTGTTCATGCTTGACGGACGGAAAAATACCGTCGATTTTGAAGCGGACTTTGCGTGAAGGGGCGTAGCGGCGCGAAGCGTTCCGAGCAAAGCGAGGAATGAAACCGCGAAGCACCTGACGGTGAGCGGAGCGCAGAGACGCGAACCGGCACGCCCGAATTCGAAATTACATTACACGGCAAATTGCGCATTTTAAATACTCCGATTTCGGATAGCCGAGCAAAACGGGGTGGTCGGGGGCGGCTCCGCGTTTTTCAAGAATCTGGACGTGTCGTCGGGTGTCGGCGGCGGCATGGGTGAGCATATCGTAAAAATGTTGTGCGTCGAAAAAATGCGAGCATGAGCAGGTTACGAGTATTCCGCCGGAATTGAGAAGGCGCATGGCGCGGAGATTTATTTCTTTGTAGCCGCCGTAAGCTTTTTCCAACGTCCGCGCGCTTTTTGAGAATGCCGGTGGGTCTAAAATTATTACGTCGAATTTTTCTCCGTCCGTTTCGTATTTTTTTAGCAGCTCGAATACGTCTGCACAGACGGCTTTTACCGTTTTGGAAAAACCGTTGAGCGCAATATTTTTTTCGACTATTGCGACCGCCTCTTGCGAAATGTCTGCAGAAATAACTTCGCGTGCTCCGGCTTTTGCGGCATTTAATCCGAATGCGCCCGTATGCGTGAATGTATCAAGTACGCGCTTTCCGCGGCAAAATTCCGCCGCCGCAATCCGGTTTTCTTTTTGGTCGAGGAAATAGCCGGTTTTTTGCCCGTCTGCAATATCTACGCAAAGTTTTATGTCGTTTTCTTCTATTGTAATGACTGTCGGCAGGGATTTGCTTGAGGCGGAAAGCCAGCCTTTTGTTTCCGCTAAGCCTTCTTTTAGGCGGACATCGGCATCGCTGCGTTCGTAGATTCCGGCGGGCTTTATATGTTTTTCAAGAGCGGAAAGAAGCTCTTTTCTAAATACTTCGCAAGCAAGCGCAAGAAATTGAACTACGAGTATCGTCTCGCCCTTATCCGTGCAGTATCGTTCGCAGATAAACCCCGGAATAAAATCCGCTTCCGCAAATACGAGCCGGCAGGAAATCCCGTCTCCGTAACGGGCGCGCCTTATGTTTAATGCGTCCGATATGCGTTTTTCCCAATAGGATTTAATATCCGACGCGATTTTATCTGCGTGTTCGCGCCCGATGAGCCTAATTGTAATTTTCGATTTTGTATTTATTATGCCGCTGCCGATAAATCCGCCGGCTTTGGTAAAAACTTCTACGAGTTCTCCGTCTTTTACTTCGGCTTCCGCAAGCTGTTTTTGCTGCCATGCGCTGTTTTCGTTCGCACCGTTCCGGTATTTGATATGTGAAATTTCGTTATCGAAAACCCATGGAAAGCCTTGTAAAAGTTCTTTTTCTTCTCTTGCGTTTAAAAAGACGCGCGCAAATGTATTCATGGAATAGTTATAGCATTTACCTGAAAGAATGGCAAACAAGGTGAGTCGGAAACATGGAAATCAATTTTCAAAGCATTGACTTCTGTGCTCCCGTAAATCCCTAATTACTTAGGCTCTTGACTAGTATCTTTTCAGAATTTCAGACAGCTCCTTGTATAAATCTTCGTTGCGGTGGTTGTAACGCCACTCGCACTCCATCAAGTGTACTACGAACTTATCCGAATCGCAACCGTTGAACTTGGCGAGTCTGCGCTTGGCGAAACTCCAGAAGTTCTCGATTCCGTTTACATGGCATTTCCCTCGGGCAAATTCATTCTCGCTGTGAAAAACTCTGTAATGGTCGTATCCGTTGAGAATCAAGCCGTCGTAAGCCTTCCAGCCGTCCGAATGAATCGTCGAGCCTTCGAGTGCAAGTCCTTGTATTATAGGCATTAAGCTTTCTTTGGAGCAGTCGGGAACGATTCTGACGATGACTTTTCCACCGCGCTTTAGAAGCCCGAAAACCGGAGTTTTTCCCGCTGCCCCACGCCCTCGTTTTCCACGAACCCGTTTCGCTCCAAAATACGACTCATCAACCTCGAATTCGCCGCTCTCGCTCCGTGTTTCCGCAAGCACATGAAGCATGATTTTATGGCGGAAATCATTGTACCAGCTGTTCACTGTGTTGCGTTTCACGCCCACGATTTCAGCACAGGCGGTCGCCGTTATGTCCGTGCAAAAACACCGTAAAAGTTTATTGAATTTTTGAGCACTTAATCTCTTGTATTTCACAGACTTACATCATCTTTCGTCAAGAGATGCTAGTCAAGAGCCTTACTTATTATCCTTAATTTCGAGTTTTATAAATTCAAAGCTTATATTTTTCTAAGACAAGCCTTAAACCTTTTTTTCAAGGGAATGGCGGACGGAAGAATGGGATTTGAAAGACATAACGAGTTCGCCGTCCGCTTCAAGTTTCGAGAACTCGAAACTTGCACAACCTGTTATAGCCCGCAGATTTTTCACTTGGACACCAGCGGATATTTTTACGCAATTTTGCCGTGCAAAATTGCAGCGGACGGTAAACCGGTTATACTGTTTATATCCCATTTACCCGTCCGCCGCCCGCAGTTTTCCTCCCTTGACCCACCTTCCTTGGGCACGACCAAAGGACTTGCGCCCTTTGGAATCCCAATTCATTCATACATTTTAATTTTTTAGGTACCTATACACGATATTTATAAAAATAGAAAAACTCTACATTCGGACTATCAGCTATTTCGGATAAGAATTGATTTACGCGGCTCGGAAGTTTTTTATGGATGCTTGGATGTGAGTCGGAAAACTCGCTTGCGGCTTTTTTCAAGTTTCCTTTTATGCTCGCATATTCTTAAAATTCAAAAAAATCGAAGTTGAAAGAAAAATCCTTAGCCGTTTTTTGAAACCGTAGAAAAAAAGGGAAATATTTTTTATATTAACCGCAAGATAAGAAAATCTTGAAAAAACTTAGTTTTTTGCGGTTCAATCGATTTTAAACATATCCGCCGAAAACCGTTTATAGGACGTAACGATGGAATTCAATATAAGCACACCTGCGCTGCTTTTTTCCGCAATTTCTCTTTTAATGCTGGCGTATACGAACAGATTTCTTGCCCTTGCGGCACTTATCAGACAGTTTATACAAAGATTTGAAGAGAAACAGGAAACGCATATCCTTAAACAGATTCATAATTTCAAAAAACGTCTCAAAATCATAAAATATACGCAATTTTTCGGCGTAATAAGTTTTTTGCTATGCGTTATAAGTATGTTTTCCATCTTTGTAAATATGTTTTTAATAGCGGAGATAATATTTGCGCTGAGTCTGATTACAATGTTCGTTTCGCTGCTTCTTTCTCTGCAGGAAGTGCTTTTATCGATCGGTGCGCTTAATATCGAAATGCGCAAGATTGAAGATAAAGCGGCAAATTGAATTTATTTTAATAGGTTCAAGGGGATGTCTCAAAAGTTTGTTACTTTTTCGCCATCCCGTCGAGTTTTAAATTAAGTCTTTGTACAGTAATGACTTAATTTAAAACATCGCATCTAAAATTAAGGAAACTGTCCAAAAACTGAAGTTTTTGGACAGCCCCATTTCCATCAGTTTCGCGTAACGCCGGAATGGGGAGTTTTGAAAACGAATAAAAGTGTGCGTAGGCGAGGTTCCGGCTGCGTGCTGTTTCGAGCGTTAGGCTTGCGGAAGCCTACTCTAAAGGCTCGGCTGCGGCATATAGTGCGAGTTTGCGGTGCAAACTCGGTAGTGAGCAGAGCGAACGAAGTTCTCGCCGAAAGCATAGCTTTATTCACGCATACTTTCAAAACTCGACATTCGGCCTAATATTTTCCTAATGCGTTTTTGCGCATTCCGAGCCGCAAATCTCCTTGAAAAAGAACCGTATTCTCATGTAATATAACTTGATGTTTATATTTGCGTCGATAATACAGTTTGCGGGGAGCCTCGGTTTTCTACTCTACGGAATGAAATTGATGAGTTCCGGCGTTCAAAAGAGCGCAGGAGCAAAACTTCAGCACGCTCTGGCTCTGATGACGGGCAACCGCATTGTCGGACTTGTAACGGGACTTCTCGTTACAATGATAATACAGTCTTCGGGCGCGACAACCGTCATGGTTGTATCGTTCGTAAATGCGGGACTTTTGACGCTTTCGCAGTCGGTAGGCGTTATTTTCGGCGCGAATATCGGTACGACCGTAACCGCATGGATTGTTTCGTTATTCGGATTTAATTTTGATATTTCGAAGTTCGCCGTCCCGCTTTTCGGGGCGGGATTTTTTCTATCCTTATTGAAGAATTCGTATTTCAAAAACTCCGGCGAAGCGGTTATGGGATTCGGCTTACTTTTTCTGGGACTTGCCGGCTTAAAAGAAACGTTTTCTTTCCGCGCGGAACAGCTCACCTTTATGAATACCGTACAAAGCTGGGGTATAATTTCAATTCTAATCAGCTTTGTGTTGGGAATCATAATGACGGCATTGATTCATTCTTCAAGTGCATTTACAGCCGTTATCATAACTCTTGCGTTTAATCAAATTGTTACATGGGAAACCGCCGCCGCTCTCACACTCGGAAGCGGTATCGGCTCAACGATAGATGCGGTTCTTGCTTCCGTAGGAACTTCTTCCGATGCAAGACGCGCGGCAATAATCCACGTTATGTTCAACTTCTTCGGAACGGTAGCTGCGTTGATTCTTTTTAAGCCTTTGCTTGCTCTTATTGAATTGATTACGCCGGGAGCAAATATTTCAATCCGCATTTCCATGTTGAATACCTTATTCAAAATCTTTACGACGATTGTAATGCTGCCGATTTCTGCTTATCTTATAAAACTTTCAACTATTTTGATAAAAGACGTCGAACGGGACAAACTAAAGCACTATCATCTGGAATTTACCGAAGGCAGCAAAGAAACCGCCGCAATGCACATCATACGCGTAGAAAAAGAAATTGCCGATATGACGGATGTAGTTACCGGTATGTTCGACCGCCTTCAGGCGGGATTTTCAAAACGCACGCATGATTTTATTCGGGAACATTCCGATGCGCTGAGGGATGCGGAAAATTATTGCGACCAAATGCACGAACAGCTTGTGCGTTACATAATTAACTGCGAACATTTGCCGATTTCCGAGAGCCAGCGGGGAAACCTTTCTTTGATGATTCAAATTACGGATGATTTGGAAGCAATGTCGGATGAATGTTTTTGTTCGGGAATGCTTATTCAGCGCAGTATCGAAAAGAAAATGAAATTTCCGCAGGAAGATTTTGAACACCTGATTCCGTATGTAGAACTTGCCCGACAGTTTTTGCAGTTTATCCGCATAAATATCAATCGCCATCTTGACACTGAAAAACTCCAGCTGGCACGCAGCATTGAAGATGAAATAGATTTATTCAGAAAGAACCTAAAAAAGATTGCAAGAAAACGTCTTGAAAACGGTGCCGATGTAAAATCGGAGCTGCTCTATCTTGATTTGGTTCGCCAGATAGAAAAAATAGGAGATCACGCATTCAGCATATCGGAAATGCTTGCACAAACGCAATAAAATCGACTTTTTCGGTATTTTGCATTCGTATTGAATAAAACCGGTGAAAAATATATTATGCTGGCATGGCGTTATCAGAGAAGATAAAAATGTTGATAGAAGAATTTGCAGACACTAAAAGTATTCAGGCTTTAGAGCAATTTTCGGGAATGCCGAATAGCGACGCCGAGACGGTTAATTTGATTGCTAAAATGTTCGGATTTTCGGGAGATTTTGCCGATTTCATAAACGGCGGTGAAGAAAACAAACTTCTTGCAAGTTTTAAGCATAATCTTGCTCTGCTTATTCAAAAAACATGGGTTGAAAAATCCGATATCACGCTTAAAGAACAAATTTTATTCCGGCTTGAAAGTTTTTACTCTGCAAATGATGAATGGAACGAAACTTATAAAATCTTTCTTGAAATAATCGGAAACGCCGTATATTTGATGTTCGGGCAGCAGACAAAATCGGATGATTTTGCGGAATATTCGCTGAGAATCGATCCCGAATTCGGGATTTTCTGGAATTACATACAAAGTCTGCCGCAAAATACCGATTGGGACGGTGAAAAATGCAGAAACGCCGTCCTTTTGGGAATGTTTTTTCTTGCGAATTATTGACATAAAAGCAATCTTTCGGGCTGTCGGATTTTGTAAGGCAGCCTGCTTTATTTAACGGGATTATCATGGATTTGGAAAAACTTTATTCGTCGTTAAAGTTCGGTGCGGAAAAACTTGCGGCGCAAACGGCTGCTCAAAAAAACAAGGCGTTGGAATCCGTAATTCATTCGATAAAGCGGAATTCTTCTCTTATACTTGAAGCGAATGCCCGCGATATTGCAAATGCCCGCAATGACGGAATGAAAGAGTCTCTCGTTGAAAGGCTTGCGCTTAACGAAGAAAAAATAGATTCGATTATCGAAAGCATCCGCATAGTGATTGCACAGACTGATCCGATCGGTGAAGAATGTTCGGGCTGGAAGACGGCGGACGGAATGATTATACGGCAAGTGCGTGTGCCGCTCGGAATTGCCGCAATAATTTATGAAAGCCGTCCTAACGTTACGGCGGATGCTTTTTGCCTTGCTTATAAAAGCGGAAATGCAATTCTTTTGCGCGGTTCCGCATCGGCTCTTAATTCCAACCTTGCTATTGTGGAAGCGATAAAAAGCGGATTAAAGGCGGCAGGTAAAGACGGTGTTCCGGAGGCGGTCGAACTTGCAATTCCCGAAAAAAATCACGGCGATGTTCGGTGTATTTTAAATGCGGTCGGAAAAATAGATGTCGTACTTCCGCGCGGCGGAGCAAAACTGATTCAAAATGTTGTGGAAAATGCTCGCGTTCCGGTAATACAAACCGGAAGCGGCGTTTGTCATATTTATATAGACGAGTTTGCAGATACTGATGCGGGCGCAAAGATTGCGGAAAATGCAAAACTCCAGCGTCCCGGAGCCTGTAATGCGGTAGAGTGCATACTTGTAAACAAAAAGATTGCGGACAAGTTTTTGCCGCTTTTGGAAAAAACATTTGCCGGGCGTGTTCAGCTTCGCGCGGACGATTTTTGCTTTGAGATTTTACACAATACGCATAATTCCTCAGGCAATTCTATCGGCGGAAACTCATGTGTGAGTCGCGCACAAAATTCCGACTGGGGTTTTGAATTTCTTGATTTCGTATGCGCTGTAAAAGCGGTTGACTCCGTTGAAGAAGCCGTTTCGTATATAAATTCACATAATACCAAACATTCCGAATGCATCGTTACGGGAAATCTGCGTAATGCACGGTTTTTTCAAGAAAAAATCGATGCTGCCTGCGTATATGTGAATGCGTCCACCCGTTTTACGGATGGCGGAGAATTCGGTTTCGGCGCGGAACTCGGAATAAGTACGCAAAAACTTCACGCGCGCGGACCGATGGGAATAAAAGCTCTCACAACGACGAAATATTTAATAGACGGGAACGGACATATAAGATGAGCGGAATTACTGATGCAATCGGAAACGCGCGTAAAATTGTTGTAAAAATCGGAAGTAATACGCTTGCAAAAAGCGATGGTGCGCCGAATATCGAATTTATGGAGAATTTCGCTTCTCAATGCAAAACTCTTGCGGATTCCGGAAAACAAATTGTGCTTGTTTCTTCAGGAGCTCAGGTCAGCGGACTTGCAACGCTTCACAGTTGGGCAAGAAAACGCGATGTGCATTACAGGCAGGCGCTTTGTGCAATCGGACAGGTTGAATTGATGAACCGCTGGCGGCTTGCATTTGCGAAACAGGAAATTCACATCGGACAATTATTGCTTACAAAAGAAGATTTTGAAGACGACCACCGTACACTCAATATGCGCAATACGCTTTTTACGCTCGTAGATGAAGGTGTTATTCCCATTATTAACGAAAACGATTCGGTAGCCTTCGACGAAATCAAAATAGGCGATAATGATAATTTAAGTGCGCTTACCGCAATTTTGTGGAGCGCGGATTTACTTGTGCTGTTCAGCGACATAGACGGAGTGTATACGGATAATCCGAAATCCGATAAGAATGCGGTTTTAATTGAAACAGTTGATAGCGTTGATAAGCTTCGCTTGCAAATTAAAATCGGAGACTCAAATTCTTTCGGAACAGGCGGAATTGAAACGAAACTTCAAGCGGCACAAAAAGTCAATTCATTCGGAATTCCGATGATTCTTGCCAACGGTTCCAATCTTAATGCTCTTATAGGATTACGAGACGGAGCGGTAAGAGGAACATTGTTTTTAGGCAATGAAAACTGCCTTTTAAACGATATTTGTTAGAAGATTTTATATTCATTTTGAGCCGTAAGATTGAATTTTATTGAAATGCATAAATATTCCTAAAATATTGAATAAACTTACCGTATGTGATAACGTTTCCTATCGAGCTTTTCAGCCGTAAATAAATTTATACAGGGAATTAAAATGTTTTCAAAAATCAATTCCATTCTGGAATCCATAGACGGATTTGTATGGGGCGTTCCGCTCATCGTTCTTATTCTTGTAACAGGGATTTTTCTTACCGTTATTTTGCGCGGCGTGCAATTTTCTCAGCTCAAGTTTGCGCTAAAATCGATTTTCCGAAAATCGGAAAACGACGACGGCGGAGAGCTTTCAAGTTTTAAAGCATTATGTACGGCTTTATCCGCGACAATTGGTACCGGGAATATCGTAGGGGTTGCGACTGCAATCGCGCTGGGAGGACCCGGCGCACTTTTTTGGATGTGGCTTGCCGCGCTGTTCGGGATGGCAACAAAATACGCGGAATCCATGCTTGCCGTTCACTTTAGAGAAGAAAAATCCGACGGACATATTTTGGGCGGCCCGTTTTATACTTGCGAAAAGGGCGTAGGCGCAAAGTTTCCGATTTTCGGGAAAATTCTTGCGGTATTATTTGCAATTTTCGGAACTATGGTAGGTCTTTTCGGAATCGGAACGTTCTCGCAAGTAAATTCCATTTCGTCCGCAATAGAAACATTTTCAAAAACCGTTGCCGTGCAAGGATTGAAAACCGTAGAGATAGCGGGTATCGGCTCTTATTCGCTGGTAGTCGTAGTAGCCTCGTTTATCCTTGCCATTACGGTTGCGCTGGTTATAATCGGCGGACTTAAACGCATCTCGACGGTTGCAAGCGTTGTAGTTCCGTTTATGGCGGTTGTGTACGTTGCTCTCGGTATGTTTGCAATTTTATGCAATCTTTCAAAAGTAACGGAAGCGTTCGAGCAGATTTTTCAGGGCGCATTCGGGTTTAGAGCCGCTGCAGGCGGTGCCGTAGGTGCTATGATTGTTGCAATGCAAAAGGGAATCGCGAGGGGTATTTTTTCGAATGAAGCCGGTTTAGGCTCCGCTCCTATTGCCGCTTCCGCTGCGAAGGTTGATCACGCCGTCCAGCAGGGAATAATTTCCATGACTGGAACGTTTTTCGATACGATAGTGATATGTTCGATTACCGGACTTGTAATAGTAATTGCAGGAACATGGAATCCTGAATTGGGTTATGCGGGATTCGGAATAACGAACGCAGCGTTTCAGATGCTTCTTCCGCGTGTGCCGCCTTATTTTATCTCGTTTGTGCTAATGCTCTGTCTTGTCCTTTTTGCATTTACAACGATATTGGGCTGGGACTATTATTCCGAACGTTGTATAGAATATTTGTCAAACGGCAATATGGTTCCCGTTAAAATTTACCGTTGGCTTTATATAGCGGCTGTTTTTGCGGGTCCGTATATGACGATTTCTGCAGTGTGGACAATCGCGGATATCGTAAACGGTCTCATGGCGATTCCGAATATTATTTCGCTTTTGATTCTTTCGGGACTTGTCGTTAAGCTGACCGACGATTTCTTTAAAGGACGCAGAATTTATACTATCGGTTACGATTTTTCAAATAAGCCCGTAAACGGGGAATGATAACGGCAAGCAAAGGCATGAGACGGGTTTTGAATATCCGTTAAATGCCCGATGCCTGTAGATATTTTTTAGATTTATTAAAGCGGACTTTCGTTATGCGGTTTATGTGCGGAAAAGTGTAGATACGGCATACTACGGAATATGCGCTTGCGCAGGATAGAAGCGGAAATACGAAGTATTGAAGCGGATAGCCGGTTTTCGGAAAGCGGTCGCGCCCTAATCGCCTAATCGTTTTCTTTTATCAAATCTTCAAGCGTAACGGATTTAAGATAATCTTCTATCGTTTTTTCGAGTCCGAGCCAGAGTTTTAATGTCCTGCAATCGTTTATGCGCTCGCACTTTGCCGATTTTTTATCGAGACAAGAAACCGGCATCATACTGCCCTCCGTTGTTTGCAGAATTTCCATTACCGTATAATTTTTTGCCTTTTTTGCAAGTTTGTATCCGCCTTGCGGCCCGCGTATACTGATTAGCAGTCCGGATTTACTAAGGCGAGCCGTGATTTGCTCGAGATATTTTATGGAAATACCCTGCCGCTCAGAAATATCTTTTAACGGAACAAAGCCCGCCGCTTCGTGCTCCGCTAAATCCGCCATAAAACGCAGTGCGTATCTTCCGCGCGTAGAAACTTTCATATATTAATCCTGCTTAAACAATTTTTATATAATTTATATCAGTAAACCTTGAATGTAAACCGCAACATACGTTTAGCCGGAAAAAATACCGGCTAATTAAACTATCCGAGAGGAACCGGCGGGTATGAAGAGACCTTCTGCGGTTGCCCGGCGGATTTTCCGTTTTGTTTTACCGTTGCGGCGTTTGCGCGATATGTTCTTCCGCTTCGCTCGGGCGTATGTATACGGGCCCGTCATAGTCTTTTAGCGGAGGTATCTTATTTTGTATGTATTCTTCCGTTATTGAAAACAAAGCATCCGATATGTCGGATTTAAAAGGCATTAGATGAACCGTTTTATTTTTCAACTCGTTTTTAGCCGTTTCGTAAAATAATTGAGAATCGGAGCCGCATATAAGAATTTCAGTTTGATTTTCGATTTTTTTTATAATTTCTTCCGGCGTATAATCACCGTCGGCAAAGATTATATTTTCCATGCAAGTCGCTTTTGCATAAAATCTGTCTTTTTTTGCGTCGACCGCGCATAATATTGTAAAAGGCAGATTTTTGTAATGGTACGAATATGCGTCGAGAGTGGGAACTCCGTATAACGGAACTCCGTGGGCAAGTTCTATAGCTTTTAATGCGGAAAATGCAAGCCTCAATCCCGTAAAAGAGCCCGGCCCCATGCAGACTGATGTGTAATCCAGCTCTGCGGAAGTTATACCTGCCGTTTTAAGCGCATAATCTACGGCAGGAAGCAAAAGCTCCGATTGCCGCATTCCTACATCGTAGGTACAGCTTATGCTTTGATTACCGTTTTTTACCGCAACCGTAAATTTCGTAACGGCGGAATCTATCGCAAGAGCTTTCATATTATTTCTCCGTTTTGCCAATTATCGATTTCGATAAGTCTGGTTCCGTCTTCCTGCGGTGTGATTTTTAATAAAATCGTTCTTTTCGGAAGTTCCGTCATGATTTTTTCACTCCACTCGATTACGGATACTCCGTTTCCGTAAATCATTTCGTCGGTTCCGAGTTCCGCAAAATCTTCCGCGCCGTTAAGTCTGTATACGTCCATGTGATATAGCGGCATTTTACCCTGGTATTCGCTTATCAGGCAAAACGTCGGACTTGTAATGGTATCGTCGACTCCGAGTGCGGCGGCAATTCCTTTTGTAATCGTAGTTTTACCTGCGGCAAGTGTCCCCTGCATGGCTATAACATCTCCGCTTTTAAGCAGACTTCCGATTTTTTTGCCCAATTCAACGGTTTCTTCAGGGCTTGATGTAACGAAATTCATAGAGGGAGCTTTCCCTGATTATCTTCTGTAAGGATGAATTCGGTAAGAGCTTTTTTTACGGGAATAACGGGGTAATTCAACGTTTTGCTGAGATGAAGCTCTATGGTTTTTACGCCAAGAGGATTAGATTCGATACAGAATTCCAACGGAGTTTCCGTCGTCGTTTTACCCATTTCCATAAGGACATCACATTTGAATTTTCGCCGGTAATATATAAATCCTTCTTCTCTGGAAATATTCCGAAGTTCCAATACCTTCATTTCTAAAAAATACCTTAATAAGCTTTAATATTCAATACTATACGATAAATATCGATTTATATTTGCTGAGGGGAATTGCAGCTCTTATTGAGAATATTTTAGGCTGCAATTCCTTATTTATTAAAATCGGTGTTATATTTGCAAACTTTAGTTTCAACGCCGGAGCGTCCGCCCGTAAAATCGGCGTATAATTTAATTTTAAGGCGGATATTTATTTTAGCGGGGCGAAATAACCGCTTTCGTCGCGTCCGCTTCGATTTAAAAGATAGGCTTCAACTTCCAGCGGGAGATATTTTTCGCCCATGTTTGTGGACAGCGCGGAAGTAAACGAGAATACGTATTTTCCCGCCGGTATGTCGATTATGTCCTTGAATATGCCGGAAAGCCCCGCCGGACGGAACATATAATATTCTCCGCCTGACGTATTATTCACGATATAAGAGATTTCTTCGTCCGCAGCATTTTCTGTTACGAGAACGGAAAGGCAGGCAATGGAATTATTGTTCATGTATGAGGTCAAATCGTTCAAGCCGTATCTGTCAAATGCGCTTTGCGTAATTTTTCCGCAGGTAACAAGAATAACTGCGGATTTTCTGCGTGTTTTTACCAGTTCGTTACAGGCAAGCCTTAGCGCAAGGTCAAGCGGAACCGTATCGGAATACGGAGTTTTAAGATTGGCGGAACTGAATTTTTTTGCGCCTGCAGGAGAACCCGTATACTCAAGAGCCGGAACGTTACCTGCGCTTATGATTTTCAGCGAGGAGTTTTTGCTGAAAGAAGCACTCATTTCGCGTACGGCAGTGTCGATTCTTGCCGATTGAGATGCGGCTTCCGATGTGCGGTCGATTATAAGAATTATATCCGCGTCGGTTTCGCTGCTCTTTGCGCCTAAAAAGCGCAAGTTGGGAACGGGACGCTTATCTTCGGTTATGTAAAAATTGTTTTCTTTGAGTCCAACGATGGGTTTCCGGCTTCTGTTTTCAACTTTTATTCCTACGACAACTTCAGGAAATTTTTCCGAATTTATATCTTCAATCTGAACAAAAAAGCCGCCTATAAGTTCCTGCATACGTGTCATAATGTAGATTTCATTCGTGCGTATGTCGGTTACGAGAATGTTGCCGTTTACATCGGGAACCGCACTTGTCAGCCGTGCCGGAGCGTTACCTGTTTTTGCGTTCTCATAAACTGCGCCGGAATCCGCATCAACGGAAAAAACTTTGTTTGAATCGCATATTACAAGATAGCCGTTCCATACTTTCATCGATTCGGGACGGCGGAAAGTTTTATCCTGTACGAGTTTTCTGCGATAGTTACCGGATAAATCAAATTCATGGATACTGCCGGTTACGTCGTCGGCAACAAAAATTCTTTCTCCTATGGCGGCAACTCCCGTCGGGCCTTTTAACCCGTCGAATTCTGCGGTTTTTGTCCCGAATGTAAAAATTCCGTTTCCGTCTTTGTCGAATACCGAAATACGGCGGTTCCCGTAATCCGAAACATATACGTTGCGCCTTGAGTCTTCCGCCATATATTGCGGCCCGATGAGTTCTCCGGTGCCTCTGCCTTTTTTACCGTAATATTTTATAAATCTGCCTTTTTCGTTGAAAAGAGCAAGTCTGTCGCCGGAACTTTCGCTTACAAGAATATTTCCGCCTTCGAGCCGGAGCATATCTACGGGACGGTCAAAGCCGTTCAACGGGCCCGTGATACGGTTTATTGCAGCTCCGTTCACATTCATCAAAACCATTTCGTTTGAACCGTATGCAAGAACCCAAAAAGTTCCGTCGTTATTAGGGAGAATCGAAACGGGGCCTCTAAAAATCTGATTATCGTTGAAAGTTCCTTGAAAAACTCCCGCTTCCGTAAAACGTGAATTGTAGTCGTAACGCTCGGGGCGCACTTGTCTTTCTCCGACAATCTCTATTTTGTTTTGTAAAAGCAGACCGCCGTAACCGTTTTCCGCTGCCGTTTTCCATTTATCAAGCGCGGAACTTTCCAAGCCGGAGTGATAATACGCTTTACCGAGCCAGTCTAAAATCAAATTATCGTAAGGCATATATGATAAGGCTTTTTCAAATTGATTTACGGCATCGTTATAAGAATTTCTGTAATACGCTTGAACTCCGCGTCTGAACTCTTCAGCCGCAAATCCTTCTTCCGCCGTCCGAAATCCGTTGGAGGTTTGTAAACCTGCCGATTGAGTTTGTGCAAATGCAATCGGGCATAAGCAAAAAAATAGAATTTTTACAAACGATTTTTTCATTTTGCATCTCCGGAAAGAGAAAGTGTTTTTATGTGTTCGGCAATAAGCTCATTGTCTTTATCCAATTCTTCAGCCATTTCAAGATATTTTTTTGCGTCCGCATATATTCCCAATTTGTAATAAACCCAGCCCAGAGAATCAAGGCAAGCTGCGGAGTCCGGTGCAGAAGCAACCGCTTTTTTACAGTAAGACAAAGCTTTCGTTAAATCCTTATCCTCACAGGCAAGAACATAGCCGAGTCCGTTCATCGAAGTTATATTTTGCGGGTCAAGTTCCAATGATTTTTCATAATACTCAAAACATTTGTCGGTTTCGCCTTCTTCCCATGCAATATAAGCGATTGCCGCATATACGGAAGAAAGTTTGTAGCCGGACTCGAGCAATTTTTCAAGCTCGAATGCGGCAAGTCTTTTTCTGCCCGAAAGCGTATATATGAATGCAAGAATAAAACGGCATTGCAGGACGCGTGTAATCTTTGTTCCCGAAGTAACTACTTGTTCAAGATAAAGTAAAGCATCTTCATAACGGCGTAATTTTGCATAACAAAGTCCCAGATAGTAGGCTACTTCATCTCCGTCCGCACCGGATTCGGGCGGCAGAGCCAAAAAGAATGCAAGAGAATCCTCGTATTTTTTTTTGTTATACAGTTCTATCCCCGGATAAAGAACATTTACGCCCGCCATTTTACGCCTCCCGCAAAAATTATAAGGGAATCACAAAGTAAATTCTATCCGCTCTAAAAATTCCTGTTCGGAAATTACGGGAGAAGCCGCTACGCAAGCGACCGAAACGTATCCGTCAGTGCAGATGTGAAAGTCGGAATCTTTTTCCTTTACGGTGCAAGGAATTCCCCCGTGAAAAAACGAATCGTAGCCGCCGTCTTTCGCCGAAAGTTTAATTATGTCGCCGTAGTCCCGAACGCATAAAGAAGATGCCAATTTTACACCCTTGTAGGAAGGAACCGACAAAGCGTTTACATTTACAAACGAATTTATGCGTCCTATCGAAGATAATGCTGCAAGCGAAGCAATATTTTTTGCCGCAAAATCCGCAAGAGTGTAATAATATTCGTATTTTTCTTCAGGATCATACAAACTGAGCGCGATTGCAGGAATTCCGTCCAAGACACTCTGGCGTGCGGCTGCACAAGTACCTGAGTAAACAATATCCGTTCCCATATTTGGACCGGCATTTATTCCGGAAAGAATACAATCGGGGCGCACGGGAAGAAGAGAACTTTTTATCGCCGTAAGTACGCAATCGGCAGGGAAGCCGGAGCACGACCAGACATTTTCCGAAATCGTTTTTATCTCAAGATTTTTAGACATTGAAATAAAATGCGAAGATGCGGAGCGATTACCTGACGGTGCTACGACAAATACGTTGTGTTCTTTTGAAAGGCGTTCCGAAAGAATTTTAATACCGCTTGCGGCATAACCGTCATCGTTTGTAATTAAAATATTCATTCTATTTCCAGAGTTTTCGCTCCGTCGGCTGTTTCAACTTCGTAGCATGAAGATTTAAATCCGAATATGTGATCGTATTCGGCAAGTTTTTGCACAAATTTTTCAACATCTTTTGAACGGAGCACAGTGTATATGCAGCGTCCGAATCCTTTACCGGTAATTCTGCCGCATGATACGGGATTGTGAATAATTTCAAGATTCGGTTCGATTTCCGTAACGCGCTTTACAAGCCAATCGATTTCGGGGCAAGATAAATCATAATAATCGCGCAAACTTTCATGACTATGATTTACGGCGCGTGCAAAACGGCTGAAATCGTTTTTTTGCATGGCGTTTATGCATTCAAGTACGTCGAAATGTTCACGCATAATGCAAAGCAGCTTTCTTCTGGTATCTTCCGAAACAACCGTCATAGCTTCGTTTATATCGGTTACGTCGGAAATATATTGCCAGCCGCCGAAAACATTGTTTTTCAATTCCCGCAAATCGCCGAGCAAAAGCGCGTTTTCCGGCTCAAACAGCGAGTCTTCGTCCCATGTGTTTATGCGCGGAACGGCAGTATCAATCATGAGGACTTTTTTATCTTCAAAACAAAACGGGAAATGTTCGTAAGAATTCTTATTGTGATCCGTAACGAAAAGAGTTCCTTTTTTTGCATACAGCGCGGAGTAATTATCCGCAATATGATTTTTCTGCATGAGGAAAAGTTTGTTTCCTCTTTCTATTATTTGAAGAATTTGTGCTCCGGTACAGTTGAAGTTAAAAAGTTTTCCGATTGCAAGAGCGGCTGCCGTTTTTATCGCAGTCGTTATCCCAAAGCCCGCAGAGGGGAGTATTTTACTTGAAACGGTAAAATTCATTCCGCAAAGTTCAAAACCTCCGGAAGTAAAACCGTATATTACCGCTTTTATCGCATTTGCCCATCTGTCTTCTTTTTTTAATTTTAACGAGGTTAAATTCGCTCTTTTCGTATCATCGATTTCCGCAAAGTAGAATTTAAGTGAAGAATCTTTCCGCTTGGAAACGGAAACGTAAACGGGCATATCGACTGCCATGGAAAGTGTTTTGTCTTTAAAGAACCAAGAATGTTCACCGATTAAATGGAATCTGCCGGGTGCGGTCGCCGCAGCTTCCGGCATAGTATCAAATGCTTTTTTGTGATAATCCAACAACTCCTTCATATAAGCGGACAATCCTTTACTCCAAAACGCAGAATAGACAATGAAGAAAAAAGAAGTCTTATTGCGTTTTTTATATATTATAGATAGTATATTAGTGTAATGAGTCGATTTTTACAAGTTTTTTATGTCTTTTTTTCGGCGGCTATGCTTGCGCTTGCAATTCCAAATGAACTTATAAAATTAGGCTCTCCTCTTGCAGGATTTATATCTCTTATTCCTCTTTACATTGCTTATTCAAATCTGAAATCATATAAAGAAGCGGCTGCCATATTTGCTTTACATACGTTTATTGTTCATGTTATGACAAGTTTTTGGCTCGCTTTTTTTAAGGATTTCGCAGCTCTTACACTCGGAGCTTCCGCTGTAGGGACGGGGATTATCGGCGGATTTATCGGACTTTTGATGTATCTTCCGGCTGCCGCTTCATCAAAACACATTTTTTCCGAATCGGAATATTCCTACGCAGATGCATATTCTGTTCCGTTTAAAGTATTTTGGTTTGCCGCCGTCTACACATTTTACGAATGGATAAAATCTATCGGTTGGCTCGGATATCCTTGGGGAACGATTTCTTCGGCGATGTTCCGCCTAAAAACGTTCATACAGATTGCGGATATAACGGGAACTTACGGAATAAGTTTTCTTGCGGCTCTTTTTTCTGCGGCGGCGGGTGAAGGAATTTTATTGTTCGGCAATAAGAACAATATAAATGCGCGTTCGGTGTTTACGTCTTATGCGGCGGTTGTAAAAACTGCGGTTGCGCTTTTTGCCCTTACTTTTCTTTACGGTATATGGCAATACAATTTACCTCGCAAACCTATAAAATATTTAAACACGATTACGATTCAGCAAAATGCCGACCCGTGGACGCAATCCGGCGACGGCGATACGATTCTTTTATCTCAGAGATTGGTTGATAAAAAACTTGAAGAATGCAAAGCGGAAAATAAACGTGTCGATTTGGTAGTGTGGAGCGAAGGATGCCTGCGCTATACTTTTCCCGATGCAAGGTATCATTACGAATATTTTCCGCCGGAACAGCCTTTGATTCCGTATATCGGAAAAACCGGAATACCGTTTATCATAGGTGCTCCGTACAGACCCGATGAGAATTCCGGCAGAATTTTTAATGCCGCGCTTTTATTTGATGCGGAAGGACGTTTACGCGGCGCATACGGTAAAAATCATCTTGTTCCGTTTGCCGAAGCAATCCCATTTTCAAATGTTCCGGCAATAAGAGATTTTCTTAAAAATGTTATTCACATTTCTGCCGGCTGGAGTCCCGGAGATCAATATGTTTTGTTTGACGTACCGGCGCATAATCCCGTAAATCGCATTCTTCCTCCTGTAAAAATCGTCTCTTTGGCGCAGTGTGCCGACGAGCAAAAACGGGATGAAGATGCGCCGCCTTATGTGAGGCTCGGAACTCCAATCTGTTTTGACGATACTTTTCCCGAAGTTTGTACGCCTATCGTAAAAAACGGCGCAGAGCTTTTAATGAACCTGACCGACGACTCGTGGTCTAAACTCGACAGCGCGGAATATCAGCACTTTGCGGTAGCCGCATTCAGGGCGATAGAGCTTAGGACTACGCTTGCTCGCTCTACGAATGCCGGTTTTTCCGCCGTAGTGGATCCTGCGGGACGAATAAAAAACAGTATGAAGAATTTTACTGCGGATTCGATGTTTACCGCCATTCCGGTTTATAAGCGGGAGTGTACGGTATATATGAGGTTCGGAAATTGGCTTCCTAAATTGATATTTTTATTTATCGCTGCAAATGCCGTTTGCGTGTTTGTTTGCGTAAAGACCGGTAGATTTGAGGAGCCTGACTCGGAGCGGAAAAAGCTGGATAAATTCCGGAAGAGAATGTTAAAGAAATATCGAATTTGATTTGCGGTTTTTAGTGCCGCTTAATTTTTTAGACCGGCTGCTATGCGGTTGTCGGCTAATAATGCGTAGAATGTGTAAACGGCGGAAGATAAAGCTTGCGCCGGATTTACAGTGCGCGGGAGCGCACCAGTACAAAAACTTCCATGCACCACCGGCGCGTAACTTTGTTCCGGTGAATTATGCGGTTGAAAAACTGAAAAACGGAGAGAAAACAAACGACGGAAAATAAAGCTTGCGCCGGATTTGCAGTGCGCAAGAGCGCACTAATACAAAAACTTCCATGCACCACCGGCGCACAACTTTGTTCCGGTGAATTATGCGGTTGAAAAACTGAAAAACGGAGAGAAAACAAAC
>CAUUVZ010000002.1:0-74892 GCA_963548875.1 uncultured Treponema sp. | reverse complement strand
TTACAAACCCCGGAACGCGGAAAGTAGTCTCGCTTATCGTGCCGACGATAATCGGCATGGCTGCATATCAATTAAACGACCTTGTATCTTCCGCGCTCGCAGGAAAAATCGAAACGGGAACGGTCAGCAGTCTGCAATATTCGCTGCGCCTCCAGGAGCTTATACTCGGCATATTTGCGGTTTCCATCGGAACGGTGATTTTGCCGGATCTTTCGGGACTGGCGAAAAATCAAAAATGGAAAGAATTCAATTCCATGCTAATGCAAGCAATAAAAATCATCGCGCTAATTACGATTCCCGTAACGTTTTATTCTCTTATATCCGGAAAAGAAATAATTTCTCTTTTATATAAAACCCGCAGATTCAACGACGAATCCGTTGCTCTTACGCTAAAAGCATTTCGCTTCCACATAGCCGGACTTTTTTTTATCGCCGTAAACCGCATTATTTCGCCGGCGTTTTATGCGCAGAGCAACACAAAACTCCCCACGCTTGCAGGTATAATTTCATTCGGGGTAAATATTGTACTTGCGCTCGTTTTGTCGCTGCCGCTTAAAGGAGGCGGAATTGCACTTGCGCTGAGTGCTGCAAGTTTGGTGAATACCGTATTTTTATTCGTTTTTATGAAACGTATGCCGTCGATGGATGCAAAACGGCTTGCGGCGGATATGTGCGTTTATGTCTTACGAATGATAAGTTTTTCCCTGATTGCGGCGGCTCCCGTATATATCGTGCGCCCCTATCTTGTCGGAATGTTTGAAGGACGGGGAAGACTTGCAGCCTACGGGCTTCCGGTGCTTTTGGCCGCCGTGATTTTTGCCGCACTGGGCATATTGATTCTTATTATATTTAAAGACGAAACTGCGCTTGCCTTAATTTCAAAAATTGGAGAGAGGATAAAAAAACGCCGCTAAAATATTCGGCGACCGTAAATTCGGATTTTTGCCCTGAATATTTTTATAAATATGTATATAATTTTAATAATAAATAGAGGAATAAAATGACTGACTTTAATCGATTTGACTTAAAAAAAATCTATGAGGAACGTAGAGCGAAAGTTACGGATTATTTAAAGCGCAACGAACTGGGGGCGGCGGTTTTTATCGACAGTGAAGCGCATCGGGAGCCTGCTCTTCGTTATCTGTGCGGGCATACGAGCGATGCGGTTCTTATCCTTTTTGAAAGCGGTACTTCAATTTTGATTCCGTGGGATGAAATCCTTGCACGTAAAAACGGTTTTGCCGATAAAATGATTCCGTATACACAGTACGGAAACAATAGCATTCAAGCGGTGCAGGCAAATTTAAATGCGGCTGCCGGCATAAAAAATCGTAAAGTCGAAGTGCCTCCTTCAACTTCTTATCCCGATTTTTTACATTTTATAGATGCTCTTCCGGGATGGGACGTAAAATGCAGGGAAGACGGAGTGCATAATTACACCGTACAGCTGCGTATGATAAAAGACGAATACGAAATTGCCTGTACAAAGGAAGCCGCCCGCATAGGCGATTTGATAATAGACAAAATAGAAGCCGGAATACGTAACGGGGAGATTAAAACGGAATCCGATGCAGCCCTTCTTATTGAACGGGAATGCCGAATAAACGGCTGCGAACGTACCGGCTTTGATACGCTTGCGGCAGGCCCCGAGCGTAGTTGGGCAATTCATTGTTTTCCCAATTATACGAACGCAGCGTGGCCGGCGGACGGTCTTTCAATTCTGGATTTCGGCGTCGTATTCAACGGATATACAAGCGATACCACAATTACGGTCGTAAAAAATGCAAATGAGCAGCAGGAAAAACAAGTGCAGCTCGTACAGGCGGCATATAACGAGTGTCTTTTGCTTTACAAAAAAGATATTCCGGTAAAAAACGCGGAAGAAAAAGCTCAGACCATTTTTGCAACCGCAAAACGGAGAATGCCTCATACGCTCGGTCATGCAGTAGGACTTGAAATACACGAAAGTCCCCGCGTAAGCTCCAAAATGTCGGAAGACGTTAAATTTTTACCCGGCATGATTGTAACTCTCGAACCGGGATTGTACGACGAAAAATTAGGCGGTTGCCGCCTTGAAAACGATATTCTCATAACGGAAAACGGAAACGAAGTTATTTCCCATGCAAGAATCATAAGACTTTAGGTTTTGCGGTTTTTATGATTGGAAAGGCGATTTTTTATTGCGTAAGACCGACCGGACGGCGGAAAAAAGTTTGAAAATCTTATCCGAATTGCCGTCCGTTTTCCGGGATTCGGTTTTCGATTCTCCGATTTAAGCGGACGGACAGCCGCGTTTTACAATATAAAATATTAATTAACGGGAATACTCATAATTCCCTGTTTTAGATCTTTTAAAAATTAATCTTCCACCACCAGTAGAAGCCGACAGTGTACCTGCTAATTCCCACCCCTCCTTTCCAAGTTTTTCCATATTTAAGTCCAATTATGAATCATTTGTTGTATTATAACTAATCCTTTTATATTCCCACTGCGTAATATCGTTATCCATATGTATTGTCTCCTATCGATTTTTTTCAGTATAGGATAAAATATTGTTTTGTCAATAATGGCAGATGTATAAAAAAACTGCCGAGTTATATCCGGCAGTTTTATATGAAAAATCTTTTGAGACGGTAAAAAATATATAAGAAGTTTATTTGGAGAACAATTCAACAACCATGCGGTCGTTTATTTCAACGGGAATGTCGTCTCTGTTCGGCATAACCGTAAGTTTGCCGGAAAAGTTTTCTTCATTTCTGTCGATGTACGCAAGTTTTGATTTATTTGAACCTAAGAAGCAATTCTTGAACTGTTCGTTTTTCCGCGATTTTTCGCAAAGAGAAATTTCCTGTCCCACCTTTATAGCATAAGAAGGAATCGTAACTCTCTTTCCGTCAACAAGAATATGACCGTGATTTACAATCTGGCGTGCCATACGTATGGAATTTGCAAAACCGATTCTGTATACAAGATTGTCAAGTCTGCATTCGAGAGACGTTATAAGAGCCGCGCCGGTATTTTCCGCCGATTTTGCAGCCGCCTTAAAATAGCGGACAAGCTGTTTTTCAAGGATTCCGTAATAGGCTTTAACTTTCTGTTTTTCTATAAGCTGCTGACCGTATTCGGAAATTTTGTGAGTGCGCTTAAAAGCAGGATCATTTGCGCGGTTTAACGCTTTCGGGTGCCCGCAGACATTTACACCAAGTCTTCTGCATTCCTTAAAACGGGGACCTCTTCTAGTTGCCATTTTTTATCTCCAAAAATAAAAGTAAAATTTACATAATGTCAGACAAAGTCTAACCAGTGAAGTGTAATATAACATATCACTATTATTTGTGCAATAACACGTGTTGAATCCCACGGAAATCAGTTTTTATCCCAAACGGCTGATAGCAGAAATGCCGAACTTCTCTATTTTTTATAAATATCGTATATAGGTTACCTATATAACGTAATATGAAAGACATAATCGGTTTCCCGTCCGCAGCAATTTTGCCATGCGGCAAAATTGCGTAAAAGTATCCGCAGTTTTCCTCCCTTGCCCCACCTTCCTTGTGCACGACCAAAGGACTTTCGCCCTTTGGAATCCCGGATTATCTACATATTTTAATTTTTTTGGTAAGCTACATACGGTATTTATAAAAATAGAGAAAGTCGGTGTTCGACATAATATGCATAGATAGCTGTATCTAAACACATTAGATGCAGCGGATTGTTTTAAGTATTACTTTTCGGAAATAAATTTTTCATCGGGAGAAAGCTCTGATTTCAATTTCTTAAAAACATAACCTTCCGGATCTTTTACATATACATATTCCATAGTCAGACCTCCTTCAAACGTTTTTCAGCAAGTTTTATAGTTTCTTTTGGAGTTTTTTTGTGTTTGTTTTACAAATTGTACGGCTTGTATGCGATTTTATCGCTTACGCCTCCGCTCATATTGTAATTCCGACACGGATGAATTCTTTTGCCTTCAAAAATAATTAGGACTGTCCTTTTTTTGAGACAGCCCCTATGATTCTCCTTGCGAAAAAAAATCCGCAGGGGCAGTTATTTTGAATTCGGTTAGAATCCGCCTACAAAGAATCCTGCAATGCATATTAACGCTGCAAGGGGAACATAAAGCCATCTGCCCAAGTTATGCCAGAGGCTTCCCGCTTTACGAGATGCGCCTAAATTAACGGCATTCAGAATGTCGTCTTTTTTCATAATCCAGAACCATGAAAATCCGCCTAAAACTGCGCCGATAGGAATTATATAGATGGAAACAATATCCATCCATGTCCCCCATTGGTAAATCGCTTCCATGTTCACGCCTATGCCGAAGCACAAAACGGCAAGCAAGGCAAGCATCGCATTGCGCTTTAAGCGCGGAAAACGATGCATAAGAGATTCTCCTACGGCTTCAAACATATTCTGCAATGAACTCACTCCGCCGAAAACGACCGCGACAAACAAGATTACGGCAAATATGCGTCCGAACCTGATTGTTTTTAAGATTTCGGGCAACGTAACGAATAAAAGTCCTGGTCCTCGGTTTATCACGGAGTGAAGCGGAAGTCCGGCTGCTTTTGCGGCGGCAATTTCCGTTGCGTTGAATGAAAAACTTGCGGGAATGATTACAAGAGCCGCGACCAAAGCGGCTATCGTATCGAATATTGCCGTACTGACCGCACCGCTTATAACGTCTTCGTCGTCGGAAAGATAGGCACCGTAAACAATCATTCCGCTGCCGGTTATCGACAGAGAAAAGAATGCTTGTCCCATCGCCCAAATCCATGTCGCCGGCTTTAGAAGATATTCCCACTGCGGCACAAACATATATTTATATCCTTCCGCTGCTCCGGGCAAAAAAGCTACTCGAACGGCAAGAATTACGAAAAGTGTGAAAAAAAGCGGCATCATTATTTTATTTGTCTTTTCTATACTTTTTGCGCCGAGTATCAAAGTAAGGAGTGTGCCTATTACTACTGCAGCATGAAACCACACAAGAGAATAGGGTTTGAACGCAACTTCCCCGAACCATTTTTCCGAGCCGGTTTTGACAACAGTTTTACCGGCTTCGATAACTTCTTCCGCCGCATAGGAATTAAAAAGACTTCCCGTAAGCGATGAAGTAAAGCCTCGCAAAACCATTGCGATTATAACCGCATAACCGAATGCGATACAAAGCGAACCCGCAAGCGGAAGCCAACCTATCGCCTTGCCGGCTTTTTCCATTCCGCGGCTTTTCCAAACCATTGTATATGCGCCCAGAGTTCCGGTGCGGGCTTTTCTTCCCACCGCATATTCTGCAGAAAGTCCTACAAAGCTGAACAACACGACAAAACACAGATATGCAATCAAAAAAGCTCCGCCGCCGTTTGCAGCCATTCTGTACGGGAAACCCCATACATTAGCCATTCCGACCGCCGAGCCCACGCAAGCAAGGATAAATCCCCATTTGCTATTGAATTGTTTTGACATTTTTCCTCCTAATAAAAACTTTTGCAGGAAACTTCAGTGTCCGAAAAAGTTTTCAGCCGTGCGCAAGAGCGCACAAGTTAAATATACAAGTTTGCGATTGGACAAACTTGAGTAACTCAAAGCCGTGCCGTTTGTGCGCTTTGAGTTTACACTCCCAATTTTACGTTTTTTGCAGACTCTTAATAAAAACTGCTTTTAGCGGCTTCAAAATCTTTTCGCAAATTCAAATTCACCGACAGACATATTCGTACATGCAATCGCGCAGAATTATCAGCCGCTATCATTCTATGAAATATCCCGATATATTTCTACAAGCAGTATTTTTATTCACAAAAGATTTTCACAAAATCGACTAAAAATTGTAGCCGGAATGTTTTTTTCAGGGCGTTCCCTACGGCGAGCGGCGTTTGGGCAGCGGTGAAAACCGGATTCCGATTTAATTGCGGGATTCAAACTCTTTTTTGTTTCATATTGACATTTTAATGAAGTTAGCTATAGTTAACTATAACTGACGCTATCGTCGGTTATTACATCTATGGAGTGTATATGAGTGATAAAAGAGAACACTTGATAAAGGGCAATATCCTCCCTTTAATGTTTGAATTGACGGTTCCGGGGATTATCGGAATGTTGGTCATAAGTTTGTACGTATTTGTCGACGCGGTTTTCGTGGGACGTTATGTCGGAAAAACCGCTCTCGGAAGCATAAGTCTTGCTTATACATTTACGCTTTTAAACAACGGAATTGCGGTTCTCGTAGGAATCGGTTCGGCGTCGGTGCTTTCGCGTGCAATCGGCAGGCAGGATCAAAAGACTATAGATGCGGTGATGGGAAATGTACTCATTCTAACTCTGTTGTTTTCGCTTGCCGTTACGGTTTTCGGATTTATATTTGCACCCGCGCTGCTGAAACTTATAGGCGCGGAAGGAGAAATGCTTACTCTCGGCGTTCGCTATCTTCGCATAATCTATCTTGCTTCGATTTTTGTGAATTTCGGGCAAGCCGCAAATATGGTTATCCGCGGAGAGGGCAGAATGGCATTTGCAATGACGTTAATGGGTATAAGCGCGGTATTGAACATCATACTTGATGCGATTTTTGTTATCGTTCTGAAAAAAGGACTTGAAGGTGCCGCCGTCGCTACTGTTATTTCCGAAGCCGTTCTCGGAATTTCAACATTCATCTATTTTCTATGTTTCAGTAAAAATGTGCGCCTAACGTCATTCCGCCTTGAAAAAAGCATTGTAAAAGAAACATTATCCGTCGGACTTTCCGCAACATTCATGCAGGTGCTTTCGCTGGTTCAGCAATCGGTAATGTATTCGGTTTTGAAAAAATACGGCGGAGAAGATCAGGTTATTTTGATGGGCGCGTTTTTCCGCTATCTCGCGCTTGCATTTATTCCGCTTTGGGGAATAAGTCAAGGATTCCAGCCCTTTGCAGGAACAAACTTCGGCGCAAGAGAATTTGCACGCGTCAAAAAAGGCGTATTACTGTTCAGCGGATTTGCATTATTTCTTGCGGTTTTGTTTTGGGCGGGATTTCTCTTGTTCCCGCAGCGGATTATGGGTTTATTCATAAAAAATCCGGAAGTCGTACTTGCCGGAAGAGTCAATACGATGCTTTCGATTTGTGCTTTCCCGCTGGATGCGATAATGATAATCAACATAACGCTGTTTCAAGCAATCGGAAAACCCAAGCCGGCGGGATTTATGGTTATGGCGCGCCAATTGTTTCTGTATGTTCCAATCGCTTTGCTTTTGCCGCTGTTCTTGGGAGCGCGCGGCGTTTGGGTTGCGACCCCGATAGCCGATACGATTGTGGCACTTATTTCAATTATAATAGTAATAAAAGTATTCAAAAACGATTTATCGCTCAAAGAACAAGCCGTGCGGAAAGACTGATTTGTGCGGATGAGACAATAGTCCGGCGTTATGAGTCGGGCTATGTTGATTCCGCCTTTATCCGCGAGTTTTTTCAAGCCATAATTTGAGCGTTTCTTTTGCGGAAGTGAACGCAAGCGGGACTTTCGCAAGCTCTTCTTCCGAAGTTATACGGACTTCCGAAAAGCCGCTTACTTCTCCCGTTTGTTTTTCCAAAGTTGTTATAAGTTGACCTATCGTACCGAATTTTTTAGGCAAGGCGGCTGTAAAAAATATGTCGCAAGTTTTGTATGCAATGTTTTTATATTCATAATCGTTAGGAAACGAGCAAAGATATTCGACGCTCTCAAGTTTTAAACCGGTTTCCTCAAAACATTCTCGCATTGCGGCTTGTTCCGCCGTTTCATCGCGATCCGTAAAGCCGCCGGGTAAAGCAAGGAAACCTTTGCGCGGCTCTTTTGCGCGCGTTTCCAAAAGAACTCCGCCGTATTCGTCCGCAATTACAACGGCAACCGCCGAAGCAATGTTATTGTAAAGCGTAAACCCGCAATCGGGGCAAACCCATTTTTTAGAATCGACATAACTTATTGATTTGCTTCCGCATTTGGGGCAAAAGTTAAAAGTGTTCATACTCATTTAAATCCTCTTACTGTAAGCGCATCCGCAAGTGCTTCCGCACGCCGGATTGTTGCGATTATTAGCGGCACCGTCAACGGAATCATTGCACGGATTCGGCTTATAAGTCCTTTTGATTTCCTTAAACCGCCTCTTACAAGCTGTGTTTTTATTATGCAAACCGCTTCATCCGTTAAAAGCGGAATGAATCTGAAAATTATTTCCACCGTAACGGAAGCATAACGCACCGGCACTCCGATTTTTTTTAGCGGCAAAAGCAAATCTTCAAAGCCCGAAATGATTTCCTGCTCCGTCATGGCAGAAACGAATCCGCGCATTATGCACAGTGCGCTTTCCGTGTGAAGAAGAATCGAAAGGCATGCAAAAAGTTTTGACGGAGAAATCGTAAAATATTTCCAATTTAAAAGAATTTTCTCGCCGCTTTCGGGAGAAATAAAAATTATTCTAAATATGCAGAAAAATAAAAGATACGGAATGATTTTAATCATCATCGAAAATATATTTTTCCTGCAACCGGACAGAAATGCGTATAAAATACCTGCGGCAAGCATAGCCGCATTTAACACTGTGGAATGCACCGATAAAGATGCGATAAAAAGTAAAAAAAATAGAAGATATTTTATTGCCGCCGGAAATTTTGCAAAAGGAGCGTGTTTTTTTTCTTTTTCACCGGAGAATTCTCGTGAATATTTCCGTATCGAACTTAAAATGTAAGCTCCGTCGAGATGTTTTTGCAAGGTAAGCGTTTCACAAAAGTCTTCCGTGCCCGTATTTTGTTTTCTTGCCGGCGGAAAAAGCGAATCCGAAACGATTTTACCGTTTTCAAGGTGAATTACTCTGTCGGCAAAGTCTGCTTCGTCTGCGTAGTGCGTCGAATACACGACGGTCTTTCCCGATTCCGCAAGGAAGCGCATCAAATTCATTATTTCGGATTTTGCATAGCCGTCCAAGCCGGCAGTCGGCTCGTCGAACAAAATAATATCCGAATCCAACGCGATTATTCCTGCGATTGCAAGACGCCGTTTTTGCCCGCCTGAAAGATAGAACGTCCTGCTGTCGGCAAATTTTTCAAACGGAAGTCCGACGGAATTCATGGATTTTTTTACGCGCTCGAAAAGTTCTTTTCCTTTTAAACCCGCATTTGCAGCTCCGAACGCAACATCGTCTGCGGCAAAAGTTTCGAACAGCGCGGCATCGGGATTCTGCTGCACAAAAGTCGGACGTGAGGCGGAACGTATTTTCCCTTCTTCGGAAATTAAAAGTCCTGCCATGATTTCGAATAAAGTCGTCTTTCCGCTGCCTGATTTTCCGGTAAGGGCGGTCAGCGTTCCCGAGTAAAGCTCAAACGATACGCCGGAAAGAATATTGTCGCAGGAATATGAAAATGAAATATCTTGCGCCGAAAATGTTTTTTTCATTGACGGCTGCATCTCCGTAATAGGAGAATGTGCCTTAAGCGCTTCTCCCGTAACGATTTTTACGGTTTCAGGAGTCAGGAAAAAGTCTTTTGTTTTCCCGCGCCATACTATTTTTCCCGCGTCCATAACGATTATATTTTGTGCGCGAGCGGCGGCTTCAATATCGTGTGTAATATGGATAATAGTCATTCCTTTTTTGTGCAGAATATCGAGAAGCTCAAAAAAGTTTTCGCGTGAAGGAGCATCAATCATTGCCAACGCTTCATCGAGTATGAGAAGTTCACAGTCCATTGCAAGTATTCCGCTTAACGCCGCTTTTTGAATCTGTCCGAGCGATAAGGAAAAGCAATTTTTTTGCGCGAGAGTCAAAATTCCCGTAGCGTTGAGCGTTTCGATTGTTCTAAGCTCCGTCTCGGACGGAGACAGTCCCAAATTCTCCGGTCCGAATGCGGTATCCCGTTTTAGCGTTCCGCAAATAATCTGGTCTTTCGGAGATTGAAATACGATTCCTATGCGTATGTTTTCCGCAATCTTCACCGTGCCTTCCGCCGGTTCCAAAAGTCCCGCAGCAATGCGGGCAAGTGTACTTTTTCCGCTTCCGTTTTTTCCGACAAGTGCGGTATATGAACCGCTATCCGTAGTGAGATTTACTCCTCGTATTGCCGCAAAGTCTGCACAGGGGTATGAATAAGAGAGATTTTCAATAGACAGAACTTTCATTCGGGCATTCTAACGCAAATCGGCATAAATTTAAAACGGGTGATTTTAAGTCCGTCTAAAAAGAGATGCCGGCGGGCGGAAAATAAAGTAAGTCCGTAAAAGCCACGTAACCGTACGCCGTCCCAAATAAGTTTTGCAAATTCGGAAATCCCTCTACGCCGCCTTTAACCGAAAGATTTTATCGGACGCCTCCCATGCGTATGCGTTTTTCGCGCGTATCTTCAAGAATCTCATTTAAACGCACGCTGTCGTCGGCTTCTATAGCATTTCTGATTTCATCAAGACGCAGCTTGAAGCGGTCGATGTGCGGCAAAAGCATTTCTTTGTTCAGCAAAAAAAGTTCCGTCCATAGAGGTGCGTTTATCATTGCGATTCGTGTAAGGTCTTCAAAACTGCCGCCGCCGAAAGCCGTAATTGATTCATCTTCCGCGCTTTCTACCAGTGCGCTTGCAATTATATGACACAGCTGAGAAGTAAAAGCGATTTTGTAATCGTGAATATCTATGGAAGTCTCCGTTATGCGCGAAAATCCCATTGCGGTGATAAGCGTTCTCATAAGTTTAAGATTTTCGGTTTTATTTTCGGGGCGCGGAATAAGAATATAATTGCGGTTTATAAAGAATTTTTCCGAAGAATTGGTATATCCTTCTTTTTCACCGCCTGCCATCGGATGTCCGAGAATAAAATCTACATCGCCGCGCACTATATCTTTTGTATTCGTAAAAATATTTTTTACACCGCTTATGTCGGTTACAATCGCGCCGCTTTTAAATGCATCTTTGTTTGTTTCTAAAAATTCGGCCGTTGAATGCGGGTAAAGGCAGATAAAAGTCAAATCACACGTTTTCAGCATTTCCTGCAAACCGGAAGGAATGTACTCGGTGTCGATTATTCTTTCCGATTTTGCAGCTTTAAGATTTGCGGCATTTTTGTCGCAGGCAAGAATCTTCCCTGTGCTGCCGTTCATACTCAAAATATTCCGGCGGATGCTTTTTGCAATCGATCCGCCCATTATTCCAAGTCCCACTATTCCGTAAGTAAGATTTTTTAAGTCCATATTACATAGTACGCCCGTTTATTCGGGCAAGCTCCGGCAAAGTTTTCATAAGAGAATCGAATTCTTCAGGTCTAAGCGATTGCTCTCCGTCGCACAATGCTTTTTCCGGGTTATTATGAACTTCGATTATGAGTCCGTCCGCACCGACTGCAACAGCTGCTTTTGCAAGCGTAGGAACCATCCAGTTCATTCCGCAAGCATGACTTGGGTCGATGATTACAGGAAGATGAGTAACTTTGTGCAGATAAGGAACGATACTTATGTCAAGGCAGTTACGCGTGTAATTGTCGAAGGTGCGGATGCCGCGCTCGCATAAGATAACGTTTTCGTTGCCGCTTGCCATTATGTATTCGGCAGACATCAAAAATTCTTTTACCGTTGCAGACATCCCGCGTTTTAGGAGAATCGGCTTTTTGACTTTTCCCATCTCTTTCAGAAGGTCGAAATTTTGCATATTGCGTGCGCCGATTTGAATCATGTCAACATCATCAAAATATTTGAGCTGACGTATATCCATAAGTTCGGTTACGACGGGAAGTCCCGTTTCTTTTTTTGCATTTATAAGGAATTTAAGACCTTTTTCGCCCAGTCCTTGAAACGCATAAGGAGAAGTACGCGGCTTAAATGCTCCTCCGCGAAGATAGCGCGCACCGCTTGCTTTTACCGCTTTTGCAATTTCAAGAACCTGTTCTTCCGTTTCCACCGAACACGGACCTGCAATAACGCCTATAACTCCGTCTCCGAATGTACTAGCGTTCACGCCTTTTTGCCCGCCGCCGACTTCGATTACGGAATCATCCGGGTGAAATGAGCGGTTTGCAAGTTTATAAGGAGCTGAAACCCGCTGCACAGCTTCTACAAGCGGATTTACAAGAATCTGCTCGGGATCAAGAGATGTCGTGTCTCCTACAAGTCCTAAAATCGTAACATTTTCACCTTTTGAAATATGTACTCCGAATCCGCGTTCTTTCCAGCCGGCAATAAATTCGTTCATTTGGTCATCGCCGGTACCTTTTTTTAACGTAACAATCATTTTTGCACCCCTTTTTATAATTCGGCAATAAAAAAAGGAACTCTTTGTGCAGAGTTCCCTGATTCAAGCCTATTTTAATAGAAAAACCGTTTTACAGTTATCTATCGCCCGTGAACTCTGCAAGGCTGCGGTAGAGAATGTAAAAATAATAGTAAAATACCGTTTTTGTGCCGGAAGAGCTGTGAGTAAGAATATTTGTAAAACCGATTAAGTTTTTCATGGGGCGAATATAGAACAGGAAAGAACGCGTGTCAAGGCGGTAATTTTAAAAGAAATGAAAAGCGTTTAGGAATCCGACGGGATTTATACTAAAAATCCGTGCCGGAATTGTTTAAATTAAACAATTCTTTGTAATCCGAAATCGTCTGCGCTTTTACTATTTTTTCACGGATTGCAGCACCTCCGTTCATTCCTTTTGAATAAGCGCAGAATCTTTTACGCATTTCAAGACAAGCAGATTTTTCTCCAATATCATTAGAAAGATTCAGCAGCTCTCTGAATCCTGTTTCGATGCGCTTTTGTACAGGAATATCATCGTATTTGCCGGTCGTCAAAAGTTGGATCGTTTTATCAAATATAAACGGATTTCCCATCGCTCCGCGCGCAAACATAACGCCGTCGCAGCCAGTTTCAGAAAGCATGCGCTCCGCATCTTCAGGCGTAAACAAATCCCCCGACCCGAATATCGGAATCTTTCCTGCAGAAAGAGCCGCTAATTCTTTTATTTTAGACCAATCCGACTTGCCCTCATATCCTTGTGCGCGCGTCCGTGCATGCATGGTTATCGCTGAAACGCCTGCATCCAAGGCGGCAAGGGCGGCTTCTTTCCACGTTATGTGATTTTCATCCCACCCGGAACGAATCTTTACAGTAACGGGAATATCGCCGGCGATTTGAACAAGCGCTTTTGCAACGCTGTACAATCTTTCAGGATCGCGCGTAAGCGCGGAACCTGCCCCGGTTTTTATGATTTTCGGTACGGGGCAGCCGCAATTTATATCGATACATTCGCAGTTTGTTTTCTCTAAAATTATTTTTGCGCCGTCCGCAACCGTTTCCGGCTCTCCTCCGAACACTTGCACGGCATAAGCAGTTTCATTTTCTGCACGGCGCATTAAAATTTCCGTTTTTAAATTGTTTCTTACAAGAGCTTCGGCAGAAACCATTTCCGTATACGTAAAAGCTGCGCCGTGTTCTACGCATATCGAACGGAATGAACGATCGCTGTAACCGGCTACGGGTGCAAGAAAAATATTTCCGCTAAGTTCGAGCTTTCCTATTTTTACGGGATGATAGAGCATTATTCTTCCGGCAATTTAAATGCTTTGCAGCTGTTTTTCCAAAGCTGCGCGGCAACTTCCTCAAGCGGCAGTTCCAACATATCCGCAAGAAATTTTGCGGTAGAAGTAAGATATGCCGGCTTTGTGCGCTTTTTATCCCGAAACTCATTTGGAATCATAAAAGGACTTTCGGTTTCAATAAGAATCCTATCAAGCGGAATATTTAGAACAGTTTCATGGAGATTATGCGCATTTCGATATGTCAAATTTCCTGCAAATGAAAAATAAACATTCATATCCAGACATTTTTTAGCGTAAGCAGCATTTTCCGAATAACAATGAAAAATTGCACCGCTGTCGGGAATGCGTTCGCGCAGGACATCGTAAACATCCTTTCCTGCGTCGCGGTTGTGTATTATTGCAGGAAGATTATGCTTTTGAGCAATTTCAAGCTGGGTTATAAAAAGTTCGATTTGAGAGCGTTTGTTTCCGAACTGCTTGTAATAATCAAGCCCCATTTCGCCCACAGCAACTACATTAGGATAAGTTAAATACTTTTCTATCTTTTCTGCATAATCGGCACCCGGATTTACGACTTCCGACGGTGCAACGCCAACCGCATGATAAACTCCGGAAACAACTTTAAGTGCCGGATAAACCCGTTCAAAGTCGTGAAGACTGTTATTTATGCTGATTATGCGTGTAACTCCTGCCTGTTTAGCTTGATGTATTACACGCAATTGCTCTATAGGATCATCGTATATAAGCCCGATGTGGGCGTGAGTATCAAAAAACTGCATGGCTTTCTTCCAAAAGATTATAATAAAAGACAGGAATGTCTTACAAATGAATAGTGTTTTTTACTGCTATTCCTGCCGATAAAGATAATATACCTTTATCGAGTTGTCAACTTAATATAACTAACCTGCCGGAAACTCGTTATGCCGTAGAAATGTATTTGTTTGACATATAATAACTTGCTGTGTTATACTCGCTAAAAATTCGGAAGTGATGTTTTACTACGGAGATAAAATTGTCCAGAACTCAAAGATATAAAAAGATTGAAAAAAGGTTTGCTTCAAACATTCAAAACGAATGTATTTCGTTTTTCAGAGCTTTAAAACTTTTTTTTATAAAAATATTTAAAGTCTTCGACGGCAAACTCACAATTATGATTGTTCCGCATTCTCAGGGAAAGGTTATAAACTTTCAGACAAATGTTTTTGCGATGTCTACGGGTATATTGCTTGTTGCCGGAATCGTAATTTCATTCCTATACTTCAATAGAAGAGCAATCTCCACGTCTGCGGAAATAAGTTCGTTAATGACTTCCAACCGTGAAACAGCGGCGAGTTTGGATGAGCTGCGAGATGAAAATACCAATCTCTTGCAGACTGCAAAAAGATTTCAGGCATCGCTTTCTCAATCTCTTTCGCTTTTGGGACTTGACCGAACTAATGATTTTGCGCAGAACCCCCTGCATAACGGAGATTTGTCTTCGCTGTTCGGTAAATCCGATACGGTAAAGAGTTCCGTAAAAGAAACGGAAGGCATCCGTTCCCTTACATCTTATCTTGAAAATTCGGTGCAGCCCATCGAGCAGATTGGAAAAATGCTTGAAAATCAAAATTCGTTATTCAAAGAGATTCCCAATATTTGGCCGGTAAAAAATCCGAACGTGCATATATCCATGATGTTCGGTCCCAATTTACACCCGATTACCGGACAATGGTATATACACAAAGGAATTGACTTTTCTACATGGTCTTCCGGAGACCCCGTAATGGCGACCGCGAACGGGCAAGTTGTTACGGTAGGATATGATGCGAGCTTCGGAAATTATATAATTATCCGCCATAAACACGGAATCTATACACGTTATGCTCATTTGAGTGCAACACGCGTAAGCAAAGGTCAGTTTGTCGAGCAGGGAAAGGTTATCGGAAACATTGGAAACACCGGCGTTACAACCGGACCTCACCTTCATTACGAAGTACATATCGGTTCCGATGTTGTAGATCCGAGCAAATATATAAACGTAAAGTTATCCCGGTAGCATTTTATGGCGTTGCGTGCAGACAATTTTTCAATCAACACGCTTATCGGGAACGGCTCCCTTGTCCGAGGTGATTTGAATATCAACGGTTCGGTAAGTATAGACGGAGACCTTGACGGAAATCTTAAAACGGATGCTGCCGTAATAGTCAGCGTAAACGCAAGAATTAAAGGCAATATAGATGCGGCTTCTGCGGTTATAGGTGGAATTGTTCTGGGAGACATTACCGCTCCCGAAAGCGTAAAACTTTTATCATCGTCTGCGGTAATCGGAAATATAATCACACAAAGAGTACAAATGGAAGACAAAGTAATCTTTCACGGACATTGCATATCGATTTCCGATAAAGAAAAATGTACTGAGCACGCAAATAAATTCCTTGAAAATAAAGCAATACTTGATAAGGCTGAAAGTGTATGAATTCCGTTGATCCGCTAAATTCTTCACTATATTTTTCAGCGGCGGCTCAGGCATCTCAAGAATCTGTAAAACAAAAAGAAAAAGCAGCAAAAACAAAGCGTTCACCGTTCGCGTCTATGCTTGAAAGAACGCAGGAAGTCGAAGAACTTATATCGGCAGGGCTTCCATCTGAAATTGCCGGAATGGATATTGAAGAAGCCCTTGTTTTTTTAAAAGACGCAGTAGATATTGCAGGCGATAAATTGATTGAAAAAATGGATGCCGCTTCTTTTGCCGAGTTTAAAAGTTCCGTAGGGAATTTTGTGCGATATGTTTCAAAAAACAATTATGAAGTATGCAAAACGAAGCGGCGCGGCTATGTAAAAAAGCAAAGTGTTTTTTTTTCCGAGCAGAGAGAGCGGGATCCTCACGTGCAAGTGCGGGTTATTGATAAAAAAGTAGAAGAACTTACGCTTATGATTTTACAAAATCACTCGGACAAAATAAAAATGCTTTCTAAAATAGATGAAATAAAAGGGCTTGTTGTAGATTTTTTTGCGGCTTAATGGCTATAATGATACAATATGCAAAGTCGGTATAATTTTCCCCAACAAGTTATGCCGTAAAATAAAAATTACATACGTAAATATATTTTGAGCTTGTTTTAGAGAGCGCATAAGTGCGTCCCAAAGATGAAAACCACGGGGATTGTACATAAACCGCAACTCGGAAATATCGTTTACAAAGTCGATTTACGTTTTAAATAATATTGGAAAAATTATGAGCGATATATTTGAAAATGACCTTGAAGCTGAAAATATAAATCTGTCGTCTTTGGAAGATTCCGACGAGGCGGAAGAAATCGGAGAAGAACTAGTCTTTGAAAAGCCTCTTTACGTACTGCGCATGAGTTATTCCAGTGAAACAGTTTATGCGCGCAATGACAGAAATATTGATATAAAACCGGGCGATTTTGTTTTTGCAGCAACCCGATACGGCAAGGATATGGTTCAAATAAAAGGAATCGCGGCGAAACCCATAGGCGTAAAACTTTCTGAAGTCGTAGTAATAGAGCGCAAAGCCGTAAAAGAAGACTTAAAGAAGATGGAAGAGTTTAAGGCAAAAGAAAAAGAAGCTTTCCGCGTGTTTAGGGAAAAAGCCGCGGCGCATCGCCTCGATATGAAACTTGTTACCGTTCACTTTTTAGCGGACGAGCAAAAGGTAATCTTCTTTTTCTGTTCGGACAGCAGAGTAGACTTTAGAGAACTGGTTAAAGATTTGGTTTCCGTATTTAAAATGCGGATAGAGCTGCGGCAAATCGGCGTGCGCGATGAAGCCAGAATAACAGGCGGACTCGGAATGTGCGGTCGTCCGTTATGTTGTCATGGTATATCCGATAAACTGCGTCCCGTTTCAATCAGAATGGCAAAAGATCAAAATCTTTCATTAAATTCATTAAAAATTTCCGGGCAGTGCGGAAGACTTTTATGCTGCCTGTCCTATGAATTCGATTGGTACAGTGAAGCCAAGAAGCGTATGCCGCAAGAAGGTTTGCACATAGTTTACGACGGCACGAATTTTAGAATAACCGAAGTAAATTTTATAACATCGATGGTAAAAATGCTCGGCGAAGACGGTAGACTTCTGGAAATAAATGCGAAACGTTTTACAAAGGAAAACGGAAAGTGGAGAATCGATTAAGCGGGAACTAACTTATTTTGCAAAGCAATTCAGGCGAGTCTTCCGTAAACGGGGTTTCCGCAAAGTCCGAATAAAATTCACACTTTTTAAATCCCGCAGCTTTTGCAAATTCTTCTATTTCATCCGCGCATATCGGATAAATTCGTTCTTTTTGCAATACGGGTAAGATTTTTCCGCTGCTGTTTTTAATGCTTTTATTTAAGAAATACGAACCGTCAGCTTCTTTGTATATTTCCGTGTAAAAATTCACCCGCATACTGCTTTTTGCCGAAATCGGATTTTTATGCGCATTGCCCAATTTTTTGTAATTGTAAAGCTGCAGCACCAAAGTTCCGCCCGGTATAAGAAGCTCCATGCAGTCCGAAAAAACTTTTTTCATTAAATTCCGATCGTGTACGAAAGTCAGGCGATTATTAAGGCAGGAAATTACATTGTAAAACTTTTTACCTAAAAACTTATTCATATCTAAAACGGACATTTTAAAAAATCTGATGGAAAGAATTTGACTGCGGCGTTTTAAGTTTGCGGAATCCAAAAGAGCTGAAGCAACTTCAAGTCCCGTAACGTCAAACCCGTTCTTTGCAAGTTCAAACTCCAAAGAGCCGGTTCCGCAGGCAATGTTCAGCAGCTTAGGCGGAGAGCCGTGAGACTGCTTAAACTTCCCGTAGAACTGCTTTACAGACGCATCTATAGGGTGGAGTTCGTCATAATATTCAACAAGATTTTGAATGTATGTCATGTTCTGTATTTTAAGTTAAAACGACAAAAAATCAAGAAGTAATTTTACTGGGAATAAATAACTAAAATATGCCTGCAAAAAAGAGTACTCGGGCGGAATATTCCGTAAAAGCGTATATTCTTTTTAAATACCCGCTTCAAGTTTTGCGAGCTCTGCTGCGGCAATTTTATCGGTGGGACAATACTCCAACGCCGCAGCAAAATATTTTTGCGCTTCGGCTTTATTCCCTTCTTTTAGTGAAAGATAACCGAGATTTGAAATAATTTTTTCGTTTTCGGGAGCAAGAGAAAGCGCTTTTAAAAGTTCCGACTTTGCACCGGATAAATTTCCGGTCTCCATAAGACAAATTGCAAGCTCGTTGTGCGTGTCGGCATTTTCGTTTCCGCCGCAAGCAATAGATTCTTCAAATGCCTTCTTTGCGTCCCCCCAGCGGCAGAGCTTGCGCAATGCCCAACCGAGCAAAAACCATGCGTTCCAAACTTTTTGATTTTTTTCCAAGAAAGAGCGTATTTCTTTTAAACCTTTTTCTTCCTGCCCGCCTGAAATCAGTTTATATGCGTTTAAAAATGCCTTATCTTCAAGATTTTCATTGTTTATGCGGTCGATTAGTTCTTGCGCACGTTCTTTTTTGTAAATGCCGTTTTCGCCGAGTTCTTCATCTTTTGCATCGCAAGTGAGCGCAACATAAGTTTCAAAGCAGCTTTTCGCTTCGCGGAAATCATATTGCTTTAAATGAAAAAATCCGCAATTAAAAAATGCATCCGGCAGCGGCGGTTCGGCATTCATAGCTTCTTTGTAATACTTAAAAGCGTCGTTATCATAAGCGTCCGCATCTTCATTTAAATTCGCTTTGCGGTAGGACTCCGCTCTAGTGTCCAGAAATATTGCCGTATTAAGCGCAGTAACTGGATTTTCCGGCTCCAAACCGCGAAGTGTCATAAAAAGTTCTTCGGCAAGTTCCCAATCTTCGTCTTTCGATTTTAGGATAGCAGCTTCCGTCAATTCTCTTTGAATATCGGGGCGGGCTTTTTTAATTATCGAGCGGTAGTAGTCAAGATTTTTGTTATGTCTGTCGTATGCAAGAACCGTAAGAATTCCCGCGAGTATCTGTTCCGGCTCAAGAGATTTTATATCCGGCTCGGGTTCGCCGCTTTTTTTCTGTACGGGAAGGGGAACGGTTTTATCGATTTTAAGAGCGTATTCCGAGAGTTTAAAATTGTCGGGCAAAGTGATGAAATAAATCGATTCCAACGGATTTGAAAGATTCATAATAATTCCTAAAATTTATTTTAAATTTAAATAGATACGTTCCGGCATTTTGAAAAACGGTTCCGTCGACAAAAACGATGAGACTTTATTTTGTTTCCGTCATTCCTAAAACGTTTGCGGTTGCCGCAGCTTCCGTTGAAACGGTCTGATCCGCTTCTTGCGCATTCTGCATACGGTAGGAAGCGTCAAGGAAAGACTTTCTGTTTGCCGTAAGGTATTCGTTGATTCTGATTTTGTAAGCAAGCGGAACTTGATTTGCATCGAATTTTATACCGGCTTGAATAAGATCCGTTCTGCCTTCAACATTGCTTGCGGAAACGATTGTGCCTTTCATATCTATGGTTTCGTTCGGCTCGGAGAATGTAAGTCTAATCAGAATATCTTTGCCTTCAATAAACTTTGCAATCCCCATAATTATGATTTTTGCGCCGGAGAACGAAATATTCCATAAGATGCAGCGTCTGGGAACATTCTGGATATAAGCTATGGATTCTTTCTTATCGAGTCCGAGTTTTCTTATTGTAGATTCATTGATTAAAATGCGTTCTTCGCTGCGTTTTACAAAACTGTCGTTTGCCGCCAAAAGCGTTCCCAATTTGAATATCAGATCGTCAGGCGGTCTCTGCGTAAATGTAAGCGTTATGACTGCAAGTTCTTTTGAATTCATGTAGGGCGTTACATCGGAAACGCGGCACGAAACAAAAAATATTAAAGGCTGATTGTCCTGTTCAATAAAGCAATAACGTAAACTGACCGGCGGAGCATCTTTTTTTGTTATCTGCTGAAACGCACCGCCCGCCGTACCGATTATTATTTTTGCCATCTGGAACGATGACGAGTTTATAATGCACGGCCATTGTGCTCCCGAACATTTTACGTATACCTGACGCGGGTCAAGATGTAGAGAGCGCAATATGTCCTTTGTGAACACAATTTCATCTTCGCGATACAAGTCGTAGTAATTATTTATGAGCTGGTTTGTAGCGATACTTAAAGCCATAATATACATTATAATAGTTTATAAATAAGTATTCGTCAATGAAAAGAAACCTAAAGAAATGCAGCTTTCGGAAAAGTTATTTCAACGCTCCGAATCGGCATCTTTTTATACATTCTCCGCATCTTATACATTCACGGTCGTTTACTTGCAGCGTATCCATTTTGCATGGTCCCGTACAGGCATTACAGTGGGTACATTTTTTAATATCTAATTTTATTCCGAATAGTGCGGTTTTATTGAAAAATGAATAAATTGCTCCCAAAGGGCAGAAAAAGCGGCAGAACGGACGGAACATAAAAACACTTACGATTATAAATACCGCCGACAACAAAACTTTCCACGAAAATAAAAAACCAATTGCCTGCCTTAAACTCTCATTTGCAATTACCAAGGGAATTCCTGCGCCGACCGTTCCTGCCGGACAAATCAACTTACAGAAAAATGGTGAACCAATGCCGTTTTTTAAATAAAAAACCGATGGCAGCGCAATCACAAATAAAGCAAGCAATATGTATTTTAAAAGCGAAAGTTTACGGGTGATTTTTAAATTCCGCTTTGTTTTTTTTATCTTTTTTGACGGGATTTTGTACAATAATTCTTGAACCAATCCGACGGGGCATAAAAAAGAACATACGACCCGCCCAAGCAATGTTCCAGTTAAAAGCAAAAATCCTGTTACGAAAAAAGGAATTCTCCCGCCCCCTATTGTGTTTTGCAGCGAGCCAAGCGGACAGGATGAAATTGCGCCCGGACATGAATAGCAATTCAAACCGGGAACGCAGCCGTGTTTTAAAGGAGAATCGGATATCGAACCTGTAAACCAATGCCGGACATCCGCATTATACACAAGCATTGCCGTAAATTGTACGAGTTTTCTTCTTAAAGATTGAATGTCAGCCAATTCCTATGCACTCCATGCAGATAAACACGGCTTTCCGAAAGACAGCTATTGCATCGCCGCGCATTATTCCTATTGCGATAAATGCCGCGGCGGTGCTTAAAAGCAGAATGCGAATAATAAGATGTTTATGAAAAATATTATTCGTCATAATAACCGCTTACAAAAGCGGCAAGCTGTGCTTTGTTCATCGCACCGACATGACGTTTTTCAATTTTGCCGTCGGGAGATATAATAAAGCTGCAAGGAATTCCCTGTACTCTATAAAGAGAAGCGATTTCGCCGCTTGCATCAAGTCCGCCTTTAAAAGAATAACCGTTTTGCGACATAAACTTTACCCTTGATGCTTCTTCATCGGATACACAGACTGCAAGAAATTCGAGTTTGGAATCGGGAGATTTTGCAAGCTCTGCTGCAAGTTTATTGAGTTCCGGTAATTCTGCACGACAAGGCGGACACCATGTTGCCCAAAAATGAAGCAAAACAGCCTTTCCTTGATAGTCGGAAAGTCTAACCGTTTCTCCTGTCGAAAGCGTTAATGAAAAATCAGGAGCCGCGCTTGTTTGTGTTTGCTGCTTTGTGTTTGAATCGGAAGTTTTTTGTTTGGAACAAGACGGCAAAGATACCGTAAGCATTATAATTAATGCAAATAAAATTGTGTTATGTTTCATGTTGAAAGAATACATAAATTTTATGCAGCGGGCAAGCAAAATATAACAGTTATGTTAGAAAATCAAAAATGAGAGACGACAGAAATCAAATTTTCCGTATGGACTTTTAATATTCTCTCCATTATCTTTGTAACCGACAGACTTGAATGATAACTTAATCATCATTCAGCTTGGAGAGTCTTAAATCGTGTTATTTCAACGACTTAGAATATCACTTTTCAAAATAACCTGTTCTGAAACTGAAGTTTCCGAACAGGTTTAATCTTTATCGAAGGAGAATATATGTCAAAACTTACAAAGACTTTGCTTGTAATCGGAGCAATCGTCGTTATTATCGGCGGAATCGCTTCCTGCGTGAGCGGCACTTACAACGGCATGGTAGAGCAGGAAGAGCGCGTTACAGCACAATGGGCGCAGGTTCAAAATGTGTATCAGCGCAGATTCGATTTGATTCCGAATTTGGTTGCAACCGTAAAAGGTTATGCAAAGCATGAAAGCGATGTCTTCGTGCAGCTTGCAGAAGCTCGTTCAAAAGCGGGCGGCGTTACCAATATCGACAGCAGCGTAACGGATGATCCGGAAAAACTTGCGGAATTTCAGAAAATGCAGGACTCGCTTTCCGGCGCGCTTCGAAGGCTTCTCGTTGTTACGGAAAATTATCCCGAATTAAAAGCGAACCAAAATTTTCTTGCCTTGCAGGATGAACTTGAAGGAACGGAAAACCGTATTTCCGTAGAACGCAAGAAATACAACGACCTTGCACAAAATTATAATACTACGATAAGACGCTTTCCGGGCGCGTTCTTTGCAAATATGTTCGGTTTTAAGGCAAAAGCGTATTTTAATGCGGCATCGGAAGCACAAACCGCTCCGAAAATCGAATTTTAGGAGCATAACGGATGAATAAAAGACAGCTGCTTAAAAAGATTCGCCTTTCGGACAAGGATTTAGATGAAATCAAAACATCCGTAAAAGCCGCAGAACAAAACACGTCCGGTGAGATTTCGCTTGCGCTTATATCGGAAAGCAGCGATTATTCTTTTTGGGAACTCATGGCATCTTTGTACACTGCGGCAGCTGTTTTTGCAATTATGCTGCCGTTCGCAAAAAAGCTAAAGGATTTTTACGATTACGTTTTATGGATTCAGCCGGTTTGGTTCTTACCCGCATTTTACGGACTTTCCATCCTTGTTGTAATTGCGATTGCGTTCGGTTTATTCAATTTCCCTGCACTTGACCGTCTTATAATTCCTTATTCTGTCAGACACAAAGCTGTTACCGACAGAGCTTTTAGACATTTTGCCGAAAGCGGTGTCTATTGCACTTCAGAACATTCGGGAATATTGATTTTCGTTTCATATATGGAACGTCAGGTGCGTATTATCGCAGACAAAGGAATTGCAGAAAAAATTCCCCAAGAACTGTGGAACATAATCGCTGATGACCTTGCAGACGGAATAAGAAACGGCAGAACGAAAGACGGGTTTATCGCTGCCGTTCAAAAATGCGGGGAGCTTTTGAAAGAAAAGTTTCCCGTACACGATGAAAATCCCAATGAACTGTCCGACGGACTTGCAATTTTGGAAAACTGATTGCGGAGGCGTAGATTTTATTTATGAAAAAGCAAATATGTTTTTTTTCGTTCATTTTGTGTTTGTGTACGGCAGCTCTCCATTCTATTGAAATTCCTGCACTTACGGGACGTGTAAACGACGGCGCAAATATAATCGGTTCAAAAGACAAAGAAGAACTGGACTCATATCTTTCTGCTGTTGAAGAAGCGACGGGGATTCAGATTGCAGTGCTTACTGTAAAATCTATTGAAGACGACAGCATAGAAAGTTTTGCGCATGAAGCAGCGGAAACTTGGAAGCTGGGACAGTCAGGAAAAGACAACGGCGCACTTCTTGTTGTAGCTTTTGCAGAGCGCAAAATACGGATTGAAGTCGGCTATGGGCTTGAAGACAAACTTACCGATACAAAATGCGGCATGATAATCCGCAATGAAATTGTTCCCGCGTTTAGAAACGGCAATTATTCGGAAGGAATATTGAACGGAGTTAAAACTCTCGGAACGATTGCCGCAGGGAATGAAGTCTACAGCGAATCAGATAAAAAAGACACAGAATCGGACGGAAGCCCGCTTGCAGGATTGATGTTTATTCTGTTTTGGTTCGTAGTATTTTCAAGCCTTTCTGCAGGACGGAAACGCCGCTTTGTTCCGTGGTTTTTATTATCAAGCGCACTCGGAGGCCGTTCATCCGGTTATTCGGAAAGCAGCCGCAGTTATCATAGCAGCGGTTTTTCTTCAAGTTCTTCAGGCAAAAGTTTTTCCGGAGGCGGAGGACATTTCGGCGGAGGCGGAGCTTCAGGCGGCTGGTAGCGGGGAAAAAATATTGTTTTAGGTTTAATTTCGAGTTTTATAAACTCAAAGTAAATGTTCTTCTAAGGCAAGCCTTAAACCGTTTTATCAAGGGAGTGGTGGACGGGAAACCGGTTATACTGTTTATATCCCATTTACCCGTCCGCCGCCCGCTTCAAGTTTCGAGTACTCGAAACTTGCTCAACCTGTTCTAGCCCGCAGAGTTCTCACTTGGGCACAATAAAGAATCTTTTACGCACTTTTGCTGTGCGAAATTGCAGCGTACCGGCGGCGGTAAAAACGGGTTTTACAAACTTTTACTTATTTGCCGCCGCCCCAAGTTTTGCCGCACGGCAAAACTTGCAGCTGACGGAAATCCGATTATGTCTTTCACATTACGTTATACCGTCCGCCGCTCTTTGGGATAAAACTTGATTTCCATGCGACAACGGCTATTCCAGTTGCAATTCTTTTAAGCGGAACATTCCGTCGTTGTCCGCAACAAGCGAATATGAAACGGCGGGAGAATTTTTACCCGTATCGGTGAATGCAAAAATGATTTTTTTATTTTGCAATTCATTGCTTTCCGAAAGTCCCGCCGCAACCGTACCGCCGCGGCTTAATGCCCCGAATAAAATTTCATCCACAAGCGGAGTTGCAATTTTATCTTCCACAATGCGGCTTAAATTACGTGCGCCGAACTCGCGGGAATAACCGATTTCCGCAAGATAGGCTTCGCATTCGGGAGAAAGCGTCAGCGTTACTTTTTTTGCTTCGAGGCGCAAGGCAAGACGCTTCCACTCTTTGCGCACGACGGAAAGAATAATTTCCGGCTCCAAATGCGCAAACGGAACGACGGCATCGAGTCTGTTTCTAAATTCCGGCGTAAATTCTTTTTCTACCGCTTCCTTAAATGAGATTTTATCGTTTGTAACACTGATTTTATCTCCGCCGAATCCCAGACGACCTTTTTCGATATCTCGCGCTCCCGCATTGCTTGTCATAATTATTATGCAGTTGCGAAAATCGACTTTGCGCCCTTGCGTATCGGTAAGAATCCCGTAATCCATAACTTGCAGAAATATATTGTAAATATCTTCATGCGCCTTTTCGATTTCATCGAACAAAACAACGGAATGCGGATTTTTACGCACATCGTCGGTAAGTTGTCCGCCGGAATCGTATCCGACATATCCCGGAGGAGAGCCGACAAGACGGCTTATCGTATGCCGCTCTTGATATTCGCTCATGTCATAGCGTAAAAGCGGCTCGCCTAAAACCTCTGCAAGCGAGCGCGCAAGTTCCGTTTTTCCCACACCGGTCGGACCTACAAACAAAAAACACGCCTCCGGTTTTTCGGGATTCTTAAGTCCGGCGCGCGCACGTTTTACCGCGTTTACAACAATATTTACGGCATCGTTCTGCCCGAATATCCGCGAGCATAAATTGGATTCAAGATTTTTAAGACTGTCTTTTTCGCTTCCGGACAGATTTTCAACGGGAACGCGAGACATCTTTGAAATCACTTTAAAGATTGCGCTGTTAGAAACGTTTCTGGGCTTTAAATCGTAACCGGGCGAAGAAATTTCCGTAACGGAAGCAAGCTGAATCGCAGTTTTTCCGGTAAACCCTCCGCCAGCTTTGATTTTCGTGTACGCTCCCGCTTCATCAATAACATCAATCGCTTTGTCCGGCAGTCTTTTATCGGAAATATATTGAATGGACAAGTCGACCGCATTTTCCACTACGCTTTTTGAATATTTTACGTTGTGATATTTTTCATAACGGGGTAAAAGTCCTTCTATGATTTTAACGGTTTCATCGCGGCTCGGTTCCGTAATATCGATTTTTTGAAAACGGCGTACAAGTGCTCTGTCTTTTTCAAAATTCTTTGCATATTCTTCAAAAGTTGTAGAACCTATGCAGCGCAGTTTTCCGCCCGTAAGCATGGGTTTGAGCAAATTTGCAGCATCCATGCCGGAGTTGCCGTTGGAACCCGCCCCCATAATCATGTGTATTTCATCAATAAATAAAATCGCTTTTTTACGAGAAGCAATTTCATCGGCAACCGCATGAATCCGTTCTTCAAAATCGCCCCGAAATTTGGAACCTGCAAGCATAAGTCCCAAATCCAACGAATAAATCGAAAAGCCTTTTAATTCGTCGGGAACCAAACCTTTTACGATTCTATCCGCAAGACCTTGCGTAACAGCGGTTTTTCCGACTCCCGCATCGCCTACGTGCAGAGGATTATTTTTTACACGGCGGCACAAGACTTGTATCGTACGTTCAATTTCATCTTTTCTACCAACAAGCGTGTCGTAATCGCCGTTTTTCGCTTTTTCGGTCATGTTGACGCAATAACGCTCAAGTGCCGTTTTTCGTTTATCGGTGCCGCTTTTTTCCCGAGAAGGCGCATCGTTCGCACCTAAATCAGGCTGCTCGCCGCTAACTGAACGTATTTTTGCAATAACTTCCATCAAACGTTGTTTATCGGCTCCGCATATTTTGAGAATATATGAACAATAATTCTTTTTTTCATCGAACATACTTACGAGTACGTCCGTTATATCGACGGCATCTCTATCGCTTGCAACACAATGAAAGACAGCGCGATTCATCACGGATTGAAAACCGAGCGTCTCTGCAGGTGCGCCGGCAGGAACGTCCGTACCGAACGGATGTTTAGGCACTTTTGTATCCAAAAAATCTGCAGTATCGGAACGAAGGCGATTCATATCGGCACCGCAAGCATCGAGCATATCGGCAACAGGCTCGGAATTGAGTGAGGCAGCCAGTATATGCTCCGGTGTAAGGAATTCATGGCGTGCTTGCCGAACATTAAAAAGAGCCTCCGATAATATTTTCCCCAACAACGGACTTATTTTCATTATCGTTCAACCTCTATTTTTAGCGGAAAACCGTACTTTCTGGCTCTTACTGTAGCCGCATTTGCACGGGTAACCGCAATATCGTAAGTATAAACTCCGATTACCGCATTCCCGTTTGTGTGTGCGGCTTGCATTACAGCTTGCGCTTCATATTCGCTTTTGTTAAAAATCGAAACGAGTACGGAAATAACAAAATCTTTTGTCGTAAAATCGTCATTAAACAAAATTACGCGGCATTCGGGCGGCGGCTCCGGCAAAGAGTCCTGTTCCGTTCCTACCGCATTTTCTACACGGGAAGTTTCAAGCATATTTAGAATATAACACAATTCCATTGCGAAAAGGAAGTTATATTTTCAGCCGCTAAGGAGGAAATCAAGTTTTACCTCAAAGAGCTGCGGACGGCGGACGGGAGAACTGGATATGAAAGACATAACGGATTTACCGTCCGCTGCAATTTTGCCGTGCGGCAAAATTGCTTAAAAATACTGTCCGCCGTCCTCCCTTGATAAGGAAAAAGTTTAAGGCTTGCCTTAGGAAAATATTAACTTTGAGTTTATAAAACTCGGAATAAAGAATGTTTTTGTAAACAAAACAAGTAATTATGCGATAATTTAATTAACGCGAAGTCCATATAAGGTCTGCAATTAAAGTTAATACGGTTCAAAGGTGATTATGATTAAAAAGAAAAATATTTTCTCGTCTCTGAAAATTACATATAACGCGCCGGTTACTCTTACATTCTCATTGCTTGCCGTAGCCGTTCTATGCGCAGACAGTTTATTGCATAAAAAAATCATAAGCGATTTTTTTAGCGCGCCCGGAAACGCACAAAGTCCGCTTCCTTTCGGCATTACCGATGCGATTGACTACATTCGGCTTATATTCCACGTAGCGGGACATTCTGACTGGAATCACCTGATTTCAAATATTGCGTTTATCCTGCTCTTAGGTCCCGCGGTTGAAGAAAAATACGGTTCTCTTTTGCCCGCATTGATGATGTTTATCGCCTCTGCCGTATCGGGCGTGCTAAACGCTTGCTTTTCTCCGCTGCCGCTTACGGGTGCGGACAGTATCGCTTTTATGATGATTCTTTTAACATCGTTCGCATCGATTAAAAAAAATGAAATTCCGCTGTCATTCATTCTCATTTTGATTTTATACATAGGGAAGGACATTGATTTTAAATCCATGCAGCAAAATATTACGACGCTCTCTCACATTGCCGGAGGATTATGCGGCAGCATGATTGCATTTCTTGCAAGTCCCAAAAAACGCGCCGCAAAAACCGCGCAAGAAGCCCGCCTCGAAGAAATAGATTCGCAAAGCCCGCGTTTTAAAAAGCCTGCAAAACAAGATAATTCCACCGTTGTAGGAACGTTAAAACTTTAAAATACTTTTATTGTGTATGCGCGTAAAAAACGCAGGGGTTTTATCTTAAAGCAGCGGCGCAAAAATGCGGAACAACCAGCCGATTATGCGATAGACAACAGGAATCTTGTTGTAAGTTTTGAGAGTTATTTCTTCCGAATGCGCCATCGTGTTTTGGAAATCCAGCTCAATATTCGCAATTTCGGGACAGGAATATAAAAATACGCCGTCTTCAAAATGATGATAAAGGCTGCGGTAATCAAGATTGATTGTGCCTACGGCGGCGCGCCTTGCATCGGAGACGAAAAGCTTTGAATGGACAAAACCGTCTTTAAATCTGTAAACGCGTATTTTATTTTCCAAAAGAATTTTTATAAAATTCTGCCCGACGCAAAATGTTATAAAATGATCGAAATATTTCGGCACAATAAGAGAAACTTCAACTCCTCGCCGCGCCGCAAAAATCAGAGAATAAAGAAGAGTATTGTCGATTATTATGTACGGTGTAATTATATGTACATAATCGTGCGACTTGGAAAGAATGTAATTATATACGTTACACGCAATATCTTCGTTGTTATAAGCGTCATCGCCGTAAGGAATTATTACACCGCTGCCGTTTTCCCTGCGATATTCGATATCCGCATATTTTTTATAGTCTTCTAAAAAAGACTTGTTTTTACGATTTGCAAGATTCCACAACTGTAAAAACATTACGGTGAATGTCCGCACAGCGGGACCTTCTACTTTTACCGCGCTGTCTTTCCAATATGAAAATCTTTTATGCTCCGCACGGTTTATATACGCATCTCCGATATTAGTCCCGCCCGTATATGCAATCCGCCCGTCTATTATGCAAAATTTTCTGTGATCGCGGGTATTCAAGCCCGAATCGAAAAAAGGAATAAAGGGCATAAATACGGCGGCTTTTATGCCCGTTTCATTCAAGTAGGAAATATATTTACGCGAAGCAAGCGCGGCGGAACCCAAACTGTCGTAAAGAATTTTTATATCGACGCCGGCGGCGGCTTTACGCGCCAAAATTTTTGCTATTTGATTCCACATACTACCGTTTTCGATTATGAAATATTCAAGAAAGACGAATTTCTCGGCTTTTTCAAGTTCGTCGAGCATATCGCAAAAAACATTTTCTCCCGAAGAAAAATATTTGCATAAAGTGTCCGTATATGCCGCGTAATTTTCCGCTCTGCCCAAATAAAGAGCGATGTCTCCCGCTTTCGGATAAAGCTCAAGGGTACGGCGCGTTTCATCGGGACGGTGCATAAAAGCGGCTGAGTCTTCTTTTATTTTTTTGAGATATTTTGCGGTGCGCCGTCCGCCGAAATTCGTCCGGTATAATATGTAAAGCGAAATACCGAAAAGCGGCAGAACCATAACGGGTAAAAGCCAGGCGATTTTAAATTCGTTTTTTCCTCTGCTGTTTACAAGATAGCACAAAAAAATGATGCTTATTGCAACGCTTCCGCCCAAATAATACGGCAAATATTTTTCGAGCTTAAAGCAAAAGAATGCCATAAGGGCAAGCTGAGCTAAAATAAGTATCCAAACGGAAAAAAGCCGACTATAGATAAACGTCTTGATGATTTTAAAACGTTTGCGATATTTTTTATTGTTCAAGAACTCTTTTTTATCCGGTTTTACTTTTTTATTCTTCATGTCCGCATTATACATCTAAAAGACTTTTTGCGTAACAACGGAAAAACATTCTGCAAATTGCAAAAAGTTTTCGTAAAAACGAGACCGCCTAAAAAGTAAAAGACTTCTTTGGCAATCCCGTTTTCCCGGATACGTTTGCCGCAAGCATCGCGCCTACGGCAAAAACGTAAGGAAATAAATTCATTCCGGTTTTATTACAATTCTAGCTTGAAGCCTGTTCGTACGGTTTTCCGTCAGCTGCAGGTGCATAATTCTTTCCGCTGAACGCAACTAAGGCAAGCAGAGTTATAACATACGGAAGCAGACTGAAAAATTCCGACGGAAACAGATTCCGCAAAAACGGAATGTTTACAACATAAATCGAAAATGCTACTGCCGAACCGAATAAAAGTGATGAACCGGTAATGCCTGAAGGTTTCCATCTTCCGAATGAAACCGCTGCAAGCGCGATAAATCCTGCACCGTTGATTGTTGTTGACGTATATTGAATTGTCTGCGTAAGCACAAGGCAGCCGCCTGCAAGACCTGCCAAAAGACCGGACGCCATTACTGCAATGTACCGTATCCGCTTTACGTTTATACCGACGGAGGCTGCCGCTTGAGGATGTTCTCCACACGCGCGTAGATGCAGTCCGAACGGTCGGCGGTACAGCACAAACCATACGATCAGTATAACGGCAACGGCAATAATCGCCGTAGGATAGATTCCGTTCCAGCCGGGCTTCATTCCCATTTTATAGGGGCGTGTACGGTCGGCATTAAATAAAATCTGTGCAGTAAATATCGTTAATCCGTCTGCAAGCAGGTTTATACCGGTACCGGAAATAGTCTGGTCTGCATTAAGCGACACGGAAGCATACGCATGAATAAGCGACATAAGCAATCCCATAATCGAACCTAAAAGCAGGGCAAGCCATATTGAAAATCCGCAGGACGATTCCATAAGAACGTGAACGGAAGCCGCAGTAAATGCCCCTACCCCCATAAGACCTTCAAGTGCAATGTTTACAACGCCGGAACGTTCGCAAATCATGCCGCCGCAAGCGGTAATCAAAATGGGAGATACAATCATCAATATTGAAGGAATAAGACCTCTCAGCGTTTCAATCATTTTTTTACCTCCACAGGATGTTTGGCGGATTTATGCGACACTTCTTTTTTAAGCTGCCATTGCAGGTAGAGCTTTAATCCTGCGCGCAAAGCAATAAATACGACTATTAAACCTTGAATGATAAACGTAATTTCTTTGGGAATTCCGTTGTCCTGCATGATTCCCTGCGCGCGTGCAAGCATTCCGAAAAGCAGACCTGCAATCATCGTCCCTCCGGCGGTGTTATTTCCTACAAGCGCAACCGCAATTCCGGTAAAACCGTATCCTTCAAGCGTTGTGGGAACTCTTCCGTAATCGAAAGAGCCTAATGCAACGATGCCGCCTGCCAGTCCCGCAAATGCTCCGGAAATTGCCATAGAAAGCACAATACTCTGCACAACCGGAATACCGGAACAGCGAGCGGCATCTTTATTAAATCCCGTTGAACGCAGTCCAAATCCCAGATTTGTTTTCTCCATCAAAAACCGGAATAAAAAGACTGCGACAATCGCTATAAAGAATCCAAGATTGAGTTTTGAATTGTTTGTAAGAACGTCAAGCAGTTTGATACGGATAGAAGCCGTATGCGGAAATGTTGCTGTCTGATATGTGTTGGAACCGGGCAGACCGAGCAAAATTATTCTTGCAACATAAAGAGCGATATAATTTAGCATAATCGTTGCAACTACTTCCGAAACTTCAAACTTAGCTTTAAGAAACCCGACAATGCCGCCCCATACGGCTCCCATTATTATTGCTCCGATTATTGCGATAACCCAATGAATTATCGTAATTTGAGGCGCATATAACGCAAGCAGTGTTGCGGTTGTCATTCCTGCAAGATATTGCCCCTCGCCGCCGATGTTAAAAAGTCCCGTGCGCGCGGCGAAAGCCATCGTCAGTCCGCATAAAATATACGGCACGGAAACATTAAGCCATTCACCGATGTAACGGATTTCCCAGCGCATCTGTCCTTTGTTATTCCAAAAGATTCCGGTAAGCACTTGGAAGAAAGACTTATACATTCCGGCAGGATTTCGTCCTACAATTCTTATGAGCAAAGCTCCGCATAAAAATCCCAAGATGACTACAAATACGGATGCAGCTTGACTTGACGTACTCAAAAATCGAATCGCGCTGTTCACGTTTTTAAAATTATTTAACCAGCTTTTCTTTTTTTCCATTATGATGCCTCGTTAATGCTTTTATTTTTGGAACCTGCCATCATAACGCCGATTTCCCTTTCCGTAACTTCGCCGGCATTAAAGATTCCCGCAATTGAACCGTCGGATATTGTAGCAATGCGGTCGCACAGGTTCATAATTTCGTCCAATTCAAACGAAATAAGCAAAACGGCAATTCCTTTGTCGCGTTCGCTTACAATCCTTTTGTGGATGTAGGAAATGGCACCGACATCAAGACCTCTTGTAGGTTGAGCAAAAATAAGAATATCCGGTGCAAGTTCTATTTCCCGCGCAATAATAACTTTCTGCTTATTGCCGCCGGACATTGTACCTACCAAAGTAAGCGCACCTTCACCGCAGCGTACATCGAAATCATTTATAAGCTGTTCCGTTTTATCATGCATTGCTTGATAATTAAGAAGCCCGCCTTTTGAGCTGTAAGGATGTTTATAGTAATTTTTAAGCGCAATATTTTCTGCGGCGGTAAATTCCGAAACAAAACCGTGTTTTTGTCGGTCTTCGGGAACATGACTGATTCCGGCTTCAATTCTCTGTCGTATTGTATACTTCGTTATATCGACATCGTTTAATATTATCGAACCGCTTTCGACGGGAGAAAGTCCGGTTATTGCGTAAATCAATTCGCTTTGACCGTTGCCGTCAACTCCCGCAATGCCGACAATTTCTCCTGCGCGTACATCTAAAGACAAATCGCGCACTGCAAGCCGCCCTCTTGAATTCTTTACGTTGAGATTCTTTATGGAAAGAACTGTGCGTCCCGGCTTTGAAGGCTCTTTGTCGATTGTAAGTTTAATTGCACGTCCGACCATCATTTCGGCAAGCTCTTGACCGGTTACGTCCTTTACGTCAACGGTTCCAACAACACGTCCTCTGCGCAGAACCGTACAACGTTCGCCGACAGCTTTAATTTCATCTAATTTATGGGTGATTATGATAATCGTCTTGCCCTCAGCTTTAAGCCTTCGGATTATGTTCATCAGCTCGTCGATTTCCTGCGGAGTGAGAACCGCGCTGGGTTCGTCAAAAATGATTATATCCGCGTTCCTGTAGAGAGTTTTAAGAATTTCGACGCGCTGCTGCATTCCGACTGTAATGTCTTCTATCTTATCGCGCGGATTGACTTTAAGTCCGTACTGTTCGGAAAGAGCCGCGACGCGCTTTTCCGCCGTTTTCAAATCCAGCATTCCGAATTTATCTACGGGTTCGTTTCCCAATACGATATTTTCAGTAACTGTATAATTATGCACCAATTTAAAATGCTGGTGCACCATACCGATACCCAAATCCGTTGCATCGTTCGGACTTTTAATTTTGACTTCTTTACCGCGTATTCGGATAATCCCTTTATCAGCTTCCATAGCTCCGAATAAAATCGACATAAGGGTCGACTTTCCGGCACCGTTTTCACCAAGCAGAGCCAATACTTCATTATCTTTTACCGTAATGCTTACATTATCGTTAGCTATAATTCCGGGAAAAGTTTTGGTTATGCCGATCATTTCTATTGCATTTGTTTCCATGTAATTCCTGTCCAATGCATTTTTATTTTGAGTTAGTGCAAAACTCAAATTTTTTATTTATAAAACAAAGCTCATATTACAGCCGCACCTGTCATATATTTTCAAGCACAGATTTTAATGCGGCTTTTAATCCCGATTCCGGCGTTTTGTTCATCAAAAAGACCGCAGAAACATCTCTCTGCGGTCTTTTATGCTTGATGCAGCAAATATTGCCGGAATCAATATTTAGATTTAGTCGTCTTTTGCTCCAAGTCCTTCCGGTACAAGACCTGCTTCCAAAGCCGCTTTATATGTTCCGACAACTTTTATTTTTCCGGAAATAATATCATTCTTCATTTCATTTACGGCTTTTACAACTTCCGGCTTCAACTCGGTATTGGTAAGAGCATAATCAAGACCGCCGTCGGCAAGAGTTAATTTATGAACGCCGCTCTGAAATTGTCCTTCTTCAATGCCTTTAAGTGCCATAAGAGCGGCTGTTTCAACTTTTTTTACCATAGAAGTTAAAACTACCGATTTGCCTTCAGCATATTTTCCGGCTTCCCATTGATCGGAATCCACACCGATTGCCCAAATATTTTTTCCTTGTACGCGGTATTCTTTTGCCTGAGCGATTGTGCCGTTGCCGGTTCCGCCTGCCGCAGAAAAAATTGTGCATACGCCGGAATCGTACCAGTTTTTTGCCTGTGCTTTTGCTTTTTCCGGTGCACTCCAGCTGTTTGCATAATAATCAACGATTGCGGCATCCGGCATTACCGCACGGATTCCCTGTATATAACCTACTTCAAATTTTGTGATTGTAGCACCCGGAACTCCGCCGATAAATCCGAATTTCGGCTTTTCGATACCGTCCGCTTTTGCCTGCAATGCTGCAACCGCACCCACAAGGAAAGAGCCTTGCTCTTCGTTGTATACGTATTGTGCAAGATTTTTTGAATCGTTAAGCCAATCAACATCGACAATCATAAAGTTTTGATCCGGATATTCCGCAGCCACCTCCGCTATTGCGTCTGCAAAAGTAAAACCGCATCCGATGATAAGATCATATCCTTTGTCGGCAGCTTGTTTTAAATTCGGAACATACATATCCTGTGTTTGACTGGTAATAACATCGTACAAAACGCCGCGTCCTTTTTCATTCCCGATTGAATCGCCGTAAAATTCCAAAATACCGCGCCATGCCGCCGCATTAAATGACGTATCGTCAATGCCGGTTGCATCCGTAAGCAAGCGGACTGTCGGGCGGGAAATATTTTCCGTTTTTTTCTTATTGCACCCTGTAAAAAGTAATGCTCCGGCTGTAAGACAGAGCATTGCGGTAAGAATATTCTTTTTCATTTTGAAAACCTCCATAAGTTTTATTTATGTTTAATTATAAATGCGATTGCGAAAATCACAACAAAAAAAATATTTTTTGTCAGGTAAGCTGCGTGCGATATTTGTAAAAAATAGATAAAGCCGGCATTCGGGCTATCGGATGCTTTGGGGAAAATTGATTTCCGTGTCCGGCAAAGCGTTAAACTTCCGTTAAACTTCCATTTAATATTATTTTACGTTATATTTACGCTAAAGTCGCTTTTGTAAACGGCATAATTACATTTAAGAATAAATAAACGAGGAAACAAATGGCAAAAAAGGTACCTATTACCCTGCTCTGCGGATATTTGGGCGCGGGCAAAACCACACTTTTGAATATGATTTTGGCAAATCAAAAGGGATACAAAGTCGCAGTGATTGTAAACGACATAGGCGAAATCAACGTGGATGCGACGCTTATCGAAAAAGACGCGCATATTACGGACAAAAGCAGTCTTGTGCCGCTCACAAACGGTTGCATCTGCTGTACGTTAAAAACCGATTTGGTGCAGCAAATTGAAAATCTGATTGCAACCGGTAAGTACGACTATATTTTGATTGAAGCAAGCGGCGTTTGCGAACCTATGCCGATTGCCCAGTCCATCGAATCAATCGCCAACGGAGTTCTGGATAACGTTGTAAGCGTAGTTGACGCAAAACGACTTGTCGATGAGTTTGCCGAAGGTGCGGAACTAATCAAAAAAGATATGCAGGAAGAGGCGATTGAGTCTCTGATTGTTCAGCAAATCGAATTTTGCTCGACGCTCATCATCAATAAAAAAGACTTGGTAACCGAAGACCAAATGAAAAGAGTGCGTGCCGTAATCAACAAGCTGCAGCCTCATGTAAAAGTGATAGAAACTTCGAGATGCGCGGTTCCGATTGAAGATTTGCTTTCTACCGGACGCTTTGATTTTGAAACGGTTTTTGAAAGCGCAGGTTGGGTTGCGGAACTCGAAAAGCGTGCGGAAGAAAACGATGACGATGAATGCGAGCATGATCATGAACACGAAGAACATGACGAACATCATCATGAAGACTGCGAAAAATGCGGACACGGCCACTGTGAGCACGGACATCATCACCATCATGAGCATAAACACGAAGGCGCGGACGAAGATGAATACGGAATCGGCTCCTTTGTGTATTTCCGCCGCCGTCCGTTTAACCGCGCAAAGCTAGAAGATTATGCGGGAGTTTGGCCGCGCAACATTATCCGCTCAAAAGGCGTTGTTTGGTTCAGCGACGAAGAAGAGACCGCCTACGTTTTTGAAACGGCAGGACGTCAGATTCAGGCGGGTGCATCCGGCAGATGGCTTGCAACGCTACCGAAAAAAGAACGAGACGCAGTGCTTGCCGAAGAACCGAAAGTCCGCGCCGAATGGGATAAAAAAGTCGGAGACCGCATGATAAAGCTCTGCATTATCGGGCAAAAACTCGACCGGCAAAAGATTTCCGCAGAACTTGATGCAATGCTTGATTAAACGCGTAAGACGGAATCTTTATACGGTTTTAAAAATCGAAATACGAGAAGGAGGCGCGGTATTACACCGATAGATTGCCGCCTTCCCGAGTTTGTAAGGATGTTTGCAGAAAACGCGTATAAGTATTTTACGGAATAAATTACATGAATACGATAAATAATTATTTTGCAAACTCGCCTGTTTGATATGTGTACTCGCGTACACGGCTGAAAACTTTTCCGGACGCCGGAAGTAAGCCGTTTTATGGGAGAAACAATGAACAACGAAGAATTGGAACAGTCAGGCTCGGCTGAAAACAAAATGGGAACAATGCCGATTATGAAACTCATAATCAATATGTCGCTCCCTATGATGTTTTCAATGTTTGTGATGGCTCTATATAATATAGTTGACAGTATTTTCGTTGCGAAAATCAACGAGGACGCGCTTACGGCAGTCTCGCTTGCATTTCCCGTTCAAAATCTGATGATTTCATTTGCAGTCGGAACCGGAGTCGGCGTAAATTCTCTTCTTTCAAGAAGACTGGGACAAGGCAACCAAGCGGATGTCAATAAAACGGCAATGAATGCGGTTTTTCTTGCATTGTGTAATTTTGTCGTTTTTTTTGTAGCAGGTCTTACGCTCATAAAGCCTTATCTTGCCTCCCAAGGAGTAAGCGGCGAAATAATCGCATACGGGGAAGAATATCTTCATGTCGTACTGTTTTTATCATTTGCTATGTTTTTGAGCATAACATTCGACAGACTTTTGCAATCGACGGGGCATACCATTTACACGATGTATTCTCAGTTGTCGGGAGCCGTGTTCAATGTCATATTCGATCCGCTTTTGATTTTCGGAATAGGTCCGTTCCCTAAAATGGGAATACGCGGAGCCGCATTGGCAACGGTTTTCGGACAGATTTTGGGTCTGTTCGTTTCCGTGTTTTTTAATCTCAAAAAGAATCGGGACATACAATTCAAACTAAAGAATATCATTCCGGAACCGCGCATAATAGGCGAAATTTATAAAGTAGGCGTTCCGTCGATTCTTTTAAGCTCGATAACTTCGTTCACCACATATTTTATAAACATAATACTGGGGACATTTTCAAGCACGGCGATTGCGGTCTACGGCGTATACTTTAAACTTAACAGCTTTATTTTTATGCCTGTATTCGGCTTGAATAACGGCATTGTTCCGATTATTGCATACAACTACGGGGCAAAACGCAAAGACCGCATAAAAGAAACGATTAGGTGTGCGCTTATCCTTGCCGTAGGAATAATGCTTTTGGGAACTGCGATATTTGAACTTTTACCCGCACAGCTTTTAGCTTTATTTGAAGCCTCGCCCAATATGCTGCAAATCGGGGTTCCCGCAATGAGAATTATTGCTTGCAGCTTTGCAGGTGCGGCGGTCGCCATAACGCTTTCTTCCGTATTTCAGGCATTCGGAAGTGCCGTCTACAGTATGATTGCAACTTTTGTGCGTCAGCTCGTAGTACTCTTGCCCGTAACATATTTACTTTCGCTTGCGGGAAATATTAACGATATTTGGTGGTCGTACCTCATTGCCGAAGCAGCTTCCGTTGCCGCCTGCTTGTTTTTCATGCGGCGCATATACAAAAATAAAATTGAAAATCTGGCTTAAATCAATACGCGATGTTTCTCCTCGCAGGAAAACGGGAACCTTATCCGGATGGGAATAAACTTGCAATCTCCGGTCTGAATAGCGGCGGGCAGTATGTTTGATTTGTTGATTTTACTGCAAGCTGCAAAGAAGTTTTCTATTATGCGAATATGCGAAAAGTATTCAAAACGAAGGATTGGGTTTGGATAATTTTCAGATTGTCTATGCTTGCAGTTGCATATTATATTCACATCATAAATGATATTAAATCAAGAGAGGTGTATATGACAAAGGAATTGGAAGCGAGATTAAATCTGTATCTTGCAAACCAGATGGTAGACTACGTAAAAAAGCACAATCTGCATTGGAATTTGAAAGGCAAGTCGTTTTTTACCCTTCATGCAAAACTTGAGGAATTATACGATGCGTCAAACGATATTCTTGACGAAGTCGCCGAGAGAATCCTTGCCTTGGGAGGAAAGCCGGTTTCAAGCATGAAAGGCGCGCTGGCAATCGCGACGATAAAAGAATTGGAAGACGGCGCAAAGTCCGAGGAAGAGACGATTAAGGCTCTTGTTTCCGACACGGAATATTGGATTAAAGATTCCAAAGAGATTGTGGAACTTGCCGAAAAAGAAGGCGACGGCGTTACGGCGGATATGTTCAACGGTTATACCAAGAACTATCAAAAATTGGCATGGATGCTAAAAGCGTATAACAGCTAGATTTTTGCCTTTCGCACGGACTTTCGTAAGTCTGTGCAAAAAGCGGATTTTTATTTCGATGATAAAATCGAGGCGCAAGGTTTTGCGTCTCGATTTTTTTAACACGGTTGCATGAGGCGTGAATACGGGACGGGGGTAGAATTTTTTGCACGTTTTCGGAGATAAAAAACAATCCGCTGCATCTAATGTGTTTAGATACAGCTATCTATGCATATTATGTCGAACACCGACTTTCTCTATTTTTATAAATACCGTATGTAGCTTACCAAAAAAATTAAAATATGTAGATAATCCGGGATTCCAAAGGGCGAAAGTCCTTTGGTCGTGCACAAGGAAGGTGGGTCAAGGGAGGAAAACTGCGTGCGGCGGACGGGAGAACTGGATATGAAAGACATAACGGGTTTACCGTCCGCTGCAATTTTGCACGGCAAAATTGCGTAAAAGATATCCGCTGGTGTCTTTCATGACCCGTTTTACCGTCCGCCGCTCCCTTGAAATAACGGATTTAAGGCTTTGCCTTAGAAGAATGATTTCTTGAGTTTACAAAACTCGAAATTAAACCATTTAGATTTTATATCGCTCGTCCATAGACTTTGCTATGTAATAAGCACCGAGTCCGACCGATGCTTTCAGACAAAACGGCAATATTTTTATCACTTGCAGCGAAGACTTCATCCATTTTTGCCGCCCGTTAATAACATGCCCGTTCATAAGATTTTCTAAAAAAAAGGTTTAAAAAGCCGATAATGAAGCATGAGAATTTCGAGTAAACAGAACATTGCGGTCGGAAGTTTATTGCTTGTTCTGTCCGCATTTTTTTCTATCGCACTTATTTTGCAACTCCTCGATTTTGGAAGTTTCGGTCCCGGACATGGAAATATATTTTTCGGAACAGGGCGGATGCTTTATTCCGTTTACGGATTTTCAAGCATTTTTATTCCGATTTTTCTGCTTTCCGCAGCATTGGCTTGTTTTGCGTCAAAATGGACTGCAAGAAAATCGATGATGCTGCTGACTGCGGTTATCCCGTTTTTCACGTCCGTGTTAACGGAAAAAATTTGCCGCTCCGTGTTCGAAAATTCCGGCTCGTTCGGAAGCGTAAAAATCGCACTTACGGTTATACTCGGCGCAATGCTCGTTGCAATGGAATTTCTTACGGCGGGAATAATTGCAGATAAAATATCGAATCCGGCAAAAGATAAGAATAAAAAAATCAATTCCGAGTCGGATAGCACAAACACGGAATCCGATACGGAAAATCAAAAAATCGCTGAGGGCAATAGGGAAGAATCCGAAAAAAATATTGATTCTCAGGAAGAGCAAGTCAAAGAAAATATTACACAACCGGAAGCCGCTCCCGAAGACGTTGAAGACAAAGAAATAGAGACTACGGCGGAAGACTCTGCAGATTCCGGTAAAGCGGAACAAATCGATAAAGAGCCGGCAAACGATCCTTTCGCGGACGTATTTGATGAAATCGAAGCGAAACCGCAACCCGTGATAACTCCCGAAGAATACGAAGCTTTGACCAATCCCCTCGAAGAATCCGGCACGGAGGAGGGTCTAAGCGGCAACGATACGGAAACGGACGAAGAAATTGAAGAACTTGAATGGCCGGATACATCGGAAATAAAGGCGATGGCGGGAAATCCCGATAAGCCTGAAGACTTTACCGCGCTCGACGAAGATGATACGTTATCCGGCGAAAAATCAAACCCCGAGCCGGATACGGACGAAAGCCGCTATGTCGATTCCGACCCGAATCTTTCGTATTTTGATGCGCCGGAAGAATTCAATCCGAATCCGAAAGAGGCGGAAGCGATAAAAGAAGAAAATCCGTATTACGAAGGGCTTTACGCTCCCGAAGATACCGGCTCGGCGGAAAACTCACAGCCGGAGAGCTTCGTACAAGAGAATGCGGAACCAGCAAACGAAAATGAGAATCCTTATGCCGATGCCGAATATCTTGATTCCCTTAGTCCGAGCATAACCGACCCTTATGAAGAAGACGCACAAGAATCCGCTTTTTTCGACAAAATAGCTGAACAAGAGCGTGAGACCTCCGAAAGTATTTGGTCTGAAGTGGACGACATTCCTCAGCAAGACCTGCAAGATGAACTAAAAAAAAACGAAAATGAACCGGAAACCGCTCACGACACGTTAGATCCGGATTTTTTTGACATAGATATAAACGCGGAAACACAAGACGAGCTTGAAAATAACCCGCCGGAATATCCGTTTAATATTCATTCTTCGTCAAATGTGTTTGAAGACATGAAAGCGGATGCAATTCGTGAAGTGCGGGAAGAAAAAGCCCGCGCAATGCGTAATATCGAAAAATTATCGGCAGACAAAACTTTCGGCGACGTTTTACCGAAGACTTCCGAATCTTCCGGAGAGCTTCGGTCTCAGTCTGCAGACACGGAGGAAGAGCAAAACGATTCCGCATATAATTCAGCCGATGACAAAGATTCGGAGAGCTTGCACGAAGAGCGGAATCGGAACGGTGTAACTCCTAAAGCGGCGTATAGCGTTCCTACAAGTCTTCTTACGGCATTTAAAGACGATCAGTATTGGATTATCGACGATGAAACCGAAGCGGATGCCGTAAAACTTAAAGAAACGCTCAATGAATTCAATATTGAAGCGGAAATAATCGGAATAAAAAAAGGACCGGTTGTAACGATGTTTGAGCTGCTTCCCGCGCACGGCGTTAAGCTCAGCAAAATCGTAACGCTGCAGGATAATATTGCCCTTAGGCTGGCTGCAAGTTCCGTGCGTATCGTCGCGCCTATTCCGGGAAGGGCTGCGGTCGGAATCGAAGTGCCTAACAAAAAACGCTCGATTGTAAGTTTTCGAGAAATGATTGAACAGGATTTGCCGGAGTTTAAGTCCATGTCGATTCCGGTTGTTCTCGGAAAAGATATTTTAGGCAAACCGCAACTTTTGGATCTCGTAAAAACTCCTCATCTTTTGATTGCGGGCGCAACAGGAGCCGGAAAGTCGGTATGCGTAAACAGTATGATTCTTTCGATTCTCTACAAACGCGCGCCGGAACAGGTAAAATTGATTCTTATAGATCCGAAAATCGTTGAATTAAAACTTTACAATAATATTCCGCATTTGCTCACGCCTGTCATAACCGAATCCAAGCGCGCTTTTCAGTCTCTGCAATATTGTCTGTGCGAAATGGAACGCCGTTATGCTTTGCTCGACGGCATGGGTGTCCGCGATATTACAAGCTACAACAGGCGCATAAAGGAACGTAATATTTGTACGGAAAAACTGCCGTATATCGTGGTTATAATAGATGAATTTGCTGATTTGATGGCAACTACAGGCAAAGAACTTGAATCTACGGTAGCCCGTCTTGCCGCGATGAGCCGCGCGGTCGGAATTCATCTTGTGCTTGCAACGCAACGTCCTTCAATCGACGTAATAACCGGCTTGATTAAAGCAAATATTCCGAGCCGCATAGCCTTTATGGTTGCGTCAAAAATGGACAGCCGCATTATAATCGATCAAGTAGGAGCGGAAATGCTTTTAGGAAAGGGAGATATGTTGTACGCAAGCGCAGCGGATCCTTTTCCCGTCCGTATTCAAGGGACTTTTGTAAGCGATACCGATGTCGAAAACGTCGTAGAATACGTAAAGGGTCTCGGAGAACCGGATTATATCGACGATGAGATTTTTTTGGACGACGACGAAGATTCCGAACCGCTTTTAATTCAGGACGGAAACGACCCGCTGTATGCGGAAGCACTAGATATCGTTATTCAGTCGGGAAAGGCAAGCGCATCTTATATTCAACGGCGGCTTAAAATCGGTTACAATCGGGCAGCACGTTTAATAGAAGAAATGGAAGAACGAGGTATCGTAGGACCCGCAAACGGTTCCAAGCCGCGTGAAATAATTCATGTGCCGTCTTAAAATAAACTTTACGGTTCCTAGCGATACGATTGATTTGCGCGTGATTTCCCGATAAAAATGCCCTAATTTGTTGACGAAATTATTTTGCGCTTATTATCTTAATTACATAACACAAAAGATGGGATGGATATGATGACTGAATCCACTGAAGAAAAGCATGGTACGCAGGAAGAAATCAATGAAAAAGAAGATGTAAAAACTGCGGACACGGAGCAAACTTCCGAAGATTCTTCCGTCGACGACGGAAAAGATGAGCCGCAAACGGACATTTCCGACAAAGATAAAATCGAATCTCTCGAAAAAGAAAATGCGGAACTCAAGGATCAACTTTTACGCCGCGCTGCGGATTTTGACAATTACCGTAAGCGCGTCATAAAAGAAAAAGCGGAAACTGCAGAATATGCGAATTCCAATCTGCTTGCGGATTTGCTTGAAAGTCTTGATAACTTTGACCGCACGGTTGATGCGGCTGCAACGGCTACGGATGCAAAATCCATTGCGGACGGAATCAAGATGATTAACAATACTTTGGTTTCCATGTTGGAATCGAAGTACGGGCTTACGAGCTTCGGTAAAGCGGGAGAACCTTTTTCTCCCGACGAGCATGAGGCTTTACGGAGCGAAGAAGGTGATGTTTCCGAGCCGGTTCTAAAAGAAGTCTATCTGAAAGGTTATAAACTTAAAGATAGAATTATCCGGCACGCAAAAGTTATGGTAACAATGCCTGAATCTTCGAAATCTTAATTTATAAACCGGAAATCCGGTTTGATTTAAAATCAATTTGTTTTTGACTTAGGAGGAACAATAAAATGGGAAAAATTATCGGTATAGACCTTGGAACAACCAATTCATGTGTTGCCGTCATGGAAAACGGCGAACCTGTCGTAATTCAAAACTCCGAAGGCGGACGCACAACGCCTTCAATCGTCGGTTTTACGTCAAAAGGAGACCGCATTGTCGGACAGCCTGCTAAAAACCAGATGGTTACGAACCCGAAAAATACTATTTATTCGGTAAAGCGGCTCATCGGACACAGGTTCTCGGAATTGCAGGGAGAGGCTACAAAACTTCCGTATAAGGTAATCGACAACGGTGCGGACTGCCGCGTTGAAGTTGAACAGAATGGCGAGAAAAAGCAGTACAGTCCGCAGGAAATAAGCGCGTTTATTCTGCAAAAGATGAAAAAGACGGCGGAAGATTATCTCGGCGAAGAAGTTACGGAAGCGGTCATCACCGTTCCCGCCTACTTCAACGACTCACAGCGGCAGGCTACAAAAGATGCCGGAAAGATTGCAGGTCTCGACGTAAAGCGCATTATCAACGAGCCGACAGCTGCGTCCCTCGCGTTCGGTTTTAATAAGGATCAGAAAAACGATAAAACGATCGCCGTTTACGATTTGGGCGGCGGTACTTTCGATATTTCCATTTTGGAACTCGGCGACGGCGTTTTTGAAGTCAAATCCACTAACGGAAACACGCACCTCGGCGGAGACGACTGGGATCGCTGCGTTATCGACTGGCTTATTGCGGAATTCAAAAAGGATTCAGGGATAGACCTTTCCGGCGACCCGATGGCGATGCAGCGTTTGCGCGAAGCCGCCGAAAAAGCGAAAATCGAGCTTTCCGCGCAGACAAGCACGGACATCAATCTTCCGTTTATTACGGCGGACGCAAGCGGCCCGAAGCATTTGCAGAAGTCGCTGACGCGCGCGCAGTTTGAGCAGATGACCGACCACCTGTTCCAAGCGACGAAAGAGCCGTGTTTGAAGGCTCTTAAAGATGCTGAAATTACGGCGGACAAAGTTGACGAAGTTTTGCTTGTCGGCGGTTCGTCCCGTATGCCGAAAGTGCAGGAAATCGTAAAACAGATTTTCGGAAAAGAAGGCAGCCGCGCGGTAAACCCCGACGAAGCGGTTGCGGTTGGAGCTGCAATTCAGGGCGGCGTTCTCAAAGGCGACGTAAAAGACGTTCTTTTGCTTGACGTTACGCCGCTTTCACTCGGAATTGAAACGATGGGCGGAGTATTTACCAAACTCATTCCGCGCAACACGACAATTCCGACAAAGAAGAGCCAGATATTCTCCACCGCTGCGGACAGCCAGACTGCGGTCAGCATTCACGTATTGCAGGGAGAGCGCGAGATGGCGGCACAGAACCGCACGCTCGGAAACTTCGACCTCGTAGGCATTCCGCCGGCTCCGCGCGGTGTTCCGCAGATTGAAGTTACGTTCGACATCGACGCGAACGGCATCGTACACGTTTCCGCAAAAGATTTGGGAACGGGCAAAGAGCAGCACATTCAGATTACATCGTCCAGCGGTTTGAGCGAAGACGAAATTAACCGCATGGTAAAAGACGCTGAAGCGAATGCCGCCTCCGACAAAGAAAAGCGCGAAGCCGTTGACGCGAAGAACGAAGCGGACAGTCTGATTTACGCGACGGAAAAGAGCTTAAAGGATTTGGGCGCAAAGGTGAGCGATGCTGAAAAGCAGAATATTGAAACGGCGGTTGCGGAGCTTAAAAAAGCTGTTGAAAGCGATAATACCGCCGACATCAAAGCGAAAACCGAAAGCTTAAAACAGGCGTCCTACAAACTTGCCGAAGAAGCCTACAAACAGCAGGGCGCGCAGACCGGAGCAGGAGCAGCGGATGCAGGCGCGGCAGATAACGGCGGCAATGCTTCTTCCACTTCCGGTGAAGCAAAGAGCGGATTCGACAAAGGCTCCGCAGAAGACGTGGATTACGAAGTTCACGACGATAAATAAGCGGTTTTGAATGTACTGTAAAGCGACAGCCCATAAAGCTGAACTTTACAGTACATATAATTCAATGTAAAAAAAATCAAAGGAGATACCGCAGAATCGACAAGATTTCCGGTATCTCCTTGACTATTAGATAAGTTTATATTTTTTTGATATACTGCGCTATATTTTTTATAACGCAACAGGTTTTATATGGCAAAACGAGATTATTATGAAGTTCTTGGTGTTCCCAAAGGCTCTTCTTTAGACGAAATTAAAAAAGCATATAGAAAACTCGCCATTAAATATCACCCGGACAGAAATCCCGGAGATAAAGAAGCGGAAGCGAATTTCCGCGAAGCGACGGAAGCGTATGAAGTTCTTTCCGACGATAAAAAACGTCCGATTTACGATCAGTACGGATTTGCCGGTCTTGAAGGTATGAATCAAGGCGGCGGAGCACAATATTCTCATGCGTTCAACGATTTTGCGGATTTGTTCGGCGGCATGGGCGGCGGTTTCGGCGATATTTTTGACAATCTTTTCGGAGGCGGATTCCGTTCTTCAAGAAGGAGCGGTCCGGCATCAGGTGCAAGTCTGCGTTACGATTTACGCATATCTTTTAAAGACGCAGTTTACGGAACAAAGACCGAAATCCGCTTTCGCCACAACGAAACTTGCTCGACTTGTAAAGGATCGGGCTGTGCTGAAGGCGGAAGCAAAAAAACGTGTTCAACTTGCGGAGGCACCGGACAAATAAGACACAGCTCCGGATTTTTCAGTGTACAGCAGCCATGCAGAGAATGCGGCGGGACGGGACAGGTAATCGATAAACCGTGTAAAGATTGCAGAGGAAGCGGAGTTCAGGAAAAAAGCAAAGTTATTTCCCTTACGATTCCTGCCGGAGTCGACAACGGAAAACGCATAACAATTCCCCGTCAAGGCGATGCGGGAGAAAACGGCGGAGAAGCAGGCGACCTTATAGTCATTCTACATGTTGAAGAGCATCCGTATTTTGAGCGCAGCGGACAAGATTTATATTGCGCGGTTCCGATAAGCTTTACACAAGCGATACTCGGTGCCGAAATTACCGTTACTGCGCTCGACGGTACAAAAATCGACATAAAAATACCCGGCGGAACGCCAAACGGCAAATTATTGCGTGTAAAGGACAAAGGAGTTCCGATTACGGGAACGGGGCGCAACGGAGACTTGTACGTAAAAGTTATTGTGCAGCTTCCGCAACGCATTACAGCTTCTCAATCGGAACTGCTCAAAAAATATATGGAACTTGAAAAGCCCAAATCCGATCCGCAGCTGCTCCCGCTCACATCTCTCGGGCGGTAGACTTTATAAAAAAACGATTCTGCATTTTTACGATATGTAAAATTGCAGAAAATATATTAAATTAAGGAATTATTATGAAAAAGGTTATAAGCGGAAAAGTTCGAGAAGTTTACGATTTGGAAGACGGTAGAATGGTTATTGTTACAACCGACCGTATTTCCGCATTCGATGTGATTTTACCTACGATGATTAAAGATAAAGGCAAAGTCTTAAACGCTCTTTCCGATTTTTGGTTTGATTTTACCGGCGACATAGTAAAAAATCACATGATTTCTTCGGATTTAAAAGATATGCCCGTCGAATTTCAAAAGCCGGAGTACGAAGACCGTACAATCCTTGTAAAAAAACTTAAAATGATTCCTTATGAAGTAATTGTGCGCGGCTATATGTTCGGCAGTATGTACGATGCGTATAAAAAAGGCGAGCCGTTTTTGGGGCATAAATTTTCTAAGGAGTACGCGCTTGCGGAAAAACTTGCGAAACCGATTGTTACTCCGTCCACAAAGGCTAGCGAAGGGCATGATATTAACGTTACGCTGGATTATATGAAAAATGATCTGGGCGATGCGCTCGGTTCAAAAATAGAAAAAGCCGCTCTTGCCGTCTACAAAAAATGCTATGATCACGCTTTCAAGAACGGGATTATAATTGCAGACACGAAATTCGAATTCGGATTGGATGAAAACGGAGAACTTATTCTTGCGGACGAAGTGCTTACTCCCGATTCGAGCCGCTTTTGGAATCTTGCCGAATACAAGGAAGGTACAAGCCCTGCAAGTTATGATAAACAATTTATCCGCGATTGGCTCAAAGAAAATCACTTGGACGGAAACCCGGACATAAAAAGCATTCCGGCGGAGATAGCGGAAAAAACGGCTTCCCTTTACCGCGAATGCCGCAAAAGAATTTGCGGATAACGCTCAAAGTTTCGTATAACATTAAAACGGCTATTATTGCGCAATGTCGAACGGCATTGTGCCGGCGGCTTTATATTCTCCGCAAAGCGCGCCGAACATTGCGGCAAACGTATACGGAGAATAGCTGTAGCCTAAAATAATTTCGTCCGCCCATTCAAGATTTACCGCGCTTACGGGAGACATAATCGAAAGGACGGCGATTTTCTTGCCGCTTTCTTTTAGCGCATTTGCTATATCCGCGCTCCTTGCGCTTGATACGCAGATTACGATTGTATCGTATGCTTGCGCGGTTTTCTTAATATTTTCGCTCATCCATTCCGTTTCGATGGGTCCAAGCTCGTAACCGAATCTGAATTCTCCGCAGTTTTTATATCTTTTTTTACCTTCTTCAAAAAATTTAGGGAGCGCGCCTGCCAAAAGAACTTTTCCGGCTTTATCGCTATTCAACGGAAGAACCGTCTCTTTCAATACGGTTACGGAGCGGCAAGCCTGCTCAAGAAAAAATTTTTGTCCTTCACGGTCGGGAATGGATTCCGAAATTCTATTCGGATCGGGATAAAGAGGAGCCGCATTGCCGCCTTTAAAATAATCCAGCTTTGCTTTTATCACGCGGAAAGCGGCATCTTTTACGCGCGCGCGGAATTCGGAACTTTCCGACATAAGCGCAAGATTATTCGTCCAAAGAGCCTCATGTAATTTTGCGGTGGTAGATGAAATCAATATATCATTACCTGCCTCAATCGCCGCCCTGAACGCATTGCTCAGCGAGCCTGCAAAAATAGTAGCACCGTTCATCATCATGTCATCGGTAATTATCAATCCTTCATAGCCCAGACGCTCCCGCAATAAATCCGTCAAAAAATATTTTGAAAGCGATGCCGGCGCACCGCTCTTGTCGATTTGCGGAAAACTTAAATGCCCCGACATTATCGCAGGTATTTTTTCTTTTATAAGATATTTAAAAGGAACAAGCTCCCGACTTTCAAACGTTTCAAAATCAATGTCGATGCTCGGAAGAAATACGTGAGAATCAAAACCGGTGTCTCCGTGTCCCGGAAAATGTTTTGCCGTCGGAATAACTCCCGCCGCAATACTTCCTGCCGTAAAGGCACTCCCGAGAAATCCCGTTTTTGCCGGGTCGTCCCCGAACGAACGCGTACTTATAATAGTTGAATCGTGATTTGTGAATAAATCAACGGTGGGGGCGAAATTCATGTTGATTCCCAAAGCCTTTATTTCGCGGCTTATATAAAATGCACTGTACCATGCATCGGCAGGATAGCCGGAAGCCCCGACAGCCATATTGCCCGGCGTGTTGGAGGTCTCGCCTTTGACGTGTCTAATCCAGCCGCCTTCTTGATCCGTCGCAACAAACAATGGGATTTTAAATCGACGGAGAGAAGCACGTTTTTGCAGCGAGGAAACGGATTTTGCAACAAGTTTTAAGTCTTCCGTATTCCAGCCGAAAACTTTAACGCTTCCGAGTCCGCGTTCAACCCACTGAAAAAGAATTTCTTCAGGCTCCGCGCCTGCCCATCCGAACATCAGAATTTGAGAGAGAAGCTCCGTATCGGTCATCCGATCCGTTATCGCATGGGCAAGTTCTTCATTCGGATAGCGGCTCCAAAAATCGACACCGGCAGGCAAGTTTGACTTTGCGGCGGATAATATTGCCGCACATAAAAAAAGCCCGAAAAAGGCAACGGATTTTTTCATTTTTTGTCGTAATTAAATGAGTTTATGTATTTTTCTGCGGCATAAGCTGCAACGGCACCATCGCTTGCCGCCGTAATAATCTGTCTGAGCGGCTTGGAGCGAACGTCTCCCGCAGCAAAAATTCCTTTAACCGATGTGTGCATAAGTTCATCCGTTTTTATATAACCTGCTTCATCTTTAAGAGCATCTTGCACCAAATCCGTACGCGGAGTCATTCCTACAAGAATAAAAACTCCGCTCGCTTCAATTTCTTTTTGCACGCCGCTTTTGACATTCTTAATCACTACGGAACTTACCGCACCGTTTGCACCCGCTTTTATTTCTTTTACGGTAGAATCGTATTCCACCGTAATTTTTTTATTTGCATTTATCCTGTCTATATTGACTTTTTGCGCACGCAATGTATCGCGGCGATGAACAAGAGTAACTTTTTCACCGAGTTCCGCAAGATAAAGAGCTTCCGTACATGCGGAATCTCCGCCGCCGACGACGACGATTTTTTTATTGCGGAAAAAAGGTCCGTCGCAGACGGCACAGTATGAAACGCCTCTACCCGTCAATTCTTTTTCACCGGGCGCACCTAATGCACGATGCTCCGCGCCTGTTGCAATCAGTATTGCCCGGGCACGATATGTTTCTTTTGCCGTTTCGACCGTAAACGAATCTTCTTCTTTTTTTATTGAAGAAACTTGCGTAGAAATAACTTTTGCCCCGAAAGACTCCGCTTGCTTTTGCATTTTATCCGCAATTTCATAGCCGCTTATCGCCGGAAATATGCCGGGATAATTTTCAAGATCGGCAATTTGCAAAGCCTGTCCGCCGGAACCGGAACTGTCTATAACGATTGTGGAAATACGGGAGCGGGCTGCATACATTGCTGCAGTGAGACCTGCAGAACCTGCGCCGATAATTAAAAAATCAATATTAGTCATGCTTTAATTATAAATATATTTTTATTTATGAATAGTTATAAACGTATAAAAAAATTCTGCCGCGCCGAGTGATTTTTCCGCAATAGCCGGTCAGCTTTCTTTACGCGGTATGGAAGCATTTTTTGAAGCGGCGCGATTGAGTATGTCTACAAGATCCGGATATTCCGCCACAAGCCGCTCTTTTGTACAAGACATGACGTATTCAAGCTCGGCATGGAACAGCCGGTCTTTTCCTTGAATCGGCATATACGGGTTTTCATTACGGTTGTAATAATTTTCAATACAGCCGCCGGGAAGAATATAAACTTGTGCCGCTTCAGCTGCGGCTAAAATATAACTTGCAAGATTGCATACCAGCGGAACGGTTCCGGAAATCTCTTCGGGCAAAGCTTCTTCAAGATTTTGTTCAAGCCGCGCCGCACCTTGTAAAACTACGGTTTTAAATGTATCCAGACTTTCGGGATTTTCATATTTTTCGTAAAGCCCCGTAAGCTTTTCAACAAATAAATTCATCTCGCCGGAACTTTGCGCGGCGTTTTCGCAAATACATTTACCGATATTCACAAGAAAATATTCCAGTTTTGAAATCAGCTTTTCAAACGTTACGGAATGCTGCAATTCCTTGCGGGTAAAAATATTGCGGTAGAAAGGCTGTTGCTTTTCGGTCTGCTTTTCAATCCATTGTATAACGCGCAAATCTTCACAAAGCATATCCCGCAGTTTACCGCAAAAAAGAGAATCGAGATCCGTAATTATTCTTGCATTCGTGCCGAGCATGGAACAAACTTTAAAAAAAACGCCGAGTTCGTCTTTACCGCCAACATCAATTATACCCGTACCCGCAACGCCGGAATTCGTCTCCACACAATCCAAAAGATAAGTGAACATCTGTTGGTCGGTATAGCCTTCAACAAAAATCTGATTGTCCGAAAAGAAAAACTGTTTGTGATATGTGTTGAACCTCGGCAAAAAGCGCCTGAATAAAGTGCTGTCATCTTCCGAAAGAACATCGATATGAGTGGGCGCACGATTTACATGACATACGATTACGCCCGTCAAATCTTCCGGAAGTCTTAAATCGATAAAAAACGGAGAATGAGTTATCAAAAAAAATATTCTCGACGAATTTGCGGCGGCTTTGCGTATTTCGTTCATAAAAAAAAGTTGAAACTGCGGATGAAGATGCAGTTCCGGCTCATCGAGAATAAGACAATCCGTTTCCTCCGAATATAATGCCACAAGCAGCGTTAATATTTCTTTAAGCCCGTGACATTCACCGCTCTGCAAGCCGTATTCAACGCCGCGCGCTTTATTTATAACGGTCGGAACAATTGTTTTTCCGTCTTTGGATTCAAAACGTATCGATTTTCCGAACATATCGGACAGCACGAATTCGATTTTTCTCCGTATTTCTTCATCATTTTTAATGCGCCTAAAACATTCTTCCTGATCCGAGCGTTCCGCACGCAAAAAATTAACCGAATATCCCGAACCTTCAAAACGGCGCACAAGTTCTTCGGCAAGCAATGTCTTTCCAGAACCGTTCGGACCTACGATGAGATTCAAACGGTTCCAATTATCCTTTTTGAATGCGGATTTTCCCCATAAAAAAGGAAGTTTTACTTTTGCTTCAACACGGATCATATAAGTTAATCCTTTCTGCGAACTTCAAATTGAGTCTTTTGAACTTTACTTGCCGCATCGTATTTTCGCCGGTATTTTTTATACAAAATTTCCTGCACACGCTTTGATTTCTCGCCGGATTCTCGAGGATTTTTTTCCCATTCGCCGTTACTTTGCAATACATGAGAATTTTCATTATCTTCAAAATATGTTTTGAGAATTCCATGCACTTCTTTAAATACGGCTTTATCCAAAATCGGAAACATAAGTTCGATTCTTCTGTCAAGATTTCTCGGCATCCAATCCGCACTTGAAAGATACAACTCCGGCGAATTACCGTTTTGAAAATAAAAAATGCGCGAATGCTCAAGATATCTGTCCACAATGGAAACAACGCGGATATTTTCGCTCATGCCTTTGACGCCGGGAACAAGCATACAAATTCCGCGTATGTTCAAAAGAATTTTTACTCCGGCGGAATTTGCACGGTAAAGAGCCGTAATTATTTCTTCATGCGTCAAGCTGTTCATCTTCGCAATTATAAGTCCCGGATGTTCGGGATCGCTTCGGTCAATTTCACGCTGAATCATCGCAAGAAGTTTCGATTTAAGCGTTACCGGAGCCATTCCGATATGTTTCATCGTCTGCAATGTCGAATAACCGGTAACCACGTTAAAAAATTGCGTGGCATCTCCGGCAAGCTCCGTATTTGCGGTAAACAAAGATAAATCGGAATACAATTTTGCGGTTTTGGGATTGTAATTTCCGGTTGCAAGATGAACATAGCGGCGGACGCTTCCGTTTTCGCGGCGCATTATCATAAGAATTTTTGCATGAACTTTTAAATTTACCAGCCCGTAGATTACCGTAACGCCGGCATTTTCAAGTTCATTCGCCCACGCAATATTTCGTTCTTCATCAAAACGCGCTTTTAATTCAACAAGAACAATAACTTGTTTACCGTTCCGCGCCGCCCGCTCAAGTGCGTTTATAATAGGCGAATCCCGTCCCGTTCTGTATAAAGTCATTTTGATTGTGATTACATCGGGATCGTCTGCCGCATCGGAAATAAATTTTACAACAGGCTGATAAGATTCATACGGAACGTGAAGAAGAATGTCCCGCTGTTTAAGAATGTCCCAATAAGGTTCATCTTCCGGTAAGTCTGCCGGATAAAAATGCTGCCACGATGGAAAAGACATTTTTATACATTCTTCTTGACTTCGCAATTCTGTTAAAATTGAAGGTTCAACAATTCCGTTGACTTTGTAAATATCTTCTTCTGTAAGATTCAGTTTTTCCGTAAGGAAATTCAATATCGTTTCGCTTTCACCGTTACAAGTCATCTGAACCGGAAACGAAACTTGCCGCTGAATTAAAACTTTTTCCATTTCATGAATAAAATTCCGTCCGGAATCTTCATCTACTGCAAAATCCGCATCGCGCGCAACCTTGAACAGCATTTTTTCTTCTACGGAAAATCCTTGAAATAAATGAGTCCCGTATTTTGTAATAATATCCTCAAGAGAAGTAAATTCTTTTCTGCCTTTTGCCGACGGCAACATAACCAGCCGCGGTATTCCGGAAGGAATTTGAACCAGCGCAATACGCGGAAGTTCGTCGCTTCCTTTTAAGGCATCGTTATTCGATTTTATTCCCGCAATGGGTTTGAGCAAAAAAGCCGCATAAAGCGCAAGATTTGAAATATGCGGGAAAACTTCCGTATCCGTGCGAAGCGGAGTAAGCAGCGGATATATTTGGTTTTGAAACATATTGAGCGTAAAATCATTTTGCTGCGTATTAAAATCATCCGCCTGTCTATAAACAAGATTTTTTTTTGCGAGCTCCGGAAGAATGTCGTTCTTCAGGCATTTGTGCTGCAAATCTATTATGCCGTGTACGCGCGACGAAACTTGTTTTAAAAGCATATCCGGCAAAATCCCCGAAACATCCGCCGCATGAGGATTTGCGGCAAGCATACGTTTTATACTTGCAACGCGAACTTGAAAAAATTCATCAAAATTGCTTGTTACAATAGCAAGAAACTGAATACGTTCCATCAACGGGAGTTCTTTACGCAAGGCTTGATGCAAAACCCTGCCGTTAAACTCAATCCATGAAAGTTCTCTGTTAAAAAATCTTGTTTCCATTCTGCAAACCTCTTTACCATTTTAAGAATGCCGCATTTGCGCTATACAAGCATTACGTTATATCCGAATACCGATTCGAACATATCTCCCTTTTCCGCAAGAGCCATCTGCTCAAGGACAAAATTTCTGTCCGCTCCGGCGCGTATGATAAGCGTATCTTTTGAAAGTTCCATAAAAATGTCCGAAACCGACTGCCGGTGCCCGCGATCCAGCGCATCGGCAATACGCAAAATTGCGGTAAGTTTTAATATCGTCATGCGCTCGGTACGCGCCAGAGACTGAAACTGTTCGTTATCTTGCGGCATTTGTTTTCCGCGATGATAACGCGCAATATAAGAGACAATCATATTTTCCGCTTTACTTAATCCGAAGATTTCGGAATGACTGATAATGTATTCGCTGTGCAGGTTGTGTTCGTCAAGCCGAATAAAAATTCCGATATCATGCAAAAGCGCGGCGATTTCGAGTAAAAGGCGAGAACGACCGTCAAGCGCAATTTCGTCTTTTAAAGTATCGTAAATCATAAGACTCACGGCGCGCACATATTCTGCGTGTTTTTCATCGCCGCGATATTTTCTAAGCAAAGTCAGAGCGGATGCCGTAATCTGCTGATGAAATTCTTCGATAAGCTCCTGATTAGGTGCGGTAATTTTGCTTATAATCAAACCGTCTCTGATATTCGTTTCGGGAACTATTATCGTTTCAACATTCGTCAAATTTATGAACATTTTGTATATCAGCAGACTTACATTAAAAACCTGCGCATCGCTGTAGGAAATCTTAAAACGCGCAGCGCATTCGTCCGCAGTATAATTCTGCAATTCATCGACAAATTTATCGAAATCTTTGCGGTTTATCGACCAAAGCCATGTTGAAATCGGCTTCCCTATGTGCAGTGCAGCAAGCGATACGTCCGAACCGACTGCAATAAATTGTTGAACATCGGAAAGATTTAATTCGCTTTCCAAAGAGCCTTTCGTATTTTGTATGAACTCTTCGATAAAACGCTGAATGTCGTCAAAGCCCGACAATCGGATACCGGGCGCAAAGCGGACTGTACCGAGCCGTAAACTGTGCGCGCCCGCCATTTTGCCTTTTTTCATAAGCATCATTTCGGTAGAACCGCCGCCGACTTCCAAAATAACGGTATTACCGGCGCGCACTCTTGCAGTTTCGTCTTTAAGGCATTCCGTTACTGCCACATACATAAGACGATTCTCTTCTATTCCGTCTATAACCGTTACGCGAAAACCCGTTGCCGCGCGGATTTTATCTATTACGGGGTCGCGATTTTTAGCCTCACGGAACGCACTTGTTGCAACAACCGTAGTTTTATTCGGTTCGATACCCCAACCGGCAAGCTGTTCTTTGAAACGTTGTAAGATATGCAGACACTGCATTTGCGTTTCGCGTTTTATAATGCCGCCGGTGAATACGTCTTGTCCTACCGATACGGGCATTTCCGCGCGATCCAAAATATTTTTCTTTCCGTCTTCCGTAACTTCGGCAACTAAAAGACGAAGTCCCGTAGACCCTATTTCAACTACCGCTTCCATAATTGCCTCCCTTCAAAAGTAAATTTCAAAGCATAACCGCATTTTATACGGCGGAAAATTATTTAAGACACCGAAATTGCTTGTGCAAAGACGGCGGCGGACAATCAAAGAGATTTTTAACGTATCTTGTTTAATTCAACTCTCCGCAACCGATAGACACAAAGCGGACTACAATTTATCAATCAGCATGGAACATTTTCCCGACGGAATCGGCAGAGTTTTTTTCTTTTGGTCTAAAATATTTATAGTGAAATAATAAAGTTTTTCACTTTCCATTTGAATTTCCCAGCCGCGATTACTTTTATTGCTTAAAATCGTGATTAAATTCCGCTTGAGCGATAAATTTTCAATGCCCATTATTTCCAAATTCGGAATAATCCAATCAACCGTTTTACGCGGCAAACTTATTGCAAGTCCGATAACATTTTCTATCATCAAGGCGATTGTGGAAAGACCTGCGCTTGCCAAAAAATGTGCGCGGGGCCAAGAAGGATCACCGGAGAACGAAGATTTTCCTTCGCCGCACGGAAGATACGCCTCATACAAGTCGCCTTTACGGTTCTCCTCATTCGGAATTAACGCCTCAAGTACGTAATAAAGATGTCTAATCGAACATTCCCGCGCAAGCTCGTATTGCTGATATTTTTCCAATCCTTTGATAATCATAAAATTGAATACCGGAAAAACGCTTCCTTTATAGGCTTCTCCGTTAGCGCTAAAAAATTGACTGTCGGCGGAAAGAGACGGAAAAGGATGATCCGTTCCGAATGTGTTCGGATTACTTAAATGCGCGGTCAAAAGCTCGGATTTATCCGCGTTCGGAATTTCGGCAAGAAGAGGCCAAAAGCCCGCAATCGTTTTTTCGGGCAAACGGTTTCCGTCTTTATCCAAATCATGATAAAAACCGGTTTCATTATCCCACATCATTGAATTTATGCGCGTCTTTATCGAAAAATACATTCTGCGGTATTGGAAGCTCAATTCTTTGTCATTTAAAATGTCGCCGAGCGCGGACATATGAGATGCGCTTATCGCCATCGCCGCATTAAAATCAATCGGATAAAAAGCATTTTCCCTTGGAGCATTGAACATTTTACTTGTAATAATGGGAACCGCATAAAGTCCGTTTTCCTGCTTAAATACGGAATCAATCCAATTCATGTATTTTTGAAGAACCGGCATAATTTCTTTTATGCGGCGTTTGTTTGCCGATTTGTGGTAAAGATTAAATTCCGCCCACGCAAAAAGCGGCATTCCGATTCCTTCCGGATTGAAAGAATCCGTAACCGACTCATCCGTTTTCGTATCATATTGCCAACGGATAGCACCGTTTTCTTCCTGCCGCGCGTAAAAATAGTCGATATTCTTGTTTGCATCGAAATTCTTATTAGAATACACAAGAAAAAAAGATGACATTATCGATTCAAACTGATCGATTATAAGTCTATCGTTCTCGGGATATAAAAAAAGTCCTTCCGAAGATTTTTCGTTAGTTTTTGGGTCAATGCAATAGCCGGAAAGCATTGTCCATGTTTTATTATAAATATCTACAAAATCTTGATCATAAAAATGGATTTTTGGAAAATCATGTCTGTTCACAGAAACTCCTACCGCCCCGATACCTGACGTTTTAAACGATTATATCATATCTGTAACGAAATTGACAGAAATTTTACAGTCGGGTTTAAGAGGCGTTTTTTTTATAAAATTATCGGTTTTCTCCGTCAGCTGTAGGAGCTAAAGAGTCCGGCTCTGCAGGAGAAATATTTTCCTGCGAGGTTGAAGTTACATCGGTTTCGATGATTTCTTCTACCTTGGGACTGGCTAACTCCTTGTATATAAGTCTGATTTCTTCCCTGCGAGAGCGGTGTCTCGATTTAAGTAAAAGCGATGACGATTCTTTAAGATATACATAACCGGAAGAATTGTATGATTCAAAACGCGGGTCTGTCCTAAATGCAACATCATAAATATAGATTGAACGGAACGGTGATATACCGCTTACCGTAATATAATGCGTATTGTTTACAGGAAAATCAACATAAAGCGTAATCGTACCGTCAGAGTCGGCATTAAAAGATATGTTCTGTGCACAAGTCCACGCCCACACTGCACGACCGGCATTAAAAGAGAGAATTTCAAAGTGCGGATAATATTTATTTGCATGGGATACGATAGGATAAAGCTGTCCGAGCGTATGTACATCGAATGCCGACGTATCTTTCAAATACGAAGCGATTATAAGTCTGCCGGCTGCAATGTAATCTTGATTGGAAAGTGCGCGTCCGAACCCTAGCAGAGCTTCTCCCGCTTGTACAGCTTGAATTACGGAAAGGAATGAGCCGTTTTCCGACATCATTATCGAATTTTCATCAAGGGTGCAGGATTTTTCGATTATAAAGACCGCTTTTTGTGCTGCGGGTAAAAGCAAAGCACTAAGCTCAGTGTTCTTTCGATTAAGTTCTACATAAACGTTGATTATGCCCGCAGCTTGCTGAACGGTAAGCGAAGAAAGTTCACTTTGAGAAACATCGGTTAAAAGCGAATTTATATATTTCGAGCCGGGATGCATACACATATAATCTGCGATATAACGCTCCGAAAACACGTCAAAAGAAATATTTTCATCTGCATCCTGAATCGTTTTTTCAAATAAGCGCATTTGCCGCTCTAAAAGTTCGTTTAAGCGTACAAGACTTCCGAAATACGGAATCGATAAAAATGTTCTCGCCTGACTATTCTTAATCTGTGCGGGAATTGCCTCCAAAGCGGCAGCGTAACGACCTCTTTCAGCCATTACGGCAACATAAGACACGGCATCTTGCTCCGTAATGCCCGCCGCATCCTGAAGACTCTGTGTAAAAGCGGAAATTATATTCGTCTTTAACGCTTCCAACGCAGAATTATAAGCAGTCTCCGTTGATGCCGGAATATCCGTCGTCATGTCGAAGGAAAAAACTCTTGTCGTATCAAAATATGCGTAAGTTGCATCCGGAGCTTTTTGCGTAAGCAAAAATCGTTCGTTCTCAATACTCGGAGTACTAAAGTCCCAAGAATTCTTTTTATTTGAAATGCGGATTCTCGAATCGGTACGCTGAGTAATTGCCGAATCCGCCGTCAGCGTATACGGGATATATATGGAAGAAACTTCTTCCGGCAGCGTAGAATTTAATATCAGATGAGCATGATTGGTCTCGTCGCTGACCGAAAAATTTAATTTCGTACCGCCTATAAAATCCAATTCGCATGAAAGGGGTGATTTTTTTTCCCAAGAATTCAAAATCAACGGAACTTCTTTATCATTGATGAGAGCGGTTACGGGATTTTCGTCCCCTGCGTAAAAATTTATTCCGTTAAAAATCGCAGTAAATTTGTTATTTAATTTTATCGTATTGTCTTCCGCCGTAAATTGCGAAAGCGTGATATGGAGTGCGCCCAGTTTTTCCGATATAATCGAGTCATTCTTAAATTGAAGAATAAAAATACCGATTATTATGATGAAGTAAATCGCAAGCAAAGTTATCGACTTTCTTAAAGTATTTGCAAACATCGTATTTGACAGTTTAATTGATGATTAAACGAATTTCAAGAAGCACGGAATTGCAAAAACATCAACTTTAAATGCAAAGTGTATACTCAAAATCCGTAATTTGGTATTTTACTGTTTCCTTAAACAATTATCTTCATGGAGCTAAAATTGAATGCCGAAAAATTTATTTTAATTTGTGCAGCCCTTTTTATTTCCGCTCAAATGTTTCCTCAAAGTACAAAAGAGCGAAAAGAAGTGTCCGTCGAGTCCGTGTATTTGAACGGTGAAAACGAGAACAAACCTGCAAACATTGTTTTTGCGGAATCGCTCCGCAGTCATCTTGTTAAAAACGATATTGACGGCGCAATAAAATTGTTTGATACGATTCCGGCAAAACTTGCTTCAGACAAAGATCTTAAAATTCTAAAAGCGTCTTTGCTTTTATCAGCCGGAAAATCGGATGAAGCTTCGCATATCGCTTCGGAATTACTTAAAACAAACGGTTCGGATATAAACGTTCTCGAATTGAACGCACAACTTGCTCTTGCGTCCGGAAACAAACAAAAGCTACAGTCTATTTTAAAGCAGATACTTAACGTTGAACCGAATAACGCATTTGCAAATGTTTTGCTTGGAAATCAGCAGGCTATCGAAAAAAAATATGAGGTTGCGGCACAATATTATAGAAAGGCACTTGCAAAAGAACCTAAAAATGAAGATGCGCTTTTCGGTCTGGGGCAAATGCTTTATTTTCAAGGCAAAATAAGCGAATCGAAAAATTCTTTTGAAAAACTTTTGTCCGTAAATCCCGATAACGGCGATGCGCTTGCTTATATGGGAAAATTGTATGCCGAAGATGAAAAATATCTAAGTGCGTCAAATTATATAAAAAAAGCCATAGCCGCAGACGATTCAAAATATGAATTTTATATTGACTTGGGACAATATGAACGTTATCAAGGGCATTTTAAAGAAGCGGAAGCTGCTTGGACAAAAGCGATTGCGTTAGATTCTTCATATTTTCTTGCGTACGCATATAGAGCGGGACTTTATGATGAGCAGGATAAATTTAAAGAAGCTCTGGAAGATTATCATAAAGTAGTTCAGACAAATCCAAAATATTATTTTGCTTATGAAGAAATCGGGATTTTGGAATTCCATCTCGGAAACTGGAGCACTGCAAGAGCGGCTTTTACAAAAGCAAATGCCGTAAGCGATTCTACCGCATATAAGTTGATGATAATAATCACGTATTTAAGAGAAAATAATTTACTGGAAGCAAAAAAATATGCACAGTCCGCTATGAAATCCATGAACCGCGACAGCCTTGAATATAAACTTGTGCGTCTTTATCACGATCAGGGCGGTGTAAATGCGGAAAACAGTTTTTCCAGAGATTTAGAAAAAGAAACGGACAAAACGAAACGCGGTAAATTGCTTTTTTACTTTGCTCAATATTATGAACTTAAAAACTTTCCTCAGATTGCAAACGAATATTATTCGAAAATCTTAAAAATGAATGCACCGTTATTTTTTGAATACCGGCTGGCAGAATGGAGCGCAACAAAATGAGCGGAACGCAAAAAATATTGAATCTAAACGGGCGCACAATAAAACTGATCGGAACGGCGCATATTTCGGAAGAAAGCGTAAGGGAAGTTACGGAAGCAATCCGCAATGAAAAACCCGATTGTGTCGCGGTGGAACTTGATGAAAAACGTTTTGCGGCAATAAAAAATCCCGAATCGTGGCGGGAACTTAATATCGTAAACGTCATTAAACGTAATGAAGGATTCTTGCTTTTGGCAAATTTGGTTCTTGCATCATTCCAAAAGCGCATGGGACAAAATGTCGGCATAAAGCCGGGAGAAGAAATGCTTGCCGCAATAAATACCGCAGAAGAATTGAAACTTCCCATTGTGATGGCAGACCGCCCCGTACAAATCACGCTGCGCCGCGCATGGGCAAAGACATCTCTTTGGGGAAAGAGCAAGTTGCTTGCAGCCATGCTTGCTGGCGCATTTTCAAAAGAAAATATTTCTTCCGAACAGATTGAAGAGCTTAAAAACCGTTCGGAAATGGATACGATGCTTGCAGACTTATCGGAACAAATGCCGACGGTAAAAGAAGTTTTAATTGACGAACGCGATAAGTACCTTGCAAGCAAAATATGGACTGCGAAAGAAAATAATATTACCGCAATAATCGGCGCGGGACATCTGGCTGGAGTACAAGCACATCTTGAAAGACTTGCCGCAGGCAGTGAAAATGCGGACATATCGGCAATCGATTCGATGCCGCCTAAAACTCCGTTTGCAAAGATTGCAGCATGGATAATTCCCGCACTGATAATTCTGCTGATTGCGGCAGGTTTTTATTTCGGCGGAAAAACTTACGGAACAAAACTTGCACTTCATTGGATTTTATGGAACGGTATTCCCGCCGCAATAGGATCGGCGATTGCGGGCGGACACATTATTACCATTCTAGCCGGATTTGCGGCAGCACCCCTCACATCTCTTACCCCTGTTGTGGGAGTGGGATTTATTACGGGCATTGTGCAAGCTCTAATCTGTAAACCGAAAGTTAAAGACATGGAAAACCTTACGGACGATGCAAACAGCATAAAAGGATTTTATAAAAATCGAATATTGCGTGTTCTGCTTGTTTTTATTTTATCGTCAATCGGAAGCTCTGCAGGAACTTTTATTGCCGGTGCGGACATTATAACAAAGCTCGGAAGACTTCTAGGGCGGTAAAATTTAATTCGGCAAAATTAAGAAGAATCTGCTTTTGCCGATTTTTAGCTCATGATTTACGATGCCGATCGAGTGGGTTGCGGCGAGGCTTCCGCCGCGTAATTACCGGATGAGCTAAGAACCGTGCCGTTTCCCGCACGTTTTATCTTTTCGTTTTGTAAAATCCGCCCCCATTTATCATACACCACCTGTAACTTCAAAATATTTTTCCGGCTCGGTATTCATGTTTAATAAATGAAAATATCTCTTGTTTTTTACAAAAGAATGCAGAACAGACGGTTATTCTTCATCGTCGTCGGTGTATGGTAAAGATTCCATGATTTTTTTTGTTTCTTCATGTGTCGATTTTCTGATTTTGCCGTTCTTTTCAAGCGCATATTGCGGATAGCCGATACACGCGCCCTCATCAGATTTACACCATATTGAATACACCGTATAGCCGTTCCATTCCGTTCGGTATTCGTAGCGGTCAAAATACTCGTCATTATCAACAAATTCTTTAATCGTCATTTTTACTCCCATAAAAACTCAAGATGAAAGTTTCAACTTTCGATTGATTTTTTATGCACATTCGCAATGAAATGAGAATGTGCAAATGATAACCAAGTTTGCGTTTAAGCAAACTTGAATAAAATAAAAGCCGTGCTATCTGTTCGGCTTTTATTTTACGCTCCCTGCAAAATCTTATTTACTACATTCATGTTTATATCGCAATTCCGTACGTCCGGCAGCATTATACTCGATGGACGCACGGCTTTTAAGTAGAATAAAACATGATTGTCACCTTTTATATTTGTTCCATCTTGCGGATTTCTTTGGCATGGATTATATTGTTTTCGGGTGGCGGTGAGGTCTCCGCCGCGTAATTTGTATCGGAGCTAGGGGTCGCGGTACTTCCCTTACTTTCATAGCCGGTATGTTTTTCCGCGTCAATTACTTTTCCCAAAGCTACATCAATATCGCCTATCTCTTTGCAATTAAATGCCCCTCACGTAGGTTTGACACCGTATCTCGTATGATTTCAAATCTGCTCTTGCGGATTTCTTCGCTATGGATTATATTCTTACTTGTAAGGCTTCCTGTGGCAGAGGGTTGATAAACGGCTTTACCGACTTTCGTATGCTGCCACCGTAGGGAAGCCTTATTTATTTCGTCCAATCCCAATGATTATATTCGATGTCCGTTTTGATATATTATCGGCGTGGACGGTTTCCGCCGCTTTATCGGCGGTCGGTTTCTGTCCTTCGGCTACGTCTTTATGGCGTACAGTGCCGTGGTCGCCGGTAGACTTTTTATATAAAAGTTTACCGGCTTTTTTTTATTATTTATTTTTCGCGCTTCCATTTTCAGTCGAATTTAACGTGAGGCAATGCGTATAATTGAAAAATTCCGGCTGATGATTTATACTCGCGAAAACGCAGCCGAATGCTGTAACATAATAGAGGAAAAAATGCCGAAAATCGAAGTAAACGAAAAACTGTTTTTTAATCTTCTTTCTGAAAAATACGATTATGATACGTTGGAAAAAAAGCTGACTTGCGCAAAGGCGGAACTTGACGAAAAACCCGATTCTGCCGAACAGGAAGATAAACGCACTATAAAAATAGAATTAAACGATACGAATCGTCCCGATTTATGGTCTACTAACGGAATTGCACGGCAACTGCGTTTGCATAGCGGCAAAACCGCACCAGATTACAATAAATTCATGTCGAAAAAAGGTGATATGAAGGATTGTAAAAACCGCACAGTGTATGTTGACCCCGAATTGAAAGAAATCCGCCCGTTTATGGTCGCGTTTGTTATTTCCGGGAAACCGATTGACGAACCTATGCTGCTCGACATTATCCAGACACAAGAAAAACTTGCATGGAACTTCGGTAGGAAGCGTAAATCACTTTCAATGGGCGTTTACCGCGAAGAACATATTCAATTTCCTGTTCATTATAAAGCTGTCGATCCTGACAAAACAAGTTTCGTTCCTTTACAGTGTGAACAGCACATGACTTGCCGGCAAATTCTCACAGAACACCCAAAAGGAAAAGATTTCGGATGGATTCTGCAAGATATGAAAAAATTTCCGCTGTTGATAGACGATAAAGGCGAGATTCTTTCGATGCCGCCTATAATCAACAGTGCAACACTCGGTGCAGTCCAAACCGGTGATAAAAATCTCATGGTTGAATTGACCGGCGATAATATGGAAAACCTGCTTCTTGCCGCAAATATCGTCGCTTGTGATTTTGCAGACTGCGGCTATGATATCGAACCTGTACTCGTAAAACATCCGTATGAAACAGGTTTCGGCAAGGACATTGCGTCTCCATTTTACTTTCAGCGTCCTACAAAAGCGCGGCTCAGCAATATCAATAAGATGTTGGGTGCGGATTTTGATGCGGCAAAAATAACCGACGCACTCAAACGTATGGGAAATGTTGTCGAAATAGCGACAATAACTGTTGACGGCAGAAGCGACACGGAATTTACGGTCTATCCCGCTCCGTACCGCAACGATTTTTTACATGAATTCGATATTATTGAAGACGTAATGATAGGTACGGGACTTGAAACGTTTACACCGCAAAAACCGACCGATTTTACAATAGGCAGACTTTTACCCATCACCGAATTAAGCCGCAAAACAAAATCTCTTATGATAGGACTTGGCTATCAGGAAATGATTTTTAATTACGTCGGAAGCCGCAAAGACTACATCGAAAACATGAATATCGATGCGGCAAAAGTAATCGAAATCGCCAATCCTATGAGCGAAAACTACCAGTTTATCCGTTCCGAAATGCTTTCGTCTCTTTTGCGCGCGGAAAGCAAATCCGCAGGCGCGGTTTATCCGCACAAGATTTTTGAAATCGGTAAAGTTGCATATATTTGCGAAGAAGAAAACACCGGCACGAGGACACGCCAAAATTTGGGCTTTCTGTCTGCGGGCGCGGGTGTGAATTTTAACGATGCCGCAGGCGAAGTTGCTGCACTTTTGTATTTCCTTGACCATAAATACGAAGTTATTGAAAACACCGACCCGCGCTTTATTGCCGGAAGACAAGCTGCAATCATCATAAACGGAAAGAAAATCGGAGTTTTCGGCGAAATCCATCCGCAGGTTCTGGAAAACTGGTCTATAACCGTTCCGTGCGTGGGCTGCGAAATCGACCTTGAAGAAATATAACTACCAACAGATTCTTGAGCAAACACTTAACGATATTAAATCAAGCGGCGGCGCAAAACCGTCGCTGCTTCTTCATGCTTGCTGCGGCCCGTGTTCGTCTTATGTCATCGAATATCTCGCTTCATTTTTTGACATAACCGTTCTTTATTACAATCCGAACATTTACCCTCAAGAGGAATATCAACGCAGGCTGGAAGAATTAAAAAATCTTTTGCCGCGTTTTTTGCCTGCCGTGCAGAACAAAGTCAAATTGATTGAAGACAATTATGACCCGAAAGATTTTTATGAAGCCTGCGGTGTAAAAGGCAAACCTGAACTTGCGAAAGAAGCTGAAAAAGGGGAGCGCTGCCACCGCTGTTACAAATTGCGTATGAAAAGAGCCTATGAATATGCGGTTGAAAATAAGTTTGATTATTTTACGACAACGCTTTCAATCAGTCCGTTTAAAGATGCAGAAAAAATAAACGAAATAGGAATGCAGCTTGAATCCGCCGACGGCACAAAATTCCTATTCTCCGATTTTAAGAAAAAAAACGGATTCAAGCGCAGCCTTGAAATCAGTGAAGAATTCGGTTTGTATCGTCAGCATTATTGCGGCTGCATATACTCCAAAAACAATGTACAGAGCGAGCGGAATGAACCGCCTTGCCCTGAAACAAAACTTGAAGCGGACAGGAAATCACATTAAGTTTCTTTGATACGGTTTTATTCTTCCTTATATTCGTACGGTTGTCTGAAATTTATTTTGCCGCACAACGCAATCAAATCTTCAGTATAAAATAAAAAAGCGTCCTGATATTGATATTTATCTATAATCAATTTTAGGACGCTTTTTTTACGAATATAAAAATTCTAGTTTAGTTTTACAAGCTCCACATCGAATGCAATATATGCGCCGCCGGGGATTACTCCGCCTGCGCCTTGATCTCCGTAAGCCATATCCGGTGGAAGAACAATAGTCCGCTTTTCACCAATCTTCATATCCTGAACCATAATATCAAATCCGGGAATCATTTGACCGGATGCAGTTTTAAATGCCAACGGTTCACGTCCTTCCGATGAATCAAAAACATTTCCGTTTACAAGATAACCTTTGTAATCAACGGCAACATTTTTTCCCTTTCCCGCTTTTGCTCCGGTACCTGCCTTTTGAATCTTAAAATAAATTCCTTCTAATGTTTTTTCAAATCCCGGAAAAGCCTTTTCAACTGCGGCAATTTTTTCCGCCATGGCAGCTTCTTTTTTAGCTAAGGCAACTTTTATTGCCGTTTCCGCAAGTACATCGAAATCTTTTTGCGTTGCTGTAAATTTTTGTGCATCTTCACCTTGCCGAATAATTTTAATCGAATTTATTTTATCACCCATTTTTATGGAATCTACAACTTTCTGACTGTCCGAATCCGTAACACGCCCGAAAATAGTATGCTTACCGTTGAGCCAAGGAGTTTCAACGTGAGTTATAAAAAACTGACTGCCGTTTGTATTTGCTCCGGCATTAGCCATAGCAAGAATACCGGAACCGTCAAATTTATATTTATCAACGATTTCATCGGCAAACTTATAGCCGGGACCGCCTGTTCCGTTGCCGCGCGGATCCCCGCCCTGTATCATAAAATTTTCAATTACACGGTGAAACTTTAATCCGTCATAAAACGGCTTACCCTGTGCGGCATCAAGAGTTCCTTCCGCAAGCCCTACAAAATTAGTTACCGTCAGCGGCGTATCTTTATAATACAGCTCAACACAAATATCTCCTTTAGATGTATTGATAACTGCAAAAACACCGTCTTTTCCTTTAATAGAATCCATACTGCTTCCTTTGGAACTGCAAGCTCCATTCATTAAAATAAATAATGCAAAAATCGAAACAAACAATCGCTTTTTCATTTTAAATCTCCCGTAAAAACTTTTGCAAAAGTTTCAATATTTTTAAACACCCGAACAAGCAAATTAAAACTGTTTCATAAACCAGTTGTAAATCGCTTCAATTCGAGCCGTCATAGATTCTTCAATTTGCTTTCTGACATTTATCATTCCGATTTTTTTTGCATTACAATCGGTAGAAAGATAAAGCAAAATATTTTCGCCGCAATCAATAGAAATGACACTTATACGCATATTTTCAGGCATAATAACTTTTATACCAAGAGTTGTAAGCGGTAAAGTATTTAAAAATGTTGCATAAAGTTGATTTCCACTTTGATAATACTCAAGTTTGTATTTTGTATCTCCGTATGTGTGATCATGCTGATAGCAATACGAAATTTGCCCGTCTGCATTTCCCGTATTTTTATCCGCAATCGGCTCGTCGGAATCGGGATTTGCAATCATATAAGCCTTTTTATACAAAAGCTCACCTTTGTCGTTAGGTCCTTTTTCTCCGACATGATAACGCATTCCGGTCATTTTACTGATAGAGCGGAAAAGTACGGACAAACGATCCGTGTTGATGACGGTATTTTTATCTGTCGAATTTTCAATAAGTTCCGCTTTAGGAATCAAATATAAAAATTCCGCGACAAAAGGAACATTTTTATCAGTTTTTTCGATTATAGCTTTTTCCGCCTGTGATTTATAAGCACATTCAGGAAGCAGACTGAGTTTCGTATCATCTTTTTCATGGATAATTTTTACAACGCCGGAAGATTTAAGCTCTTTTAAATAATTCGGACTTACGGCATCTTCCAATTTCAAATCATCTGCAAAAAGAAAAGATGACGTAAAAATCAATCCGAATACAAAAAAAACTCTCAACGAAAATATTTTTTTCATTTATATACTCCGTTATAAATAACACGCACTTGCTTATAAAGTCCGTCTCCGTCGGATTTTGTTTCAATATCGGGAATATCGTTTAGCGTCGTATGAATAAGTCTGCGCTCAAAAGGATTCATCGGTTCGAGCAAAACGGAACGATGTGTTTGGCGAACTTTATCTGCCGTATTATAAGCAAGTCGCACAAGCGATTCCTCCCGCCTAATACGATAATTTTCAGTATCAAGTACGACACGCACTTCTTCATGCCCCAAATGTCCTGCATAAATATTTGCAAGCAACTGCAAGGCATCAAGATTTTTTCCCTTGCGCCCAATAAGAATTGAAGAGCTTTCCGACTGAAGTTTTATACCGATTTTTTTATTTTCTCTAAAAATTATTTCGGTTTTTACTTCGTATCCCATTTTTTCAATCAAAGTTTGTACAAACTCGAGCAAACGCTTCTCAAATTCATCCTGCGGAACGGGATCGATAATTTTTTTTGCGGCAGAAGATTTAACTTCATCGGGTTTGTTTTCTCCGGCGGAATGCTTTAAGTCTTCGATTGTGTGCACGCAAATCTTTACATAGCCTTTTTTAAAAAGCGTATTTTTCTGGGATTCAAGGATTTCGACATCAAATTGATCTCTTTGAAGTCCCAACTGCTGTGCAGCAGTTTCAATAGCTTCTTTTTCCGTTTTTCCTTCAAATTCGTAAGTCATTTATATACCTCTATAAAAAAAGTTCTAATTCATATATGTAAAATACTTAAAGCACAAGATTATTTTAAAATCAATCAAAAAATAGTTCCGCATTCTGCTTTTTCTTATTATCGCAGTATGCGAAATCGACAATATTTTAAATCTAAGCCTTTGCTTTCATCTTTTCTTTCATCATATTGTTTATGACAAGCTGTTGTCCCATCTGGAAAAGATTACTGACAGTCCAATACAGCAAAAGTCCGGACGGCGCATTGTAAAACAAAAAGAAAAATACAATCGGCATACCGTACATCATCATATTCATTTGAGCTTGAGTTGAACCTGCCGCCGCAGTTCCGCCGTTTTGCGTTATCTTTCCGAATAAAAGCTGCGAAATAAGATAAATTATTGGAAGAATGCGTAATTGATTTCCTAAAAACGGCAGCGTAAACTTAAAAGTATGAATGCTGTCCCCTGATGAAAGATCGGAAATCCAGCCCGGAATAAAACTTGCCCCGCGGAATTCAAAATAATTATTAAAAAGATTATACATTGCAAAAAGAATCAGGAATTGAACACCCATCGGAAGGCAACCGCTCATCGGATTATATCCCGATTCTTTATAGATTTTTGCCATCGCTTCCTGCTGTTTTTGCGGAGAATCCTTATATTTTTCCTGCATTTTTTTAATTTGCGGCTGCAATTCCTGCATTTTAAGAGTAGAAAGAGACTGTTTACGCGTCATCGGGAACATTGCAAGTTTTAAAATGACCGTCATAATGATGATTGCAGCACCCCAGTTAGGAACGAGCTTATAAATCATCTCCAAAAACCATTTCAATCCGGTTTCAAGCCAACCCAACCAACCCGAAGATTGCAAACTTTCGCCTAAACGCAAACCTTCAAGTTTCCAAAAATTATTTTCCGCGCTGTTATAGATTTTTAAATCTTTTTCGTTGCGAGGTCCGAAATAAATATAATAAGAATCTTGAACATCCTGCACATTTATTGGCTTACGAACCAAAATAGCTTGAGCGTTCGCATAATTATTTACTTCAACCTGCGTTGAATAATAAGAAAAATCCATCGTTTCCGGCGCAAGAGGAATAATAATTTCTTCAAAATATTTTCCGGCAATTCCGTTCCAAACATATTCTTTATTAAACTGTTTAAACTGATTTGCACTTATAACTTGACGTTTTGCTCTGCCGTTAGGATTAAGCGAAATAAATTGCCGATTTTCATATCTGTTCAGTTTAGGATTAAAATGCGGTCCGATTTGCGGAGACGTACGCAAAGTATATGTAAAATCACTGTTTTTTAGGAGCTGTTCGTCATCGGCATGAATTAAAATATCCAGCTTAAACATATATTCATCAGGGACGAAAGTATACCGTTTACCGAGTACGAAACTTTTTATATTTCCATTAACGTCTTTTTCGGAAAATCTTTTTGTAAAAAGAACGGTATTTTCATCTATCCTTTCGATATTAAACAATTCGTTTACGATTTTCGAATCTATTCCGCCGAGAGCAAGTGCGCACGCTCTGTTCGTTTCGGAAACATTATCGACCATCTGCACACCGTCTTTCGTTTCTACGTCGATATGCTTAAAAAGTTTATAACTTATTATATCTCCGCCTTTATTTGTAAGTACGATATCGGCTTTGTTCGTTTTTATAAAAACCTGCTCTTCGGTAATTGAAGAGTTTTCTTCTTCATTAAAAAAAACTTGATTTTCAAAAACTTCGGATTCGGTAACACTTTCTTTTACCGAAGAATCGGCATCCGTTTTGCTTACATTATTTCCGTTTGTTTTTGAAGAATTCGGAAACAAATAAGTTTGCATAAAAAAAGTCGCAATTACGACCAATGTAGAAAGAATCACCGCAATGACGGTATTTTTATTCATTATTTTCTCCCGTAAAAACTTTCGCAGGAAGTTGCAACTTCTTATAAAAGTTTTTAGCCGTGCGCGTAAGCGCATATATTCAATAATCGAGTTTGCGAAAATATACGATATCGCATTTATTCACTTTCCATCAAAACAATACGTATCTTACGCAAACATCCGCGTAAACTCGAATTAAAAAGCGGCGGCGACATTTTAGCCGAGCTTTTTATTATATCTCCATGATTGATTTTTTTAACGGAAACTACGGTACCGGATCATAACCGCCTTCAAAAAAAGGATTACAGCGTAAAATTCTCTTTATTGCTAAGAAACTTCCCTTAACGGCACCGTATTTTTTTATTGCTTCAAGCGCATATTGCGAACACGTCGGAACGTATCTGCAACACGGCGGAAACAAAGGTGAAATACATTTTTGATAAGCTCGGATAAAAAAACAGAAAAATTCAATAAAAAAATTTTTCATTCTTTTATCAAACCTGCATTTCTAAACAATAGCTGAAATTGCGCATACCGCAAATGAAACGAATCTTTACCGGGATAAACCAATACAACCATATCGTATCCCGTATTTAAATGCGCTTTTAATAAACGATAGACTTCACGGCTGTAACGTTTAGACAAATTTCTCTGTACCGCATTACCGTATCCGCGAGGCAGAGAAAAACCGATTCTGTTCATATCCGTTCCGTTCTCCATGAGAAAAAGCTTTATGCCGGATATATTTGTCTTTTTTCCGTCTTTAAACAATCTTTTAAAATCGGCAGGATTTTTTATCCGTTCATTACGCTTAAAAAAACCTGTTTTTTCCAAGATTGATTCCATCCCTAATTAATAATCAATACGGTTTCTTTTCATCGGAAACGGTAAGTTTTGCGCGTCCTTTTGCACGCCTGCGGGCAAGAACTTTACGTCCTCCCTTTGTTGCCATACGTGCTCTAAAACCGAATTTTCTATTGCGTTTTACTTTACTTGGTTGATATGTTCTTAACATGGAACATTCTCCTTATAATTAAATCCTTTTACGGATTAAGTATTAAATATAACAGTGATAATGGGCGGAATATATCATTTATTTTTATTTTTCGTCAACATAGTTTGTTTAAGACTATTCAGTTTATCGCGAAGTTCGTTAGGAATTTCTATATTTTCCGACTTCTTTGGAAAATCTTTATCATATTTGTAAAGTTTTTTTTCATCCTCATTGATTTTTTTATTCATTTTTTCGCTTTCACGTTTTAATTCTTTATCGTAATCGACATTATAAAGTTGAGCATTACTGCCTTTCAGCCGATACGACAAGGAAGAAATTTTTAATTCCGGCGCATACATTTTTAATCCGCGTATAATAAACGCACAGTTCATCTGTAAAATTTGAATCCATCCGGGATGATCCGTTTCCAAAAGCAAAATACCGTTTTTAATATCCGCTATTGATGTATGCTCGTAAAGATTTTGTCCGAAATTCGAAATTCCCGTTACAATTTTTTTCCAAGAGTTAAACAGTTTATTGTTTTTTTCAAACGATGATTTTTCAATACTGTTAAATGTAGCGGTTACCATCTCCGAACATGAAATAAAATCATCTTTGCTCATTCCATTCACCTTCTTTTATGTTATAAACACGCGTCGAAGAGCGCATATAGCTTTCATAAGGCTCGCCGGGTAAAAAAGTGCAAAAAAGCTGCTCGTATTCAGGAAGCATTGCGGTGAGCCTGCGACGCTTTTCGGGATCCAGCTCGAGAAGAACGTCATCCATCAAAAGAACGGGCTTAATGCCGGTAAGACGCGTATAATAAACCGCTTGAGAAACGCGCAGTAAAAGCGAAATTAAACGGCACTGACCTGTAGACGCATTCGGAATAAAAGGTTCTCCGTTCCTTTTAAAAATAATTTTATCGATATGCGGACCGCTCAAAGTTCTCATCATGATTTTATCTGCGTCGCGTTTTTCAAAAAGTCTCGCACTTATTTCTTCGGGAGACGGAAATCTTGTTCCTAAATCTTCTTTTATTTCTTTCCAAGACGGCTCGTATTCAATAGTAATACCGGAAATACCGGAAATTTCTTCATAAAGTTTTCCGAAAATGCGATTAAATTGAAAAACCGCCTTTTTTCGCTTTTTTTGAACTTCAAGACCGTATTTTGCAAGCTGAATGTCGTAAATATCGAGCATTTGATAGTCGGATTCTTTTAAAACAAGATTCCTCGTCTTTAAAATTTTCCGGTAATTGCGTAAATCGTCGATATAAAGCGCATCATACATAGTCAGCGACTGATCCAAAAAAAAACGCCGGTTTTCGGGTGCACCTGTCGCAAACTGCATATCTCCGTGACAAAACAAAACGCACGGAATAGTGTTTACCAATTCTTTACGGTCGCGGATTTTTTTTCCGTTTTTTTCGATTGTCTTTTTATTGTTATCAAAAATAACCGAAATCTGCTGCATACTTTCTTTTTCGTTATTATACAAGCAATTAATGCTGAATTTCTTTTCACCGTTTTTAACTGCTTGTGCATCGGTGTGAGTTCTAAAAGACGAACCGTAAGCGGAATAATACAAAGATTCGAGAATATTTGTCTTTCCCTGACCGTTTTCGCCGACAAAATAGACCTCTTTTGAAAGGAGGTCTATTTTTCCGTTTTGCAGATTTCTAAAATTAAATAAAGAAAGCGAAAGAAAAGGCATTAGTTGGTTATGTTCATAGGCATTATTATATGAAAATAATCTTCGCCGGGTTCGGGACGCAACGTAACGGCTTTCATTGCTTCCGTAAACTCAAAAACGACATTTTCGGATGCCATATTTTTAAGAGGTTCGGAAATATATCTGTTATTGAACGCAATAGTTATTTCGTTTCCGTCGTATCGGCACGGAATCTCTTCGTCGGCTGTTCCTATATCGGATTCGGGAGATGTTAAAGTGAGCGTTCCCGGAGCAAGCTTAAAAATAATGCGGCTTACTTTTTTATCAATCATTATATCCGTGCGCTTCAATGCGCCTTCCAAATCCTGTTTATTTACCTGAAAATTATACATTTGATTTTCCGGAATAACTTTTTCGTAATTCGGAAACTGTCCGTCCAAAAGCTTGGAAGAGAATTCGTAATTTGCAAAGCGAACGAAAATCAATTTATCGACGATTGCAATGGAAATATTTCCTTCATCGGAAGCGTTTTTCAAAATACAGCGAAGAATTTTCGTAGGAACGATAGCGCTTGAAAAATCAAAACCTTCCGCAAAAGGTTTTTCGATAAATGACAAACGCCGTGCATCCGTTGCAACCATAATAAGTTTATTTTCTTTCTTAGTAAAATAAACACCGGTCATAAAATATCTATTCTGGTCGTCGGAAACCGCAAAAATGGTTTGTTCTATCATCTGTTTGAATTCTTTTGCAGGAACTTCAAAGAAAGGAATATTATCGGCAGAAGGAATGTCGGCAAATTTTTCGCTTGCAATACTTTTAAGCTGGAATTTGATTTTTTTTGCGATAGGTTTAATCGTAACTTTTATATCCTGTTGATCGAATTCTATTTCTCCGGACGGAGAAGAAGAAAGAATGCTCATAAACTTATCGCAAAAAATCGTCGTACTGCCTTCTTCAATAACCTCAACGGGAATT
>CAUUVZ010000001.1:0-93512 GCA_963548875.1 uncultured Treponema sp. | reverse complement strand
TTTCCTCCTCTCTTTTTCGGCAATTTTGGCACTGCACTTTTATGATAACGGTTCATTTTTTAAGGGGAGGGGTCCCCTTAGACCTCTCTGTTTTCTTAGGGAGGAAGGGAAACCCCCGTTCAGAGCAGGGGTTTCCCTTTCTCCCTAAAACCCTCTTTCCCTTCCTCGCCCTGCTTAGGGGTACACCCCTAAGAACCCCCAAGAGCGATTTTATGCAAGTTTGCCTGCGGCAAACTTGGAGCGGACAGAGATAAAGTTATGTCCGTAAGACCAAATTCATCCTGTCCGCCTTGCCCTTTGGAATCCCAAGCGGGTCGACGGAGAGGGTGTTTCTTCCAATGTTTTTATGCAAGTTTGCGTTACGCAAACTTGGAGCGGACAGTAAACCAAGTTATGTCTGTAAGACCGATTCATCCTGTCCGCCCTTCCTCGCCCTGCTTAGGGGTGTACCCCTAAGAACCCCCAAGCTGGTCAACGGAGCTGAGGTTTTGTCTCCAATGTTTTTATGCGCGTTTGCACAGCAAACGCGGGCGAGATATGTAACTGCTTAAAGGCAGATCAGTATCTCTGATCCGAACGGATCGGCATCTCTGATCCGAGCGGATCGCTACCTCTGATCCGAACGAGCGGCACCTACCCACTCGCTCGGGTGGGACATACACACTCGCCCGAGTGGCACCCACCCACTCGCTCGAGTGGGACATACACACCAACCCGAGTGGTACCTGCACACCAAAGTTGTATAAACTTATTACGACTTTGCGATACAGTCGTATCTGTAAACAATTTCACGGAGTTCCTTTAAGTCATTGGAACCGCCGGTAAATCTCGTCCGTATCACAATCTGTACTTTGCCTTCGGGGATATTTTTGGGGACGCGGGCGATAATCTGCGTGGGCTTGTTGACGGAGAGGCGGTGATTGTGTTTCGGGATGAAATATGTGCGCGGAGTGCGCCTAACGCTGTTCGCTGTTCGCTGTTCGCTGTTCGCTGTTCGCTGTTCGCTGTTCGCTGTTCGCGAAAGATTGTGAGCGCGAGGTTGTGTATGTCAAGCGGTTTTGCGTGTTTTTAGAAGATTTATTATAAGGCTTACTGCCGATATTCAATCTTTCCATGTGGGTTTTATAACATGTCAAGGCTCGTGTCGACAAGGGTTATTTTAAGTAGGATGTTGATATAACAATATTTTATGCGTGTTTTGACTTTGGTCAAAACGCGAGCCGTCGGTAGAGCAGTAGGCACCTTAAACACCCATTACACCGTCGGCTACAGTTTTCACAAAGTGAAAACTGCTGAAGCTGCTTTTTAGATATTCTCCTTCATCCCTAAAATCCTATTTACTGCAGTTTTGCTGATGCAAAACTGCAAGCGAACAGGAGACTTATTTAAATCTGTAAGACCAATTTTTACTGTTCGCCTCGCACTTTGCCGATTTACACATTTCTCCGCTATATAAAAGTAGAGGAATTATGAATACCACAAATACAGATTATCCCAAACCGTTCTTTAAACCGATAGAAGAACTTACATTCACAGATGATTTTATGTTTGGTGCCATCATGAAAAACGAGCATATTTGCAGAGGCGTTTTGGAGCGGCTTCTGCGAATGAAGATAGGCAAAATCGAATATCCGACGTTGCAAAAGTCAATCAGTCCGTTTTATGAGAGTAAAGGCATTCGCCTTGATGTGTACACTGCCGACGAATCTCATGTATTCGACATAGAAATCCAGACGAGTATTCCGCCTGACTTAGGCAAGCGTACTCGCTATTACCAGTCCATGATGGATTCAGATAATTTACTTAAAGGGCAAAACTATAACGACCTCAAAGAAAGTTATGTCATTTTTATCTGCCTTTCAGACCCGTTTAAGCTTGGGCTGCCGGTTTATACATTCAGGAACAGCTGCGAAGAAAATCCTGCCGCAGACTTAAATGACAAATCGTATAAAGTATTTTATAATGCGTCTGCATACGAAAAAGAGACCGACAAAGAACTTTTTGCACTTTTGCACTACATCAGCGCAAAACAAACGGGCAGCCCGTTTACCAACGAGATAAACGGACTTGTAGAACAAGCCAAATTAAATGAAGTATTCAGGAGTGATTATTTAACTATGAACTTACGCGAATATGATTTAAGACGCATGGGCAGAGAAGAAGGATTACAGACCGGAATCGCAATTGGAGAGCAGAGAGGAATATCTATCGGAGAAAAGCGTGGTATTGCAATCGGCGAAGAACGCGGCATAGAAACAAACAAGATTGATAATGCAAGAAGTTTCCTTGCAGACGGCTTGAGTGTTGAGCAGGTTGCCCGATGTATCAAACTTTCGCCGGAAACCGTTCGTAAGCTCAAAGCGGAACTGTCAGCAGCGCACTTGCTTAAGGACGACGCACCTTAGACTCCTTTGTTTTCTCAGGGAGGAATGGCCCCCCCCCCATTCAGAGCAGTGCCGGCGGCAGTAAACATGGTTACAATATGTAACGGGTCTACCGCCAGCCACCCTCACTCTCCTTCCCGACTGCTTAGGGGCGTACCCCTAAGAACCCCAAACCTCTCAACAGAGAGGGTGTTTTTTCCAATGTTTTTATGCGCGTTTGCACAGCAAACGCGGGTGGGCGGAGATTCCGTTGAATCTTCCAAAGTATGTTCTCTGCCGCCCAACGAAAACTGCTGAAGCTGCTTTTCAGTCGTTCCTCTTCGTGCTTAAGCTCTTATTTACCGCAGTTTTGCTGATGCAAAACTGCAAGCGGACAGAAGACCGGACTAAATCTGTAAAACCAAGTTATCCTGTCCGCCGCGCCGCGCCTTGCTTTTCATGCTGAAATAACTACAATTTGGTGCATGATACTTTTTATCGCTTTTCTTATCATTCTTGCAATGCTTTCTACAAAAATCAGCGCAAAAGCGGGACTGCCGCTGCTCATCGGGTTTATTTTGATCGGCGTACTTGTCGGAAGCGACGTTCTCAACTTGTTTTACTTTGACAACGCCGTCCTGACAAAAAAAATTGCCGACATCTTGCTCATTTTTATCATTTTTGACGGCGGATTCAGGATTACGAAAGAAGCGTTTAAGACGGCTGCAGGTCCGTCGCTCACGCTTGCAACACTCGGAGTCGCGCTCACGTCGCTCATACTCGGCGTTTTAATTCATCTTATTCTCAAATTCGACCTCGTTTATTCCCTTTTGATTTCATCTATTATATCGTCAACGGACGCGGCGGCAGTTTTTATGATTACAAAAGCAAATCCGATAAAGTCAAAACTTGCGGTAACGCTCAACGTGGAATCGGCGGCGAACGACCCGATGGCAATTCTTTTGACGGTAACTTTTGTGCAAATTGCGACAAAAGCGTTTAATTCTCCGCTTTTTGCAGTTATTTCCCTCGTCTGGCAGTTTGCAGGCGGAATTATCATCGGTTTTGTAAGCTACAAAGTCTCTTTGTTCGTCTTTAATCGGCTCCGCTCCGACAACCGCGGAAACTACAACGTTTTGATTTTGGGCTGCATCCTTTTTGCGTACGGCGTGTCCGACCTGCTCAAGGCGAACGGAATTATTGCGGTTTTCTTTATGGGCTACTGGCTCGGAAATTCCGCGTTTCCGGCAAAGCGGAGCGTCAGCAGCTTTCTTGAAAGCGTTTCGACGATATTTAACATAACGCTCTTTATCATGCTCGGACTTTTATCCTTTCCGCACCGATTCGTACACATTTGGAAAGAGGCTTTGATAATCGTCGGCGTGATGATGTTCGTTGCCCGTCCTTTGGCGGTGATTCTTTCGCTTATACCGTTCAAGTATTCGCTCAAAGAAAAGTTTTTTTTGACATGGGGCGGCATTAAGGGCGCGGTTCCGATTGTTCTTGCAACTTATCCGCTTGCAAACGGACTTGATGAAAACGGCTTTATCTTCGATACGATATTTTTTGCAGTCTTTTTGTCGTGCATTATTCAGGGGACAACTCTTGCACCTCTGTCAAAACTGCTGCGTTTTACGGAAAAAAAGCGCCCCGATTCTCCGCACACGGTGGAATTGCATTCGCTTCAGGCAAGCGACGTGGATATGTTCGACCTTTATGTAGAATCGAATGCACGGTGCGCTCACAAGACGATTTCGGAATTGAATTTGGATAAAGAAGTTTTAATCAGTTCCATTGTGCGCGGCGGAAAAATTATTTTCCCCAAAGGCAGCACCGTCATTGAACCGGAAGATATTTTGTACGTGCTAGCGCATTCCGCGCGTATCGGGGAGATTGCGGACAGGCTGAACGGTGTTTGAAAGTTTTAGCGGAATTTCGGAGAATACGCGGAATGAACGCGGATAAATCAATAGATATAGGAGAAAATTATGTTGGAAATAGGAACAACGGCGCCGGATTTTATGCTGCCGGATCAGAACGGAGCTGCACGCAGTTTAAGCGAGTTTAGGGGAAAAAAAGTGATTTTGTATTTTTACCCGAAAGACAATACGTCCGGCTGCACAAAGCAGGCGTGCGCGTTCGGAGAGCTGTATCCGCAGTTTACGGAAAAAGGCGCGGTTGTTATCGGGATAAGCAAAGACAGCGTTGCCTCGCACAAAAAGTTCGAATCGAATTACGCTCTTCCCTTCATTCTGCTTTCCGACACTGAGCTTTCCGCGATAAAAGCCTACGACGTTTGGAAAGAAAAAAGTATGTACGGCAAAAAATACATGGGAATTGAGCGTTCGACCTATCTCATCAACGAAAACGGAATTATCGTAAAGGCTTTTGCCAAAGTAAAAGCCCCCGAAAACCCAGCGCAAATGCTCAAAGAGCTATAATATTCGATAAAACCGGTAGACGTTTAACAGGGTAAATCGCAAAAACTTTCATCGCCGATTAAAAAGCGAAAAACAATTTTCCCGTAAGCGATTACCGATTTTTTGCGCCGATAAACTAATTGTTTTAAATATTTACTGATATAAATAAAAAAGGCTTTTACTTCGTTTTGAAATGTAAAAGCCCTTTATAAAAAGTCGTAAAGCGTTTTATTTTAAGTTTTTCGTTACAACTACGGAATTATCGGCATTGGAATACGGAGCCGGAATATATTTGTCGGCTTTCCAATCATTTTCCCATTTATAGCCGTCAAGAAGATAGCGGAACTGATATTCTTTATCGGCTTCTAAGTCCAACTTAATAGAAAAAGAACCGTCTTTACTCTTTTTCATCGGCGTATCGGTGCTGCTCCAGCTATTAAAATCACCCGCAAGGTTTACTTTTTTTGCTCCCTGCGCAGCTTCTGCAGAAACGGTAAAAGTAACGCTGCAAGTTTTTTTATCCTTAGAAAACGTTTTCTTAAGCGACATTTCATTCCTCCTAGGGCACTTTAAATATTGAATGTTGTAAAATAGTTGCCTATTTTTATAGTAATTATTATAGTATAAAAAAATCATTTGGTATACAACAATTTTTATTTTTTTTGTATAAAAACTACTGGAGAATATTATGCACTCAGAACCTTATCTTTTTACATCGGAATCGGTTGGAGAAGGTCATCCCGATAAACTTTGCGATAAAATTTCCGACGCAATACTTGATGAATGCTTGAAAAACGATGCGGATTGTCATGTCGCCTGCGAAACTTTCGCAACATCGAATTTTATTCTTGTAGGCGGTGAAATAAGTATGAGCGGAAACGGCTCAATCGACGCGGAAAAGATTGCCCGCCGAGTTGCGTGCGATATAGGTTACACCGACGAAACATTAGGTTTAAACGGTAATACTATGACCTTTATGAATAAACTTCATCGGCAATCACCGGATATAAATCAAGGTGTCGTCGGCATGGGTCTTAAAGAGTATGAGGGTCAGCAGGGTGCAGGCGATCAGGGAATGATGTTCGGTTTTGCCTGCAATGAAACTCCGGAGCTTATGCCCGCACCGATTATGTATTCTCACAAAGTATTGCAAAATGCATCGAAACTCAGGAAAGACAAAACGATTCCATGGCTTAGACCGGATGCAAAAAGTCAAATTACAATTGAATACGAAGGACATAAACCGCTCAGAATCGATACGGTTGTCGTTTCTCATCAGCATTCTCCCGATGTCGAAAATAATGTAATACGCGACACGATTATCAATCAAATCGTAAAACCGGTTTTAGAGCCGACCGGACTTTTAGATAAAAACACGAAATTTTTTATAAATCCTACGGGACGTTTCGTAACCGGCGGTCCTGACGGCGATGCGGGTCTTACCGGACGTAAAATAATCGTAGACACTTACGGCGGAATGGGAAGACACGGCGGCGGAGCATTCAGCGGTAAAGATCCGAGTAAAGTCGACCGTTCTGCAGCTTATATGGCGCGGTACATCGCAAAAAATATCGTAGCCGCATCTCTTGCGGAAAGAGCGGAAGTGGAACTTGCATACGCAATAGGTGTTCCTTTTCCGGTTTCGATTATGGTAGATACGTTCGGAACAGGAAAAGTTCCGTCAAGCGTTTTGCACAAAGCCGTAAAAGACGTTTTCGATTGTACTCCGGCGGGTATAGTAAAAACGTTGGATTTAAAACGACCTATTTACGAGGCGACGGCATCTTACGGACACTTCGGACGTGAAAATTTCCCGTGGGAAAAGACGGATAAAATAGACGCTCTGCTTAAAGCGGTAAAATAATTCAATAAAACTTGAGATTTATTTTTACTGAGGCGGCGGAAAAAACGGATAACGTTTGCGAAGTCTCCGTAAAAATTTGCCGTATGTTTTGCTATTGTTTTTATACCGAATATGATTATTTTGACGGAAGATAAAATTACCGAAATCTTTGAAAGATTCAAAAAGCAAAATCCCAATCCCAAATCCGAGCTAAAATGGATAAACGCTTACACGCTTCTTGTTTCCGTTGTGCTTTCAGCACAAGCTACCGATAAAAGCGTCAATAAAGCTACGGAAGAGCTTTACAAAGTCGCCGATACGCCGCAAAAGATGCTCGCTCTCGGTGAAGAAAATCTTATTTCTTATATCCGGTCGATAGGTTTGTATCGTACAAAAGCAAAACATATAATCGAATTAAGCAGGATTCTCTCGGAGGATTTCGATTCGGAAGTTCCTGAAAATCGTGAAGATTTGATGAAACTTCCCGGCGTGGGGCGAAAAACGGCAAATGTCGTATTAAATGTTGTGTTCCATAAACCTACAATGCCTGTAGACACGCATCTGTTGAGAATTTGCCCCAAAATCGGTATTGCCGAAGGAAAAACTCCTCTCGAAGTTGAAGAAAGTCTTCTGCGGCACGTACCGGAACGCTACATGGAATATGCGCATCACTGGCTGATTCTGCACGGTCGTTATATATGTACGGCAAGAAATCCCAAATGCGATAAATGTTTTATAAGCGATATATGCGTCCATAACACGGACGAAAACAAAAAGTCGGTTTGATTTAATACGAAGTTCGTAAATTAAACTTTGCAGCGGAAACTTGTATATTGAATTTGCGCTTTGGCGCACGGCTAAAAACTTTTTCGGAGGTTGTGCTTCCTGCAAAAGTTTTTACGGGGGAAAAAATGCATGAATATTTGATTGAAGGCGGTTTTCCTATAAAGGGAAGCGTAAATGCAAGCGGCAATAAAAATTCGGCACTGCCGTGTATTGCAGCCGCATTGCTGACGGAAGATCCGGTAATTTTACGGAATATTCCGGAAATAGAAGATACTGCAATTATGCTGAACATTCTCCAAGCCTTCGGAGTTGAAGCACATAAGCTCGGCGGCGGAACATGGAAGATTGAAGCAAAAACCGTGCAATGCGTATGTATTCCTTTGGAACTTTCAAAAAAAATACGCGCATCAATTCTATTTGCAGGCTCAATGCTGGCTCGTTGCGGTAAAGCGGAAATGTTTCCTCCGGGAGGAGACGTTATCGGCCGCCGCCGCCTTGATACGCACTTTCTTGCGCTGACACAGCTAGGTGCCCGCGTAGAGCTTGGAAGCCGTTTTACATTTACGGCAAACAAACTTATCGGTGCGGATATTTTCCTTGATGAAGCATCGGTTACGGCAACGGAAAACGCATTGATGGCGGCAGTTCTTGCGGAAGGCGAGACTATAATTACAAACGCGGCGGGCGAACCTCATGTCCAAGATTTGTGCAGGATGCTTAACGGCATGGGCGCACAAATTACGGGAATCGGAAGCAATATTCTAAGGATTACAGGCGTAGAAAAACTTCACGGTACCGACTTTGAAATCGGTCCGGATTATATGGAAATCGGTTCTTATATCGGTCTTGCGGCGGCAACAAAAGGAAGCATACGTATAAACGGAATAAAATCTCTTGATTTGCGCCCTCTTAAAACAGGTTTTGAAAAACTTGGAATTTCTTGGATCAATGAAGACGATTCGATTTTCGTTAATGAAATACAAGAGCTTAAAACCAAAGCCGATTTCGGTTCGCTGATACCGAAAATCGACGATGCGCCGTGGCCGGGATTTCCGCCGGATCTGACAAGCATAATGACTGTTGTTGCCACGCAAATCAACGGTACGTCTTTAATTTTTGAAAAGATGTTTGAATCACGTATGTTCTTTGTGGATAAACTTATAAGCATGGGCGCACAAATTACGCTTTGCGACCCTCACCGCGCGGTCGTGTCCGGACCGACAGTCCTTCACGGAGAGCATCTTGTATCTCCCGATGTGCGGGCGGGCATGGCAATGGTAATAGCGGCGATGACCGCGCACGGAGAAAGCCGAATCAGCAATGTTTACCAAATTGAGCGCGGGTATGAACATCTTGTAGAAAGACTGCAATCTCTAGGCGCGCACATAAGAAAAGCGGAACTGGATTAAAATATCAACGCTGCGCGGAAAAATCTTTTTCAGGCAGCGAATCGGTTTATAAAAATTCTTCAGATTAACGAAGACTTAAATGCCATATACTTTTCAAAAAGTGTGCGGCATTTTATTCTCTCGACGTATTTCTGCATGCAAGAAAAGACATCGACAGCACAATGAGCAGCAAAGCATATAAAATCAATCCGGCAAGCAATGAAGTGGATTTTCCTGCAAGAGCTATAATTCCGTAGTTGAGCAGCTTGAACAATCCAAGCCCGATAACGTAAAGATAGTGCATTGCAATTCCTATAAACGGAAACAAAAATATCCATAAAAATTTGAATTGCACGCCTGCGGGCGTTCTGCATCGCCATGCTATCCATCCTAATATTATAAATAGATTCAATATAAACAACGGATACAAAAGTCTGTTCAGTACGATTTGAGCAAATATTTCCGCACTGTAGCCGTATTTTTCAGAAGTTTCTACAAATCTAAAAAGAGAACTAAGTTTCATCGTGTCGAAGCCGGAAGATATTTCTTTTATCAGCTCAAAATCGCTGTATTCCATAGGTAATATCACAAAATTTGCAGGTTTCGTTTCCGCATATCCGCCTGTAATTTCCGGTTTGTTTAGTGTTTTTTCCAAATCCCTGTCTATAGAATTCAATATGATATAGGGAACGCTTTTATAATCCTTTATATTTTCGATTACTATATTGGAATCTTGTACGGCATCATCAAAATATTCCGTTGAAAGACTCTGCATTTTTGCGTATGCGGTATACATTCCGCTTTTATATGAATTATTTTCATCAAGCGTAAAAATATATAATCCGCGTAAATATTGCGCCATTTCTTCGGCACCTGTAGTTTGAGTTATTCCTTTTATAAAAATAACATCTGTAGTTCCGTCATCTTTTTTTATTTTAAAACGTACATTTTCCGCGCTCTCAAATGCTTGAAGATTAAATGTTTCATCCGAAAAGAAATATTGCTTTTCAATTCTTGCTTCCGCTACTGCAAGATAGCGCACTATATCCGGATCTATAGATAATTTTTTTGATTGGAGCGACAAAGTTTTAAAAATGTAATACGCTTTTAAATTATCGCCGTTGATTAAGCGGACATAACCCTCATATTTTTTCTGAAAAAGTTTTTGCTCCTCCGTTGTGCCTTCCAATCTTGCGCTGCCAAGCTGATTCCATGCAGCGGATGCAAGCTCCTTCAATTCTCTTATGTTTATATCTTTCGGGTCTGCCGAATGGACGGCAGTGTCAGCATAATAATGTGCTCCAAAATAATCATGCATTTCGTAACATTCGCGGGCAGCTTTTAAGAGCGCAAAAGTTTCAAACGGTTCATGAAGACGGATTATTTCATTTTTTTCCGAAAGATTAGACAAATCTTCATTGAATGTAAGTTCTCCTGTCGTCTTTTTTAATTCGTCTGTAATTTTTTTCTGATTGCGGAGCGAAAGCTCTGTAAGATAAAGCAAATGCTTTGTATCTTTATTTCCCGAATCAATTTCAGATGCCTGCTTGGCATAGTCATAAGCCAAAGAAAACCTTTCCGATTCATAAAGTTTTTCCGCCATGCTGTTGTATTCTTTTAAAAGGGCAGGCATTGCCTGAAAATGCCTTAATCGTGCATTGATAATCGGAATGACGATTTCATTTACCGCCGTAAGAGCGAATACAAAAACAAGCCCCGTTATTATAAGTTGCTGAAACCGCGCAAACATCGCAGTTGAAAAACGATTTAGACTTCCTTGTGCATTATTTCCAAAATCAATTGTACATCCGATTAAACAGCCGGTTCCAATTGCGGCAGGAACAAAAGAAAAAAACAATTTTAAGCTTGTTAAAAATTTATAAGTCTTTACGGTAGAATTTATGAGTGACGGTTCATTAAAAAAAATAAACGTGTAGATTAAGCACGCAATGAATACAAAAATCATAAAGACAAAGGAAATCAAATATGTCTTTTTTAACTTCATCCTAGTTTTTCCTGCCTCGTATTATATTTATAATCGTCCCTGTTAATAAAATCAAAACAGCCGATGCGGTATTTATAAAAGTGAGTAAAAAATCTTGATTTTGTTCTATAAAGTATTTTTGCAGTTTTGTTCCGATGATAACCGAATTGACATTTTCGGAAAGAAAACTGAGCTGCGGCAAAAAATAAACGACATTAAAAATAATTATCGAAGTATAGAAAATCACCGTAAAAAATGTGGTAACCAGCCGCCATTCGCTTATGCGGATAAACATATATACGCTTGCCAGTAAAAGTCCTAATGAACAAAAAAGAATCCACGAAAAATACCCCGTTCTCCATGAAAGGGCGGCACGAAGTTTTATGTTGTGTATGATATTTATAAGACCGTAAGGTATATCGGACATTGCGTCTTTGATAAGAGGCTCTCTGAACGGAAGTGCGGCACCGGCAAAATCCGAAAGCGGAGAAACGTCCAGAGATTCGAAAAACGGCTCGGAAGAATCTTTACTGCGTAGAGTGAGACATTGTGCCGTATTATCTTCATTGTCGATAAAATAATATAGGCTTCCGCCATTTGTTCTAAAATAGCCGGAACTTAAATCTTTTTTGGATTGAACCTGCGCCGGCGACAAAATCCTTGAATATATTTTACGTTCCATTGTGAGGGAGAGAGGATAAAAAAGCAGCCATGTTATTGCTGTAAGAATGATGTACGTGATTGCACTTGCAATCGGACTCGCCTTATGCCGAATTTTATAAATTATAAGCACAAGATTCATAAGCATTAAAACTATAGGAAAACTTTCAAAAAAGCCGTAAATAAGAATTTCTTTTGTAAAATTTACGGTTTCTCCTGCAATTAAAGTTGTGCAATTAAAAAAAGCTGTATATATCAGTATTCCTGCAATACAAGATGCCGCTAAAATAACGAAATAATCTAAAATAATTGCCAATGCTTTTTTCATTTAAAATCCGCCGCCTGTAGCTTGTAAAAAGATAGTACAAGATCACACATATAATATCAGTACAAGTTTTTCACAATATTATCGGAAAAATAAAGCTCAATATTTAATTCCGTAAAAAATGATATTTTATAAAAAAAAGCTGCCTTTTTGAAAAATTTTATAGGCAGCTTTTTTACTTTTTGCAGAATAACTTCTATCGTCCTGAAGTACCTTGACCGAATGATACATTTACTTCAACAAAGCCGCTCACCGGTCCTGCACCTGACGAAGCTGCCGGCTCGCGTTCCGTATCTACGGAAGCTCCTCCCGCTATTTCTCCGCCCATAATAACGGCTTCTTTATCAGCGGCTGTAGCCATACCGCTTCCTGCTGAAGACTGAATCTTTGCTCCCTCTGCGGCAGGGCGTGCAGGCGCGGCAGTTACCGGATTCGTAAAAGCTACAGTTTGCCCTGCAGGAACAACAACGCCTCCAGAAGGCGCAATATCATTAGGAGATGTAAATACGGTTGTAGTACCTTCCGCCGGAACAGAACTTTCCGCTTCTTGAGCCTGCTGTCTTGTTGCACCTGCTCTTCCGTCTGCCGGATTCATAATGCCGAACATTGCGGGATCAAAATTCGCTGCAGAATTTACGCTTACGCCGCCTTCCGTGCAGACGATATTTCCCATGCCGTCAAAAGAAAACTGTGTTCCGCGCACGGAAGCGACTGCAACCGAATTTCTTACAGTATAGCCTATACGTTTATTCTGTGCCCTGCTTACCGTTGAATGGATATCGCCCGTATTCAAATACACCGCAACATTATCCTTTTGCTCCGAAGATGCAAGTTTTTCAAGCGTAACACGTGTAAGCGGCCCAAGTTTCATCACCGAATCATGGTATTTTATTACCGCTTCAGATTTGAATCCCGTGGAAATGATTTCACCTTCCGAAATTACAGAATCTTTACCAAGCGCAATCCATTCGCCGTTTCTGTTGACTTCAACTTTGCCTGTTACGGACATGACCGATGCATTGTCTGCAAAGGCATATGCAGCCGCCGATAAAACAAGAACTCCGAACAAGATGTTGAGATTTTTTTTCATAGAAACCTCCATAAAATAATTTCTAGAATACCAAAGCCGCGTTGAAAGAAATCGATGTTTTGTTATCGGCATTGGCTTTTCCGAAGAATTGTGAGAATGACGCCCCTACTTGAACATCATCAAATATATTCCACATACAGTCTGCTCTGTATTGAATTCCTTTGTAGTGCAGCTTTTCTTCAGGAACAGACAGTACGAGAGCCGCATTTGTAGATATGTACGCTTTGTTGAATAAAGAAAGACCTGCGCCCGCATCAAATTTCGTCATTGCCGAATACTGTGCATCCGTAGACGACAAATCCGCCGTCTGTGAGGTAAAGCCCGTAAACGGGGAAAGCCCTGCGTGTTTGCCGGAAGCGTATACGGCTCCTGCATTTACAGCAAGAAATTTCATCGGGTAGAATCTAAAATATAATTTTGAAAGATTGGAAACATTTTCAAAATTTTTCGTTCCTAATGCGGTAACAAAATTATATGAAAGATTTTTGAGCAGATATCCGTCAAGTCCGGCACTTATATAAAAACGACTGAATTCATCGCCGTTCAAATCCGCAAATCCCCAAGTTTGAACATTCAGCTGTTGATTGGCAAAGACATTAGGCATTGTAAAGGCCGCTCCAAACGGAATATATTTTGCCGCAAGCGAGTAAGGGCTGTCCGCATTCTCTTTATATTTTGTTACCGGCGAATTTATTATAGATACATTCTTTGAGTTTAAAAGTCCCGTAAAGCCCGCATAAGCGGAAACAGAAAAATTGGAATCCTCATATTTTGCCATAATACCGTCGGACGGTTGCGAGAATATTATTAAAGTGTTGTCCGCAATAAAATATCGGCCGACGTTGAATGAAAGGGTTTTGCCGTTTATGTTCCTATTTATTGAAAACTTCAACAAGTTCAAGTCAAGTATGTTTTCTACCGTCTTATCTGCGGAATCTGTCTTATCGTATTTGAATTTATATTGCGCTTCCGTCGAAAAATAATCGGTATTTTTTTTATTCATTGGAACGGAAAGCCAGAATGCAGCCGTGTTTATCTGTTTTAATTTCAGCGATGCGGGGGAATTATCGGAAAATGAAGTATTATCACTGATTTTTCCGCCCCACTCCGTTGCGGAAAGCGTAACTGTAGAAAAAAGCAATACTATTGCGGTTTTTACTATTTTTTTCATTTTCTTGTCGCTCCCGATACACCGTCTATTTCGTCCTGCTGCGAATACTTCGCATTAGCCGCCGTAAAAATGTTTAATATATCAATGCCGCTCGGAATCATCTGCGGATCTGCATTTGCCGGTACAATCTTATCTTTTTTGAATTTCTTAAAAGCATATCGTTTGTTTCCGTTTGTAATCTTAAACAGCAAATGACCTTTTACGTCCCATATCCGTGCAAATAACGCCGCAGAATTTTCATAATTAATGTGCATATTAGACACGGCATTCTTAGGAAGTTCATTGATTTTTGCCAACGCATTCACAGCATCTTCCGGAGATGCCTTTTCATCAATTAAGTCCCTATAGACGGCAGTAAGATAACATACCTGCCCGTATGTTGCTTTCTCCGTCTTCAAAAGCTCTGTAACAAAATCTGCCGATTGAGCAAAAATCATCCCGCCCAAAATCAGCAAAAGAAAAATTGAAAATACTTTTTTCATTTTATCCATCCGAAGTTATATGTTTCGGTCGACATCAATATCAACCATTGAAAGTATAGTTCATATAATTTCAGATGTCTACAACAGATTTACGACACAGATTTTTACAAACTCGATATTGAACCTATTAAATTCCCCGAAAAAAATTTTATATTGTATCAATTCAATTTAAATATCGATAAAATATTGCTTATACGCATTTTACTTTTTAAGCTGCAACTCTTTAAGGCTTGCAGAAAAATGGAGAAATAATATGCCCAAAAGTTTTATCTCTGCAGAAATCGAATTTAAAGTGGAATTTTACGATGTAGATTCGATGAATGTTGTATGGCACGGCAATTACGTAAAATACATGGAGAGTGCGCGTTGTGTTCTGCTGGACAAAATAGGATTCGGCTACAATGAAATGGTAAAACACGGCTACGCTTTTCCAATTACGAGTATTAAGTTAAAATACGTCAACTCGCTGCGGTTCGGGGAAACTGTAAGGATGAAAGCATCTCTGCTGGAATACGAAAACCGCATTAAAATCGGATACGAGATTTTTAATCAAGCGAGAGAAATCTGCACAAAAGCGGAAAGTGTTCAAATGGCGGTGAAAATCGACACATGGGAATCATCATTTGTCTGCCCCGAAGTCTTTATAGAAAGGGTGGAAAAACTTTACAAAGATGATAATTCCTGCAATTCCGACTGAGCGTATTTTAGGGGAATCCGCAAAAACAATCTCCCTCTCCCTTTGTTCGATTTTTTTGTTTAATAAGCCGGAGCGATAACGAACTTATAGTTCAAGTCTAATCTATAAAATGAAGGATATTTGAAAATGAAAAAATACTTTTCTGTCGTACTTTTTTTGTCCTGCGTATTTATATATGCGCAAGAAACAAGTTTTAAATCCGTTTGCACAAAACTTGCCGAGCACCCGAATATGACCGGAAATTTTACGCAAGTAAAAACGATTAAAAAAGTTAATCGCAGTTTGACTTCAAGCGGGACATTCATATTCAGTCTTGACGGAATAATGTGGAACACTCAAAAACCTTTCCCGTCCGTTCTTGCAGTCGGAATGACATCCGTTATACAAACGCTTCCCGACGGTAAAAAAAACGTAATCGACGCATCGTCCAATAAAATATTCCGCAGCATTTCGGGAACGCTTTCTTCAATGTTTTCAGGCAACACGGAATCTTTATATACGGACTTTAATATAGAATTTACATCGTCCGGAAAAACTTGGAATGCGAAGCTTACGCCGAAAGACGGTACGGTTGCCGCCGTTCTCAGTTCAATAACCGTTTCGGGAGAATCTTTATCCGAAGTAGACAAAATTATTATGACCGAAGCCGGCGGAGATACAATCACCTACAATTTTACCGATAAAAAATATCCAAAGGAGCTTACCGCCGATGAAAAAGCTTACTTCACTGCAAAATAAAATCTATCTTAGGTTTTGGATTTTATTTCATGCCTTAGCCGCACTCGGATTCGGTGCAGTTTTTTTTGCCGGCGGCGGGCATCTGAACATAGACGCTGATTTATTCAATATGCTGCCGAAGCCGGTTTTAAGCGATGCACTGAGTGCAGCGGATGCAAAACTAACCGAAGTTACGGGACAAAACGTATTCATTCTTGTTTCAAACCCGGATTTTGAACAGGCAAAAACCGCTGCTGAAAAAGTTTTTTCCCAATTAAAAGACAGTCCCCGCTTTAAGTCCCTTGCGCTTTATCAAGATACGTCTTCATTCGGATCCGTTACGGATTTTATACATAAATACCGCTGGAACCTCTTGGACGACGATACGATTCGGCTGTTGAATTCGGACGGGGGAGCAAATATTTTTGCAGAAAATGCACTTGCTTCGGCTTACGGCGCGTTTACGATAACTTCTCTCGATTCTCTTGAAAGCGATCCGTTTATGCTCGGTGAACATAATTTGCATAATTATCTTACTACGCTCCAAGAGTCGGGAACAAAAATGTCCCTTAAAGACGGAGTTCTCGCTTCTTTTGAAAACGAGCGTTGGTATATTATGATACGCGGCGTTCTAAGCAAAGAAGGAGCGGCACTCGCAAGCAAAACGAATGCCGTCGCGCAAATCCGCAAAGTGTGCGACGCTCTTGAAACGCAGGATACGAAATTCGTATATTCCGGGACACCCTTTCACAGTTATAAAAGTTCTTCAAACGCGTCCCGCGAAATTGCAGCCATTTCTACAATTTCCATGCTTGCCGTACTTTTTATTTTGCTTTTAATCTTTAAAAGGTACCAACCCATTTTATGTTCGATAGCACTCATATTTTTATCCACTGCAACGGCAATCTGCGTAACATTCGCAGTATTCGGGAAAATGCACATTCTTACGCTTGTCTTCGGAACATCTCTTATAGGCTCGTGCATAGATTACAGCCTGCACTATTTTATCAACTGGAAAGCGAATACGGATCTTCATTCCGGCGCCGAAATAAGAAAACATTTAATGAAAGGTCTTGCACTTTCGGTAATTTCTACGGTTCTTTGCTATTTTATTCTCCTTTTTGCGCCGTTTAATCTCCTTAAACAGATGGCGGTTTTTTCAATGTCGGGAATAATGAGTTCTTTCCTCACCGTACTTTGCATTTACCCTTACATTCCCGTTCCGAAAACCGGCAGAAAGATTTCTCTGGTGCGTTTTATAAAAACGCCGTACTGGTACAACAAAAAGATTGTAGGCCGCTGCGTAGTTACCGGAATGTTTATCGTGTCGATAGTAACTTTAATTTTATTCCGCTCAAATCTTAAAATAGAAAATAAAGTAAACAGACTTTATAAATTGGAAGGCAGAGAACTTGAAAATGAAAAGGAAGCTGCAAAAATTCTGCAATACAGTCCGTCCGGCTGGTTTATCGTAATCGGAGACACGGCGGAAGAAACTTTACGGAATGAAGAAAAGCTTTCCGCGCGTCTTAAAGAAATAAACGCCGGCAAGGAAAAAGGCGGTTTCGTATGTACATCGGCATTCGTTCCTTCGATTGAAAAACAAAAAGCATCCCGCGCGGCGGCGGCAAATCTCCTTCCGCTTGCGAAAAATCAATACGAAGCGTTGGGCTATGAGCCGGAACTTAGCGTAAAATTGCAGGAAGACTTTAATCTTTCTGCCGAAGACTTTGTCGTTTTGGGTAAAAACGTACCGGCGTTTTTGGAAAGTTCCGTTTCCTCGGCATGGATAGGAGAAATAAAGGGAAAATATTATTCCGTAGTTTTACCCGTTTCCGTTACGGACGAAGGCGCATACCGCAATCTTGCCGACGAAATAGACGGCATTTATTTTATAAATAAAATCAACGACATGAACAAAGACCTCGATGAACTTTCAAAGATGATTTTAATGTTCTTTGCCGTAGTCTACGTGATTTTGTTTGTCGTATTGAAATTCTTTTATACATGGAAACACACGTTTAAAATCATATCGGTTCCTCTGCTGATTGTTTTATTTGAAGCGGCGATTTTTGCGGCGGCTTCAATTCCGTTTGAATTCTTTTCAATAACCGGCATGATTTTAGTCTTCGGACTCGGATTGGATTACGTAATTTACATGATAGAAAACGACAAGCGCAAAGACGAAAGCGAAAATGCAAAACTCGAACCTTTTGCAATCGCGCTATCGTTTATTACAACCGCAATTTCGTTCGGTGCTCTTGCGCTAAGCAGTTTTATTCCCGTTCACATGATAGGTTTATCCATTTTGATAGGAATTACGACAGCCTATATCGGAACATTTTTTTACACCCGCGCAGAATTTTGATTCGGAACGCAAACTTGCGTAAAAACATTGGAAGAACCACCCTCTCCGTCGACCGTTCGGGATTCTTAAGGGCGGCAGCCCTTAAGCAGTCGGGAAGGAGAGAGTGGGTTTTAGGGAGAGAGAGGAAACCCTGCTCTGACGGGGTGTCCTCTCTCTCCCTTGAGAAAAAAACATTTAGAAGGAGTTGTCTATGAAAACGACAATTTTCAACAAGAAAGCACTCGCTTTCTTCGGCGCGGCAGCGATTTTGCTTGCCGCAGTATTCACAACGGGCTGTAAAACGGATGCGGGAAGCGGCGACCCTGCTCCCGAAACGTTTGCAGTAGCATTCAGCGTGGACGGTGCAAACGGCACGCTCAAAGCAAAGGCTAACGGCATAGCGGAAACGGATAAAAGCCCCATAGTAGTGCGAAAAGGCAAAACCGTAACATTTACCGCAACACCTGATTCGGGCTACAGGGTAAAGGGATGGACGCTTGACGGTACGGCTGTAAACGGCACGAATAATTCCTATACGTTCAGCGTTACCAAAGCTGTGAACGTACAGGTGAATTTTGAAAGCAACAGCACGCCGCTTTCGAAGTACACCGTAACATTCAGCGTTGACGACGGAAACGGAAAGCTCAAAGCAAAGGCTGACGGCGTAGCGGAAACGACAGCAAGTCCGATAAGCGTCGAAAAAGGTAAAATCGTAACATTTACGGCAACACCGAAAAACGGTTACAAAGTCGATAAATGGACAATTACCGGCGGAACATTTGAATCGGGAACCGGCACGGAAGGAAGCACAACGGCAAAAGTCAAGATAAGTGCCGACACAAAAGTGAACGTGAGTTTTAAGACGGAAACAATAACACCGCCGTCTCCGACCGAGTTCACCGTAGAGATGACAGCCGGAGAACACGGAACACTGTCCGCAAGTCCCGTAATTCCTGCCGGCGGCAAAGTTGCAAAAGACACGGAGATTACATTTACCGCAGCTCCTGCAAGCGGCTACAAAGTCGATAAGTGGACAATTTCAGGCGGCGCATTCGAGGCGGGAACCGGCACGGAAGGAAGCACAACGGCAAAAGTCAAGATAAGTGCCGACACAAAAGTGAACGTGAGTTTTAAGACGGAAACAATAACACCGCCGTCTCCGACCGAGTTCACCGTAGAGATGACAGCCGGAGAACACGGAACACTGTCCGCAAGTCCCGTAATTCCTGCCGGCGGCAAAGTTGCAAAAGACACGGAGATTACATTTACCGCAGCTCCTGCAAGCGGTTACAAAGTTGACAAATGGATAATTACCGGCGGGACATTTGAAACGGGAACCGGCACGGAAGGAAGCACAACGGCAAAAGTCAAGATAACTGCCGACACAAAAGTGAACGTGAGTTTTACGTCAATGTATGCCATAGTCCCGTTCGGAACAAACGGTGCAGGTTTGGACAACCATCTCAAAAATACCGCACCGCATACGGACGGAATCTATTACATCAAAGTAACCGGACTTACAGCAGCGGACTTAAAGGGAGATAGTGCTTCACGGAGACCAAGCCCGCTCGGAAAAATACTGAACGATAACCCGACTAAAAAAGTTGCTCTTAAACTTAGCGAAGTATCAGGACTTACTGATATGAGTTACTGCTTTTCCGGCTGCAAAAGCCTTACTCAAGCTCCGGCGATTCCAAGCGGCGTTACCAATATGCAAGGCTGCTTTTTCGGCTGCGAAAGCCTTACTCAAGCTCCGGCGATTCCGAGCGGCGTTACCAATATGAGCAGCTGCTTTTACGACTGCACAAGCCTTACCCAAGCGCCCGTGATTCCAAGCGGCGTTACCAATATGAGCTGGTGCTTTAGAGGCTGCAAAAGCCTTACTCAAGCTCCGGCGATTCCAATCGGCGTTACCGATATGGGCGACTGCTTTTCCTACTGCACAAGCCTTACCCAAGCGCCCGTGATTCCAAGCGGCGTTACCAATATGAGCTGGTGCTTTTCCGCCTGCACAAGCCTTACCCAAGCTCCGGCGATTCCAAGCGGCGTTACCAATATGGAAGGCTGCTTTTGCTGCTGCACAAGCCTTACTCAAGCGCCCGTGATTCCAAGCGGCGTTACCGATATGAGCAGCTGCTTTTCCGGCTGCAAAAGCCTTACTCAAGCTCCGGCGATTCCAAGCAGCGTTACCGATATGAGCCGGTGCTTTTCCGACTGCACAAGCCTTACTCAAGCGCCCGTGATTCCAAGCGGCGTTACCAATATGCAAGGCTGCTTTTGCGGCTGCAAAAGCCTTACTAAAGTGCCCGTGATTCCTAGCGGCGTTACCGATATGAGCCGCTGCTTTTCCTACTGCACAAGCCTTACACAAGCTCCCGAGATTCCAAGCGGCGTTACCGATATGAACCGCTGCTTTTCCTACTGCACAAGCCTTACTCAAGCTCCGGCGATTCCAAGCGGCGTTACCAATATGCAAGGCTGCTTTTTCGGCTGCGAAAAGATTACAGCTGTTACGCTCAAGTGCAATTATAATTCGGAACAGATTTACAGCTCCCCTGCTTTTAAAGATGCTTTCTATGGCTGCAAAAAGCTCACTGCAGGCAGCATAAAAGTTCCGGCGGGGCAGCTTTCAACATATAAAGCAAATGCCGCCACAATGGGAACTACAGAAGACAAGTTTGTAGCCGGAGAATAACAATAACGGCTAAAAAATATCGCCCTGCAAAAGAGCATAACTCTTTCTGCAGGGCGAGGCGGGGCGGACGGGATTAATTGGTCTTACAGACATAACTTGGTTTGCCGTCCGCTCCAAGTTTGCCGCAGGCAAACTTGTATAAATTGTTAGGTGGAGCACCTGACAGCCTGCAAGATATGTTTTCCGCAAAGGAACAGTCAACGGGCTTTAGACGGTCAAAAACTCCAAAACCCATGCAGGTTCTTAGGGCGGTAGCCCTAAGCAGGGCGAGGAAAGGATGGTGGGTTTTAGGGAGGAAGGAAAACCCCTGCTCTGAACGGGGGGGTCCCTTCCTCCCTAAGAAAACAGAGAGGTCTAAGGGGCATCGCCCTTAAGCAAATGTGCGGCGGACAGTTCCGCTTTGAGTTTTAGCCGCCCATTGTGTTGCCGGTATATAATCCGTAATACCGTCCTTTAAGTGCCATTAGGGAGTCGTGGTTGCCGCGTTCTATTATGCAGCCGTGTTCCAGAACTATTATTTCATCGGCATTGCGGACGGTAGAAAGGCGGTGCGCAATTACAAATACCGTTCTTCCTTTCATAAGACTGTCCATTCCTTTTTGAATAAGACTTTCCGTGCGCGTGTCGATGGAGCTTGTCGCTTCGTCCAAAATCAACACGGGCGGATCTGCGGCGGCGGCACGCGCAATCGATATAAGCTGCCTTTGTCCCTGACTCAATGCTCCTCCATCTCCCGTAATTACGGTCATATATCCGTCTTTAAGCTGGGATATAAATCCGTCCGCGTTTGCAAGACGGGCTGCGGCAATCACTTGAGCTTCAGATGCATTCAAATTGCCGTAGCGTATATTTTCCGCAATAGTCCCCGTAAAAAGATGTGTGTCCTGCAAAACCATACCCAAAGAACGCCGTAAATCATCTTTAGAAATCAAAGAAAGCGGAATTCCGTCGTAAGTGATAAGTCCGCATCGTTCAGGAACATCGTAAAAGCGCGTAAGCAGATTTGTTATAGTGGTTTTGCCGCTTCCTGTAGAACCGACGAGCGCAATTTTTCGTCCGCTTTTCGCATGAATGCAGACATCGTGCAGAACCGTTTTTCGCGGCGTGTAACCGAAACTTACGTGATCGAATATTACATCACCGCGCAAAGGAACAAGACTTGAATCGCCGAAACGCTTCCAAGCCCATTCGCCTGTGTGCGCAAAAGACTGCACAAGTTTTTCATTACCGGTTTTGCTCTCCTTTACCGTGTATGCGTTTACAAGAACGGTTTCGCCGCCGGAATCTTCCGATTGTTCATCCAACACCGTAAATATGCGTTCGGCACCTGCCAACGCGTTCAATATGGTTACGGCAAGCTGACTTATCATGGAAAAAGGCTGACTGAAACTCCGTGTGTATTGAAAAAATGCGGCGGCGGTACCCAAATCAAGTTTGCCTTTTATGACCATGTATGCGCCGCTTATTGCGATTACGGCATATTGAATGTGCGAAAGGTTCTCCATAAGCGGAAAAAGCATACTTGAAAGAGAAAGTGCTTCCGTTCCGGAGCGGCAGAGATTGTCATTCAATTCCGAAAAGCGCGCACGTGATTCCGTTTCATAGTTGAAGATTTTTACAACTTTCTGCCCTTCAATCATTTCTTCTGCGTAACCGTTAAGTGCGCCTAAATCGTCCTGTTGACGCTTAAAAGCTCGGGAACTTCTTTTTGCAATTTTGCGCATAAAAATCATCGTTACGCTCATACTTGCCGCGACAATAACAGTAAGCAGCGGACTTAAAATTATCATCATCACGAAAACTATTGAAACGGTCAAAACGGAAGATATTAACTGCGGCACGGATTGACTCAGCATATCCCGCAGCGTATCCGTGTCATTCGTAAAAAGCGACATAAGTTCGCCGTGAGTTCTTTTATCGTGAAAACGCACCGGAAGAGAAAGCAGCTTTTTTTGTAAATCCGTGCGTATTTTGAATATTAGCGTCGATGAAATATGGAGCATCAGGCGGGAATTCGACCATGTTGCAAATGCTCCCAATATAAAAATCAACGCAAGCGTTTGCAGCATAGAAAGCAAAGCGGAAAAATCAGGATTTTCGTGTCCAATCAAAGGGAGAATAAAATTGTTTAATGCGGGTTTTATCATATATGAAGCGGCTGCGCTCGCAAATGCACTGCATATTACACATACCGCCACTAAGAGCCAGAGCATTTTAAAGCCGCCCATATAACCGAACAGTCTGAACATCACTTTTTTTATGTCGCGGGGTTTTTGAACTCCCTTTATTTTTACCGGCGGCATTAGTCCTCCAAATATATGCGTATTTTACATTTTTATTCCGACGCTTCCGATTCTTCCGGCAAAGAAATATCCGCATCTCCGCCGGTTTGCTGAGAAGCTGCAACTTCTTTGTAGATTGAGTTATTTTTCAAAAGCTCCGAGTGCGTTCCAAGTCCGCAAATTTTTCCGCCGTCAAGCACTACGATAAAATCCGCATCCTTTACCGAAGAAATGCGCTGCGCAATGATGATTTTCGTAATCCCTTTATAACTTGAACGGAGCGTTTTTCTGACTTTCGATTCGGTAACTGTATCGAGTGCGCTTGTGCTGTCGTCAAGAATGAGGACTTTCGGATTCTTTAAGAGTGCGCGCGCAATGCAAAGACGCTGCTTTTGCCCGCCGGAAAGATTTACTCCGCCTTGTCCAAGCAATGTTCCGTAAGAATCCGGCAGAGATTTTATAAAAAAGTCAGCTTCTGCAGCAACGCAGACGGAAGAAATTTCTTCTGCAGAAGCACCTGCGTCTCCCCACTTCAAGTTTTCTTCAACGGTTCCTGTAAAGAGCACATTTTTTTGCAGCACAAGCCCCACGCCTGAGCGTAGAGCGGTTAAGGCATAATCCCGCACATCGACACCCCCGACTTTTACGGAGCCGGATAAAACATCATAAAGACGGGGGATAAGCTGGACTAAAGTCGTTTTTGCGGCTCCCGTTCCGCCTATAATCCCTACGGTTTGTCCGCTCGATATGTGAAGATTTATGCCGCTCAAGATTTCGCTTTCCGAATCTTTATCATAGCGAAAAGAAACGTTTTCAAAATCTACGGAACCGTCTTTTATTTCCGTCAATGCGTCCTCGCGCTCGGTAATTGCGGGAGTTTCGTTTAAAACTTCCAAAATACGTCCTACACTTGCGCGGGAAAGCACGATTCCGACAAAAACCATTCCTATTATCATAAGCGACATAAGAATCTGCGTAACGTATGTCAAAAAACTTACCAATTCGCCAGCCTGCATCGAACCGAACACAACCATGTGTCCGCCGAACCACATAACAGCGATTATCGACGAGTAAACGACAAGCTGCATTATCGGCATTAAAAAGATAATTACGCTTTCGGCGCGGACTTGAGCTTTTCTTACCGAATCAGCGGCTTCTTCAAACTTTTGATTTTCAAATTCGCCGCGTACAAAAGATTTTACCAAGCGCAGTGCGGTCAGGCTTTCTTGCACAGTGCGGTTCATAATGTCGTATTTTTCAAGCATCGACTTAAAACGCGGATGAGATTTCCGCGCAATAATAAAAATCATAAAAGCGAGAACAGGAATTGCAAAAAGGAAAACAAGTGCAAGCCGCTCATTTATAAAAAAAGCCATGACAGTTCCGGTAATCAGCATAAACGGTGCACGGAAACATATACGCACAAGCATCATGTAAACATTTTGCGCGTTGGTAACGTCTGTCGTAAGGCGCGTTATAAGTGATGCTGTACCGAATTTATCCGTATTGGAAAACGAAAAACTTTGTATCTTATCAAAAAGATTGCGCCTAAGATTCCGCGCAAAGCCTACCGCCGCAGAAGCTCCAAGTCTTGCCCCCGAAACACCGGCAGTAAGCGAAATTAATGCGCAAAAAATCATAATAAGTCCTTTGTTCAGCACAAATCCTATATTTTTTTGAGCAATACCGGTGTCGATTATCATTGCCATCAAATACGGAATCAAAGTTTCCATAAAAACTTCGGCAATCATCAAAAAGGGGCAAAGCAGGGTGTAGAATTTATAGCGTTTTTCCAACCCTGCAATAATTTTTTTTAATCCGTGCATAGAATCTGCTTACTTTTTTGCGTAACTGCGTTTGACTTTTTTTGTCGTAGTCATTTCAAGAGGTTTTTCAAGAATCGTGATTTTAGAGATTTTCGCATACGGCGGCTGATTTTTATTTACACGAGAAATAATTTCACTTAAAACGCTCCGAACTTTTTCGGATGCGGCTTTATCTCCTCGATTTATGTTGAATCGGGCAAAAAGCGTATCGGAAGGATAGATGAGAGCTTCTATCGCCTCCGATTTTGTGTCAGCATTTTCGACATAGCCTTGAATCGTAATTTGTTCAATATCGTCAAATAAAGTGAATGCGTTTTCAATTTCTTCGGGGAAGACATTTTTACCGCCTTCCGTAACGATTATATTTTTCGCACGCCCCGAAAGCATAAGATAGCCTTCGCCGTCAAGCCGTCCTAAATCGCCTGTCTTAAACCAACCGTCTTCGGTAAAAACGTCCGCAGTTTCCTGCGGCATATTGTAATAGCCCTTCATCACCATAGGGCCTTTTACCTGAACTTCGCCGACTCCTTGTTCGTCCGGCTCTGCAATACGCATTTCCATATATGGAAAAAAATACTGTCCGACACTTTCGATTTTAAAATGTTCGACAGGATTAAGCGTTATAATCGGCGAAGTTTCCGTAAGACCGTAGCCCTGAACAAAATCAATTCCCAACTCATTATATTTTTTGAACACGCTTGGAGTAAGCGGGCCTCCGCCGCAGATTGCTATACGGAGCGTGCTGATATTCGCTTGGCGCAGAAGTGCTCCGAACATCTTCTTTCCGGGATTAACTTTAAAAATTTTCTTTATAAGATATGATAATCCCATTAAAGCTCTAATAAGCGCATAAACAACAATGCCTTTTGCCTTAATCCCTTTTATGATTCCCGTCATAAGTTTGTTGAATAAAAGCGGAACTCCGAGCAGCATCGTTATCCTACCCTCTTTAAGTTCCTGCATCATTTTTTTGACTACCATCGATTTTGCAAAGACAAGTTCCGCGCCTACGGAAATTGCTTCAATAAAAACCGCAAGCATCGTGTATGCGTGGTGAATGGGCAAAAGCGCATAAAATACGTCGGACGAATAGATTCTCATGCGAGTCTGCGCTATATAGCAATCGGAGACAAGATTTTTATGAGTCAGCATAACGCCTTTCGGATTGCCTGTCGTACCAGAAGTAAACAGAATTGCCGCAAGATCATCGCAGACGGGCATTTCCGCAGTAAAGTTTTTTTCGGAAACAAGCGAAAACACATAGCGCAGAGAATCTTTACAAGAAAGAGAATATATCTTGGCTCCGGACGGATTTTTATCAAAATATGCGATTTTCTCTTCGTCTACAAAAAAAATACGAGGTTTGGATGCGGCAAGGAGATTGTCGATTTCTTCGTTATGCAGTCCGTAATCAATAGGAACGATTACTGCGCCGGAAAATAAAGCGGCAAGATAAACTGCAGCCCATTCCGGAGAATTTTTGCCGCTTACCGCAATTTTATCTCCCTTTTGAATGCCCTGTGAAAGCATCCAGTTGGAAAGTCGTTTTACACAATCAAGAGTTTCTGAATATGTCAGTGTAATTCTGTCCGGCTCGAAAACCGTAAAGCATGGGCGAGCAGGAAATCTGCGGCAGGATATACCGAACATCTCGGGGACGGTAGGCCATTCACCTTTAAAATCCGTTCCTCTAAATTCATCTAAAAACGTCCACGGCAGCTCCGTCCTTGATTTCATAAAAACCTCGCAAAAAAAAATAAAAATAACAAGCGTATTATAACCTTAATTTTAAGCGGACACAAATTCAATCTTTATTTCCGGTCATACAAAAAGCACGGCGGACGATGAATCCGTTAAGTCTTTAAAAGGTTTAATTCCGAGTTTTATAAACTCAAAGTTTACATCCTTACTAAGGCAAACCTTAAACCTTTTTTTCAAAGGAGCGGCAGACAGTTAAATTGCTTTTATGGACTTAGATTATTTTCTGTCCGCTTCAAGTTTCGAAAATTCGAAACTTGTGCAACCGGTCACAGGCTGTAGATTTCCCACTTGGGTGCAATAAAGAATCTTTTATGCAATTTTGCGTTATGCAAAATTGCAGCGGACGGGAAACCGGTTGTGTCTTTCATATTACGTTCCACCGTCCGCCGCCCTTTGAAATCCCAATTCTTTCATACATTTTAATTTTTTAGGTAACCTATTATGATATTTATAAAAATAGAAAAACCCAACATTCGACCTAAAACTATTTTTTTACCGCCCACCGCCTCTACTCGAGTTTTGAGACACACATTGCTACACAAGTTTTCTTTAGGGAAAACTTGCGGCGGCGGAAGCAAAGTGAAAGCCTGTAAACCCCGTTTTTACCGCCGCCCGTTTACCTAAAACCATTAAGTTAAACGCAAAAAAAACCGTTATTTATAGTAACCTTGATTTTGACTTTTCGATTTGCAATATTAAATCGGAACGGAAAATTAAAAGTCCGCCCTTGAAATCATGATATTTTGTGAGGTAAAATCATTACATTATGCCGGGTCTAAGTCAGCTTAAAAAATTTAATTCCGATATTCTTTCACTTGGAAACGAAGCTGAACTGCGTGCCCAGCGCGGTGAAAGAGTTGTTTCCGTTCCCATTCCCAGAACGGTCAAAGATATTGACGATTCAAACGACTTTGTTATGGGAATTTCCGATCTCGCAATCGAACCGTCTGCAGAAAATAAAAATATAAACACCGACGAAGATCTTTCGGATATCACGGGGTCTCCGGCGACAGGTACTGCGGAAAAACCTGCAGAATCTCCGATTAACGTTAATGTGCCGGATTTGTCGTCATTGGTAAGTCAGACATCCGGTACGGGAAACACCGATTCCATGCCGGATCTTTCCATGTTTATGGAAGACGAACCTCCTACGGAAGAAGCACCGCCTCAGGAAGAAAAAGAACCGGATATTGCGGATTTAAGTCTCGATGATTTGCTCGGCGGTGCCGTAGATTCCGATGAAAGTCCGAACGGCGAAGAAGAAGCCGACGAAAGCACCGAAGATATTGCACCTGTTGAGACTCTTACTTCCGATGAAAATGCAACGGACATGAGCCGCCTCAGCTCGGACAGATTGGATCAAGCAATCGACATGTCCGTTTTACAAAATCCCGAGCAGGATAACAAAGAAGAACTTTCGGAAATTCCATCGCTGGAAGATGCGATTGCGGATACGACGGAAGATTCAAATAAATCGGGTGAAAATGTACAAAGCGGCGAAGAAGAAACGGCGGCGTACGATTTGGAAGATTTGAAGCCGCTTCAGGAAGAGCAAACATCTTCCGTCTCGGCAGAACCGTCCGCGTCCGATTCTCAAAAATCCGGCAATCCAGATGACGCAAAGCCACAAAGCGGAGATATTCTTCCGGGGCAGATGTTTTCTCTCGACGATTTGGAAGATCTGTCGGAAAATGCGCCCGAAGAAGTGCCTGCATTCGATGAGAACATTGCCAATCGGGAAACTTTGCCGGAGGATTTTTCCGAAGAAGACGAAGGAAACGACATAAAACTTGACGACATCGCTTTTGACGCCGCTTCCGCTCAAGCTTCCGAAGAAACTCCGGAAAATCAAAATACGGAAGACGATACAGGAATTCAGGCGGGACAAATGTTTTCTCTCGACAATTTGGATTCACTTTCCGAAAGTTCCGAAAACGAAAATTCTCCAGACGATAATTTTAGCGCGCCGCCCGCAGATTTTACCGAGCCTCCATCGGAAGAACCCGTAAAAAGCGGAGTCGATTTTTCGGATTTCGATTTGCCCGAAACAAATACGATTGATTTGGGTTCGGAGAGCAAGGAATTCGACGATTTCGAGCCGTCCGAGCCTATTGATGACGATAATCTCGGCGGAGAAGAATATTTTACAGGTACGCCTGAGGGACTTTTCGATTCTTCCGACATGGAACTTCCCGAAACCGAATCTTCAGGCGCAGGAGCGGATACGCTTTCCGAGCTGCCCGAAGAAGATTTTAATCCGGCTGAAGAAGAATCAGATTCCGCCGAACCGGATTTTTCGGATATCCCTGCTTCCGACACGGCTCCCGAAAAAGACGGCGGAACGGATATCCCGACTTCATCGGACGGTGATTCTTTACTTGCAGGAATACCGGATAGCGATACCGATTTTTCCGCGATAAATTTTGACGATGCGGAAAACGATTCGTTCGGGCTTGACGACGGTACGTTGGATTTGGGCGATATTTCATCAGAACAGGACGGGCAGCCTGAAGATTTACAGACTTCCGAAGAACATGCACAAACCGTTTCGGACTCCCATGAAAATATTTCCGATTTTCCTGCTTTTGAAGATATTCCGGAAGAAGAAAGCTCGCCCGAAAATAAAACATCCGATGCGTTTGCGGATGAAACTTCCGAAGATAACGAGGACTTCCCGGAATCGGATGATTTCCCTACAAACTTCGATTTTAATTTAAACGATTCCGCATCTGACGGAGAAGATGTAGATACATCCGCCGATGAAAATACGCCCATCGAAACTTTCGATACAAGCGAACTCGCCGGAATGGAGTTCCCCGATACGGATACGCAGCTTTCGGGCGGAGACTTTGAGCTTGACAATGCCGATAATGTAAGAATCGACACGGGTGATTTTGAAATACGCGGTTTTACGGATGTCGATACGGTTGCCGAAGGTAAAAACGGCAAAATGAAAATGCCGGAGCCGGAAATACGCGTAGATTCCGATGACGGTACGTTGCCTGAAAATACACTTTCGGATGAAGACTATAAAAAATTCCTAAAGAATCTTTCTTCCTATCCGCTGAATGTGCGGCTTGCTGTTGAAGATCTTATCATCAAGAACGAATTTACCGACGAAGCGGAATTTGAAATTGTTCAAAAAGTATTAAAAAAAGTTTCTGCACGGCAGCTTGCATCGGATTTGGAAAAAATGCTTGATATTTCTATTCCGGTTCCGCGCGATTTTGAACGGCGTACGGCGGCAGAATACGAAGCATATAAGGCATCGTTCCAATATCAACTGCGAAATAAAATTATTCCCGGCGCGTTGATGAGCCTTATAGGTGCGTTTCTCGTATGGCTCGTATTTATGTTCTCAAAATTCTACATATACGAGCCTGCAATGGCAAATCACTTATATAAACAGGGCTACAATCTTCTTGAAGCGGAAAGCTATCCACAGTCGGAAGAAAAATTCAATGAAGCGGTAAAATATAACCTGCAGAAGAAGTGGTTTTTCAAATACGCTCGAGGCTACCGCGCACACAAACAATATGTACGCGCAGAGCAAATGTATACGGGAATTCTGCGTACGTTCAAATTCGATAAGACGGCGGGACTTGAATATGCACAAATGGAATTGAACGATCTTGCAAATTACTCTAAAGCGGAAGAAGTTGTTCTTCGCGATATACTCGATCATCACGTAAACGATCCTGACGGAATTCTTTTGCTCGGAGATATTTATCTTGAGTGGGCGACCGAAAAAGATGCATCAAAATTTCCGCTTGCGCGCGCACGTTATTCCGATTTGGTCGAGACAAATAAAGTAAAGAGCAAGAGTTTATTTTATCTTTCACGAATGCTTCGGTATTACATCAGAACCGACAATTTGCTTGAAGTTTTACAGTTGAAAGACAATTTTATGCCTAAAGCAAAATCTCTGGGTGCGGAGGATTGGACGGAATTAAGCGGATATCTTTTGGATAAATTGTACGGAACTCTTGCACCTTCCGACGAATATTTGCGCACAAAAATAGAAGACGTAAAAGAGACTCTTGTGCGTGCGATTAAAGCGGATGAGAACAATCCGGTCGCATTCTACAATATGTCCCGCTATTATGTTCACATGAAAGACAGGAACAGATCGAAAGAATATTTGCAGCACACGATAAAACTTTTTGATGATGCTCGTTCCGTAAAAAAACGAGATGTCTATAAAAACATAGACTCATACAGACTTTTGGGCGAAGAATATAAAAATGAACATGAATATCTAAAAGCACTGGAAGCGTATACAGGCGGAATTTCGCTTTTCACCGCACAGCACGAAGGCAGCGGTCTTGAAGGCAATAGGCAGGTAGGACAACTTTACGGCGACATCGGCGATATAGAATATTTTATATCAGGTGATACGGAAAGTGCTCTATTGAATTACAAAGATGCTGTTGATAATTTCTACGATACGCCGAAAATCCGTTATAAAATCGGTTATATTCAATACGGAAAGAAGAATTATTCGGAAGCTCTCGGCTCGTTTATGAAAGCATCTGAAGAAGAGTCTTCCGATATGAATCTTCTTATGGCGATGGGAAATACTCTTTCATTGCGCGATGATAATTATGCCGCACAAGGATATTACGAGCGTCTTATAGACCATTTGGATGCAGAGCGCGCACAGAAAGGAATTATGTTCCCGCAGACCCGTTCGGAAGACGGTGAAATTGTCGATTTATACCTGAAGGCATCAAACAATCTTGGAGTAACGCTTTACAGACTTGCCCGCAGAAACGGAAACAGTTCTCTGAACGCGCAGGCAATGGTTAATTTCCAAGAATCCATGCGTGCATGGGACGCACTTACGCGGAATCAGACTACAATGATAAGACTCGGCGGAAGCAATCTTGCAGAACAAAATATGAAATATGTAAGTCATCCTATGCCGGATTATGAACCGGAAATTTATACGGGATTGCCGCGTACATTAAACGGCGAAGAAGAATTCGGCAGATGAATATGCGCCCGTCGGAATACGGAATATTAGCAAAGCAATACCGCATAAGCATCACAAAAGAGCTTATAAGAAAATCCATACACCTTTGCAGCGCATTTATTCCTTTGTTTTTGGATAAGGCGTTTTTCCCGACGGTAATATCTTTATTTGCGGCGGCTTTTTTCTACACTGTTTCAGAAACACTCAGACTTAGGGGAATAGAAGTTCCCGTTGTTGCAAAAATAACCGCCGTTGCCGCCCGTAAACGCGATGAAAATAAATTCGTGCTTGGTCCGCTGACGCTTGTATTCGGTATACTAATCGCCGCATTCTTATTGGAACCGGAAAGCCGCAGAATCGGAATATATGCGCTCGCTTTTGGAGACGGACTTGCAAGTTTTGCAGGAAAATTGTTCGGGCGCGTAAGAATTCCGTTTACCAACGGAAAAACCGCCGCCGGAAGTTTGACTTGTTTTTTTGCGGTTTTAATTTCGGCTTTTGCGGTATGTAAAAATCCGCAATCTGCATTAATTCTTGCAGTTACGGCAACTTTTGTTGAAGTTCTGCCGCTTGCAGATTTCGATAATCTTATCATTCCGATAATAATAGGCGGTACCGCCCGATATATTTTAGGAATCTAAAGAGCAACATTCGGTAATAAGTCTGTAAGCCATTGAGCCGCATTTGGGTATTTTGGGGAGAGATTTTTTACTGAACCATGCGGCTTCGTGTAATTCTTCTTTTTGAACGGATATTTCCCCCGAATCGTAATCCGCGTAGAAACCCAGCATAAGTTGATCGGGATAAGGCCAGCTTTGACTTGCAAAATATCTTACGTTTTTAACGGATATTCCGGTTTCTTCTTTCACTTCGCGGGCAACGGCACATTCTGCGCTCTCTCCTGCCTCGATAAATCCTGCAATACAAGTAAATACGTCGCTTGCATGGCTTACATGTCTTGCCAAAAGCAATTCATCATCTTTTTTTACAAGTACGATTATGCAAGGCTCTATTCTGGGGAAATGTTCTTTGCCGCATTTCGGGCAGATTTTTGAGCTGTGTGTTCCGCTTAATGTAAGAAGGCTTCCGCATTTGGGGCAAAAGTTCATTTCTTCGCTCCATTTCAGTAAAGTCCGCGCCCGTGCAATAATTTCACCTTTTCTTTCGTCTCCCGAAGCAAAACATTCACGTACGGAAAATTTTCTAAGCCCTTGTATTTCATCGGAATCGGCAGCAAGTACGGCTGCAAAGACGGATTCAGGCATTTCTCCTATGCCGTATTCGATTTTATCTTGAGAAATATTATTTATAAGTCTTGCAGCGGTTCTTCCGTCAGGAAGACTCCCGTCAGGATTTAAAAATACGTCTTTTTCTTTAAAGATGAGAGATTTTTCAAAATCGGAAGGATTTAATGTTTCAACAATCGGCATAGCGCGCAGTATATTCAGAATTTTCGGTTTATGCTATCATCTGCGCATGAACTTGAATGACCTGCGGGCATCCGCGTACAAAAATGCGTCAAAAGATGTAAAAAACTCATCCCAAACGCCGCCGTTTATTCCGCAAAGAGCTGCAAAAAAACAGACTGATTCGGAACCCCTAAAAGATGCAGACCGTCAAATCGGAAAAATATCGGATTCGAAAAAAAGTCCCGGCTCAGCAGGAGAACTTGACAGGGCGGCGGATGCTTTAACTTCGCGCGGACTGATTAAAGTTCCCGTCAGCGAAAATGAAACTGACGGAAAAGATTCCGTTTACCGCCGCGTCGCAAAGTTTTTGCTTTTAATCGGCGTTGACGAAGCCGCAAAAATTCTTCCGCATCTTACGGAAGCTCAGACCGAACGTATAATCCCCGAAATTGCATCTATACGGAGCGTTACGCCGGAAGAAGCTTCCGTGATTTTAGAGGAATTTCGTTCTCTGCTGGAACGCTCCCGCGAATCCGGCGGAATGGATACTGCGCGTAATATTCTTGAGAAAGCTTACGGTCCGGAACGCGCAAAACAGCTTCTGGAAAAAGCCGCTCCGTTTGCCGGTGCAAAACCTTTCGATTATTTAAACGATGCAGATAACGAGCGCGTAATGCTGCTTTTGTCCGATGAAAGCCCTGCAACAAGTGCATTGGTTCTCTCACGCATTCAGCCTAAAAAAGCTGCTGCCGTAATCAACCTTATGAAACCTGAGGATAAAAAAGAGGTTGTGCGCCGTCTTGCAAAACTACAGCCGGTTTCTCCGGAGATTCTACGCAGAGTTGATCAGGCAATGCATGAAAAATCTCTTATGCAGACAAGCGGGAATGCGGAAAATATCGACGGGCGGAACGTTCTTGCAGAAATACTGAAAAAGATGCCTGCCGGTGCGGAAAACGCGATTCTTTCATCGCTTGAGACGGAAGATCCGTCCTTAGGCGAAGATTTGCGTAACCGTCTCTTTACGCTTGATGATGTCGTAAATGCTGACGACAGATTTATTCAAGATAAACTGCGGAGTATGAGCGATATTGATATTGCGCTTCTTACGGCAGGAAAAGCGGATTCCTTCCGCGATAAGATTTTAAGCTGCATTTCCGCAGGCCGCCGTGCACAAGTGCGGGACGAAGCGGAAGCAGCCTCCCCTCTTCTGAAAAAAGACTGCATTCGCGTTACGGACGATTTTATGTCGAGCTTGCGCCGAGCATACGAAAGAGGAGAATTGCGAATTTTAAATAACGATGACGAGTATGTCGAATAAGATTTACCCGCTTTACACGCTTATCCGAAATATCAGATAATAGTTTGCGCTTTTACGATAGTGCGCTTAGGTTGTAAAACGTAATTCCGCAAGGTCTGCAATTTGCTCGATTTTATCTTCAATCGATATGTAAATTTCGGGATATTTATTTTTGAGTCCCCTTACTTCCGATAAGCACTTATAAAAAATCGATTTATTCTTTTTATGCGCAAGCTTCTTTAAAGTGCCGGGAATCAGTTTTATGAATTTTGTATTCGTCTCTTTATCCCCGTCCAATTTTGAAAGGATTTCGGTCAACTCTTCTTCTTTGTCTTTGCAAACGCAAGATTCCAACCGGGAATGCAATATCGATAAAACCTTGTTTGGCAGTTCGTCGATGATTTTCGGTTGTTCAATCGTAAAAAAATCGTCCGTTTTTATCGGGATTTGCCGCTCATCTATCACAAATAACAAAGACGATTTATCGAACGAATTACAAGCATCTTTTAATTTTTGCTCGTTAAATCTCCGCTTAAACAGCAGCATTGTTTTATTTTTAATAAATATTGACTCAAGCTGTTCTTCCGTCGATTCCGGAGCCTTTTCCAAAGTATTGATACAAAGTATGAATTCGATATTCGTATTCCGTCTTTTATTGCTTTGCCTGCCGCCTCTGTAAGTCGTATATTCGTTCGTAACAATCGAGACTTTTCCTTTTTTCATACAGATTCCGAGCATATCTTTAAAAGGAATAATTCCGTCCGTACTATAGCTTATAAGTATGTATTCGGCTTTAATCTTAAAAATCAAGTTTTCAAAAGCCGCTGCCGCTTCCTCCTTGTAGCAGTAATGCGAACGGGTGTTTATCCAATCGTGTCGGATGGCGGCTTTTTCTTTCAATTCGCCTTTTTCATTCAACTCCAATTCCGCAGGGATATGATCCCACTTTGCAATCGTATTGAGTATGTGATAATTGCTGCCGTATTGATGTTGATTATACGGCGGATCCAAATACGCAATATCCACTTCCTCCAATTTTTCTACGAGTTCGTTTGCATCTTCCTGAAAAACATGAACGGGGAAATCGGAATCGATTAATACGGGAGGATTCAATTTGATTTCACCGAGAATCCTTGTTAATGAGTCTTTACTATGACCGCCGAATCCTTTGTGGCAGGCTTTAAATACTCCCGAAGTGTTATTATGAGTTGCGGATTCATAGAGCAATTCCGCAAGAAGTATGTTACGTATTTGTAAGTTCGAGTCGGAACGGTTATTTAGCGGAAAGTGTCTTTCGATATAATTACGGATTTTATCGATATTTAACGCATTCCGGCGAGTGTAAAAAAGCCTTTCGGTTTTATAGTCCGCTTCGTCGATATCGTCTTCTTTGGGCGCATAATATTTTGCCATGTACTGCTCGTTTTCTTTGGGAGCAGGCAGCGCGTTGATTTTGCGCAATAAAGCATGAAAATTCTCTTGGGAGCCGAAAAGATTGATAATGTCCCGTTTATCGGTTTTAAGATAACAAGCGGAGATTATATAAGAATAATATTCCCAGTCATTTGCGTAAACTTCAAAATTAAGCATTTTAGCCAATCTGGATACAACACCGCTTCCGGCAAATACGTCAAAAAACTTTAATCCGGGTTTTATTTCCGTTCCGGTCTGTCGTATTGCTTTTAAAATCAAACCCAACAGTTTTCTTTTATTTCCGATGTATGCGATTATTTGTTGTGTAAGATAATCATCGTTTAAGTTTATCATTCCGGTCATTTTTCCCAATCTAAAAATCGGCAAAAGTCTGCAAATACGGCTAAAATCGACTGCCACAAGAGATTTCGAATTACAGTATCGCCGTCGAGCGTATTTTATACAATAAAGCTCTACTGTCCAATATAATCCATAATGCGGACTTACGGACGATTGAGAAGTGCGCACGGAAATCAATTTTTATCCGAAACGCTGATAGCCCGAATGTCGAATTTCTCTGTTTTTATAAATATCGTATATAGGTTACCTAAAAAATTAAAATTATATGGATAAACCGGGATTCCAAAGGGCGAAAGTCCTTTGGTCGTGCACAAGGAAGGTGGGTCAAGGGAGGAAAACTGCGGGCGGCGGACGGAAGAACTGGATATGAAAGACATAATAGGTTCCCCGTCCGCTGCAATTTTGCCCTACAGCAAAATTGTGTAAAAGATATTCGCTGGTTTCCTCCCTTGATAAGGAAAAAGGTTTAAGGCTTGCCTTAGAAGAATGTTTCCTTGAGTTTATAAAACTCGAAATTAAGGATAATAACTCATTAGGATTTATGAGAGTACGGAACTCAATGCTTTGAAAATTGATTTACGTTAGAAGTGCGCAGAGTTCATTGATACTTTGAGTCAATAATGATAGAGTTTCCAAAATAAAATCGTACTTTGCGGGGTAAATATGAAAAGAAATCTTGACTGGGCTAATCTTCCGTTCGCTTATATGAAAACGGATAAAAGATTTGTTGCCGAATTTAAAGACGGCTCATGGAACGACGGAATGCTTATTGACGACGGAGACGTCCGCATTTCCGAATGCGCTGGCGTATTGCAATATTCGCAATCGTGTTTTGAAGGATTAAAAGCGTATACTGCAAAAGACGGACGGATTGTTACGTTCCGCCCGGATTTAAACGGAGAGCGCATGGAAAATTCATGCAGGCGGCTTGAAATGCCGATTTTCCCCGTTAAGAATTTCGTTCAAGCCGTCCTTGATACTGTAAAAGCAAATATCGACTGGGTGCCGCCTTACGGCTCCGGCGCAACATTGTATATAAGACCCTTTATGTTCGCGTCCGGTGCGGTAATCGGAGTAAAGCCTGCCGATGAATATCAGTTTAGAATTCTTGTAACGCCTGTAGGTCCGTATTTTAAAGGCGGATTAAAACCCATTGCAGTCCGCATTTCGGATATTGACAGAGCAGCTCCTCATGGAACGGGCGATATAAAAGCCGGTTTAAACTATGCGATGAGTCTTCACAATATTATGGAAGCGCACAGATTGGGTTTTGCCGAAAATATTTACCTTGATCCGGCAAGCCACACATATATAGAAGAAACCGGCGGTGCAAATATTCTATTCGTAACGAAAGACGGAAAACTTGTTACACCGAAGTCCGATACCATTCTTCCGTCAATAACCAGACGTTCGCTCATTCAAGTTGCAAGAGATTATCTGCACATTGAAGTTGAAGAGAGAAAGATTCACAAAGATGAGCTGTCATCTTTTGCGGAATGCGGATTATGCGGCACTGCAGCCGTTATTTCGCCTATCGGAAAAATCGACGACCACGGAAAAGAAATTCTCATTCCGTCGGGAACGGATAAAATAGGTGAAATACTAGGGAAATTACGCGAAACTTTAACCGGTATACAAATGGGAGAAATTAAAGCTCCCGACGGTTGGATTTACGAAATAAAATAGTGCCGCAACTTGATAAAATGACGGCAGTGTGAGCGCAGTTTGCATACGTTCTATTGGAACCGAATAGATTTTACATCGAATATGCCTGTCGTGAAAAAAAACTCTGCGCTCACGATAGGGAGTTTTGACGGACCTCATCTCGGTCATGAAGTGTTGTTCAAAGAAGTTTTCGATGCGGCTGCAAAGCAAAAGCTTACGCCGGGTATTGTAACGTTCGTTCGACCGCTGCCGTCTTTCAAACATCCTTCCGCGTACATCGGAGACATTGCAACTTTGCGTCAAAGACTTACGGGTTATGAGAAACGCGGTTTTGAATTTGCCCTGCTGATTGACTTTTCCAACGATTTCGCTAGAATGAGCGGAACCGAATTCCTTAATGTTTTAACGGCATTTTTTTCTATGCGCTTTATCGCAGAAGGAAAAGACTTCCGCTTCGGATATAAAGGTTCGTGCGGCAAAAATGAGATAGCGGATTTTGCGCATAACGCCGGTTTACATACGTCGTTTCCGAGTGAAGTTTTATACGGCGGAGCACGGATATCTTCTTCCGTTATAAGACAGCTCATTTTCGACGGAAACTTTGCCGAGTCGGAACGCCTGCTCGGTCACAGATTCAAAATTGATATGAACGGCGTTCCTTGTAAAAAGGATTCGGAAGATGTGTTCGTTTTCGAAAAATCACGCTTTACGCAGGTTTTACCGGAACACGGCACATACAATGTTATTGTAAATACGTCCCGAGATAATTTACGGGCTTGTCTTGAAGCCGACCTTAAAACATTTCGCCTCTTTGGGGCTGCTTTCAACGGGCTTTCGCGAATTCGGGCTGTAGAATTTTTATAATAAGGGGTAAGTAAAATGGCACTTACAAAAGAAACAACTTCTTCCATCGTCGGAAAATACGGCGTAAAGGACACGGACACGGGTAACGTAAAAGTTCAGATTGCGCTTCTTACGGAACGCATCAAACAGCTTACGGAACATTCCAATACGTTCCCGAAAGACACGGGTGCAAAACGTGCATTGTTAAAAGTCGTAGGACAGCGCAGAAAAATGCTCAAATACTACGAGCATAAAGACCTTGAAGGATACCGCGCTTTTATTAAAGAGTTGGGTCTCCGCAAGTAAATTTCATATAAGAGCCTGCGCCGCACACCGTTGGCGGTTCAGGCTTTTTTATTTTCAGGCAACGGAAAAGAACCATAAAGAACTAAAGAAGGAATTTAATGTCAGTAGAAAGAGTAACTTACAGATTAGGTGATGAAGACCTTATCCTTGAAACGGGAAGAATCGGCAAGCAGGCCAACGGTTGTGTTTTTGCACAATGGGGAGGCGCGGTAGTTATAGCTACGGTATGTGCCTCGCACAATGTAATAGAAGGACAGGATTTCGTCCCGGTTACGGTTGATTACAACGAAAAATTTTATGCGGCAGGAAAAATACCCGGCGGATTTGTAAAAAGAGAAGGCAGACCTAAAGAAAAGGAAATTCTTGTTTCCCGTCTTATCGACCGCCCTATGCGCCCGCTTTTCGAACCGTCTTTCGGACGTGAATTGCAGATTGTTCCGACCTGTGTTTCAGCAGACGGAATCCATACGCAGGACATTCTTGCTGTAATTGCAGCCTCTGCAGCGGTTACAATCTCCGATATACCGTTTCACGGACCGGTCGCAGCCTGCCGCGTAGGCTACCTTAACGGAGAATATATAATCAATCCTACTTTTGCGCAGATTGAAAAATCGGAACTTGAAATTGTGGTTGCGGGAACTGCGGAAGGATTTACGATGGTCGAAGGCGGCGCAAACGAAGCAAGCGAAGAGGTAATGCTCGGTGCGCTTGAAAAGGCTCAAGAATTTATTACGCAAATGTGCAAACTTCAAAATGAATTGCAGAAAAAATGCGGAAAAGAAAAACTTCCTCTAAATCCGCTTGATGTAAAACTTGAAAATGCGGAAAAAATAGAAGCAGAAGCAACGCCGCTTATAAAAGAAGCCGCATTCAGGGACGGAAAACAAAACCGCGGCAAAGCAATTGATGCGGTACGAGAAAAACTGGTTGCGGAATATGCCGAACAGCTTGAAGATGAAATCCAAAAACGTCTTTTCGATGCGCTTCTTGACGATATTCAATTTAAACTCTTGCGCAAATCGATTTTGGACGACGGAATACGCATCGACGGCAGAAAATGCGATGAAATTCGTCCGATAACCTGCGAAATCAATGTACTTCCCTACCCGCACGGTTCGGCATTGTTTACAAGAGGCGAAACACAATCGCTTGCAGTAACTACACTCGGAACATCGCTTGATGAACAGGTTTACGACGATATTGACGGAGACAGAAGCGAACATTTTATTCTTCATTATAATTTTCCGCCTTATTCCGTCGGTGAAGTCGGAAAACTTACAACGGGAAGACGCGAAATAGGACACGGAAATCTTGCACGCCGTTCGCTTGCTCCGATGGTTCCCGGTCGCGACAAATTTCCGTATACGGTGCGTGTTGTTTCCGAAATCATGGAATCCAACGGTTCTTCATCGCAGGCATCTACCTGCGGCGGCTGTCTTTCCATGCTGGCTGCCGGCGTTCCTATGAAAAAAATGGTTGCCGGTATTGCAATGGGTCTTATTACCGACGGGCCGCACTACGAAAAATATCAGATTCTTTCGGATATTCTCGGGGAAGAAGACCACCTCGGCGATATGGATTTTAAAGTCGCAGGTACGAAAGACGGAATTACCGGATTCCAGATGGATATAAAAATTGCCGGCGTTTCTATGGACATAATGAAAAAAGCGCTTGCGCAGGCAAAAGAAGGACGTCTGCACATTCTTTCGATTATGGAAAAATGTATCGACAAGCCGCAAGAAATCAGTAAAAACGCGCCTAAAATTCTTTCAATGAAGATTCCGGTTGATAAAATCGGTGCTCTTATCGGACCCGGCGGAAAAAATGTCAAAGCACTCTGCTCGCAATACAATGTTACAATCAACACGGACGACGACGGAACCGTTACGGTTTACGGCAAAAACGGAACGAGTGCGGAAGAAGCGAAAAAAGCGATTAAAGGCATTACGGAAGATCCGGAGCCGGGAGTTATTTATAACGGAACGGTAAAACGCATCATGGATTTCGGCGCCTTTATCGAAATCCTGCCGGGTAAAGAAGGGCTTTGCCACATTTCAAAACTTTCACGCCAGCGTGTAGAAAAAGTTACCGACGTTCTTAAAGAAGGTCAGGTGATTCCGGTAAAACTTATCGAAGTCGATAAAATGGGTCGCTTGAATCTTTCCTACATCGATGCGATTGAAGAGCAAGCAAAGTAAGATGGATTAAAGAGAACCGGCTGTTTTACGCAGCCGGTTTTTTATTTATATTTATACTCGACATTCAACCTAATTAAACAATTCTCCGAATTTGTTTGCAAAGTCTTCCGTAATCGAACGTTCCGCACTTCTTAGCGCACTCTGAACGGCTTCTTTTCGCGAAAGTTTCCCTTGCCGGGAATTCGATGAAACGGAAAGTATTTCTTTGCCGCTTGTGTTTTCAATGAGCGAACAATTTACTATGCTTCGCGTAAAATAAATATCGGATGCGTCGGATTTTTCCAAATCTTCGTAAAGTGCATTTATGCCGAGCGTATACGCGGCGTCCGCCGCTTGCGTAAAATTTTCGGTTCCGATTCCGAACCCCGTAATCACGGAACTTGCAGCAGCGGCAAGCCGTCCGTCCGTATCGCCCGATACTTTTACCGCAACCGTTATTTTCGACAAGACGGCGCGAAGTTTAGATTCGATGGCGGAAGGACTTCCGTAAGAAAAAATGCGGTGCGCAGAAGGCTGAAGAACGGAAAGCAATCCCGCATAGTAATCGTTTTGTTCAGCCAGCGAATACGCTTTTACTAAAAGTTTGCAAGTATCGAAAGCCGCAGAAGTTTTTTCGCCGTCTTCAATAAGTGTTTCAATCTCTATGGAATTTTTATTTAAAAGAAGAGAATAATATCTTGCAGCGGCGTTTTTATCCAAAACTGCGCGGGAATATACGGTTCCGTCTTTTGCTGTCCATCTGTTTTTTACGGACATTCCGCTCAAGTCTTTCAGTTTTGAATTTGTCCGTATATTTGCAAGATACGACGTAAGATTCTTTCCGTCGCCGGAATCGTTTTGTACGACCGATTCTTCGGCATTTATATCCTGGATAACGTTCGCGGCTACCGAAATTACAGCTTTTTTGTCCGCATCATCAGCCGTTTTTCCTCCGGCACTTGCTGCAATGTATTTCGATTCTTCATAACCGTCATAGGGATTTGAAATCCATACCGGCTGTTTTGATTTTTTTGCAAAAATAAATTGACTGCAAATAAAAAGTGCGCAAAGCAAAAGGATAGTTTTTTTCATACAACCTCCGAATTTTTATGCAAATTCGCGGAAATAAAAGGGCTGCCGAAAAGCGCAAACTTTTAAGACAGCCCCGTAATCGAACTAAAATCTAACGGCAGGATGTTTGATAATCTTTTTTATATCGGAATTACTGTCCATCCATATTTTTGAATTCGTTTCGATATTGATAAGCTCTGTATCGATAAAATAAGTGCGCGTCATAACCTTTCCGTTAGAATCCATGATTGTTTTTACCGACCCTTTAAGCATAAAATCCGCACCAGTTTCGTTACCGAGTGCTTTTGCGGTTTTTTCGCTTGAATTTATCTGCTGATCTTTACGCTCCTCACGAATCTCTTCGCGCTCGGAAGACGATGCGACAAATTCAACTTTGCCGCTGTTCACAAGTGCGGTTTCAAGTTTTTTCGTAAGAATTTCCGTGTCTATATGCTCATCGCTTTTATTGCGGTACGAGCCTACGATAACTACGGGAAGTTTTCCGGCATGACTTGAAGCATATCCCGCAATACGCGGAGAAGCAAGACAGCGATCGATTATGGATTCCGCGGCAAGGCGCACGTCGGTATCGTTCCAATATCCGCTTAAATCCGTTACCGTGTCGGAACTTACGCGCTTAACATCCGGCGAAGAAGCGCAGGATGTCATAAAAAAAGCCGCAAGTGCGCCGAGCATCAGTACTTTAAATGAAGTTTTCATTTTGTACTCCGCTTATTCCGCGGAAGAATTGCCGAGCAGATTATATTTTTTCAGAGCCGCTTCGACTTTTTCTTCCGTTATGCGCGTCTTTTTATCCGTAACGTATTCGTCCACTATTGCGTTCGCTTCCGGAACTACGGCTTTTATCGGCAAAAACATAAGCGCATGTACGGTTCCGTCTTGATCCACCCAATAATCTTTTCTGGAAGAACCGGCAAGAATACCTGCGGTGCGCTGAACGGTTGCTTCTTCCATATAATTCAACACATCGTCTTTTACGCCGGTGTCCTGCGCATAAGTCGTCAATACGGATTTTATTGTAGTCTGCACGGTACGAGCAAGTTCCGCCCTCCCGTTTGTTTCCGCAACTTTAAGCGAATTGACTTTATTCGACATCTTTCCGGAGCCAACGGCATATATTCCGTCCGCGCTTTCCATTCCGGAAAGAACCCACTGCGGACGCTCAACACCTTCAGCTCCTATTACTGCAGGAACTTTATCAGCCGCTTTTACAACCGGTTTGGTAGATGCGCATGATGCAAGCAAGAATGCGGCAGCGGCGGACAAAAACAGTACAATCTTTTTCATTTTAATAAACCTCCAAGATTTATTTTGAACGAATAATATCACACTTGTTTCGTTTGCACAAATATTAAAGCCGCTATATAATTCCTCCATTATGGATAATAAAACGATTGTTACCGATAGCCCCGTAGGGCGTCATTTGGATGCGATTGCAGAATCGAGTCCGGTATCTTATCTCATGTTCAACAAGCAAAAGATTGAACTTGTTGCAAAGATAACGATAGGTAGAGAATTTGATAATGACGTTGTCGTAGACAACAAACTTGCAAGCCGCCATCACGCTGTTATTCAAAAAATCAAAGAAGCGTATTTTATCAAGGATGAAAACAGCACAAACGGTACGTTCATAAACGGGCGGAAAATTCCTGAAGGAAAATACGTTAAGCTCTGTCTTGGAGATAAAATCACAATCGGAACTGCATCAATTGTGATTTCCTAAGACAAAATGCCGGATACCAGCCTGTGCTGAATAAAGAGCTTTTTAAAAAGTTAAAACGCCTTTCACTTGCAGAGGAATTACCCTCGCATGATTATATCGCTTATATTGCTGATAAAGTCGTTACAGTCCTTGAAAATGAAAATACGGACTACAGAGAAAGTTTTCCGGCAGGTAAGCCGGGAGGTCTGTTGGACTTTACCCAACTCAGCCTCCCTCTTGTAATAATTCCCGATATTCATGCCCGTTCGGATTTTTTACAAAATATTCTTTCTTTCGTTCCCCCCAAAGGATTTTTAGACGATTGTACGCTGAATTTATATGAGGCTGTTGAAACCGGAAAAGTCCGCATGGTTTGCGTAGGTGATATTCTGCATTCCGAATTACGCGGAATAAAACGCTGGGAAAAAGCGAGCACGGAATTTTCCGAAGGCGTATTCAACGGAAAAGCGATGCGAAAAGAGATGCAGGAAGGATTAGCTTCTCTCTGCATGATAATGGAATGCAAATCGGCTTTTCCTAAATTTTTCCACTGCCTTAAAGGAAATCACGAAAACATTTTGAACCAATCCGGCGGCGGAAATTTTCCGTTCTGCAAGTTTGCCAATGAAGGACAAATGGTAAAAGTCTTTATGCAAACTGTTTACGGCGACGATATTCTTATGCTTATTTCTTATTTTGAACACAATCTTCCGCTTGCAGCCGTTTTTGACAGCTGTGTAATTTCCCATGCCGAACCTCGCCGCGCATTCAACCGGAAAGAACTTATCTGCGGCATGGGAAATGCCGAAGTCGTAAGTTCACTTACTTGGACGGAAAATAATTCCGCTGCAAACGGAAGCGTTGCCGCCATGCTTTCCATGCTGACCGGAAGAGCCGATATAAATTCTCTGCGGTATTTCGGCGGACATCGCCCGGTAAAAGGCAATTATGCTTTAAGACAAAATAATCTTTACGTCCAAATTCATAATCCGACACTGCAAAATATAACTCTTGTTTATGAAAACAAAATATTCGATCCGGAAACGGATATTGTAAACGTAAAGAAATGAAATTCATCACAAAGACTCAACTTATTCGGAAAGTTCGCCTTCAGAACAGGTTGATTTTGAACTCGTCAACCTGAGCGATAACGAAATTATCGAAGGGGTTTAATATATAAAAACAGCGGAGGAAAAATATGGCAGAAACATTTCCGCCTTTAATAGGCAAATACAAGGTTCATGGAATAATCGCAAAAGGAGGCATGGGAGTAGTTTACAAAGCGGAACACCCGTCTCTAAAGCGCATAATCGTATTGAAAAAGATGTCCGGCAGACGTAGTTCTTCAAACCTTGAGCGTTTCAAAAGAGAAGCTCAGATTCTCCTTGATATGAACAGCCCGTATATCGTCCATCTTTTCGATTATTTTACGGAAGGTGCCTACCGCTATATGGCGGAAGAATTTGTTGACGGCATGGCTCTGGACAAACTTCTGGAAAAGCAAACGGTTTTAAGTCCGCAGCTCGCAATGCTTATCATGCAGGACGCCTGCCTTGCCTTAAAGTATGCGCATTCAAAAGAAGTTGTACACCGCGACATCAAACCCGGCAACATATTGATTTCAAAACGGGCTGAAATAAAACTTGCGGATTTCGGAATTGCAACGGGTGATAAAGAATCCGGCTCGCAATCCATAACGGAAACCGGAGTTTCGCTCGGAACGCCGGCATATATGCCGCCCGAGCAGTTTGAAGACAGTGCAAAAGTCGATAAACGTGCAGATATATATGCGTTGGGAATAATGCTTTACGAAATGGTTACGGGCATGAAACCTTATCCGGGAACATTGTCGATTGAAACGCTTAATACTATAAGGAAAGAGCGTTATATACCTCCGCAGAAAATCGATAAAACCATTCCGCCGGAAGTATGCAGACTTATTCGCAAAATGATACGTGCAGATTCCAAAAAGCGTTTCCAATCGATTGCGCCTGTCCTGAAAATCATAAAACGCTATCTGAAGCATTATGATACTCATGCAATCCGCGTCCAGCTTGCACGTCTTATTTTATCTAAAGATTTGGTAAAAGAAGCTCCGTATGTGCAGAAAAATCGCCGGCTCAAAAAGATTGCAGGAATTTTGAGCGTATGTGCGGTTGCGGCGGCAGGTTTTATGCTCTGTCTGCACGAGGGACTGGTGCATCGCTATCTTCTCCGCAGATGGTATACTCCGGTAAAGATTGAAATGAAAATGCCTGCAGCTTCATCATCCGGCTCCGACCTTCCTATAAATGCGTTCTTCTTTGAAAACGACGGGGATTCAATACCTGAAGTTCACGGTACAAGACGCGCATTAAAACTCCCCAAGCAGTCTGCAGACGACTCGAAAAAACGCAACCTGACTTACGTTACAAAAGAAGTTTTCCTGCGTCCGGGCTCTTACAGAATAAAAGTCGCCGCAGGTCCCTATGTTTGGTGGGATTCGTTTAACGTAGGAAAAGATGCGCTCAGCGTAAAAAGCGATTATTTAATAAATATGCGCCGTCCGCTGAAACTTAATCTTCACGCATTTGACGCATCATCCGGACGGGAAATAACTTCATCGTCAAACTTTAAGGTGCTTTACAACGGAAGCTGGCAGAATATGACTGAAATTCCGCAAGATAAAATGCTGACCGGCACTGTGTGGAAAATTAAAATATCTTCATCGGGATACAAAGAAGAACTTTTTTCGCTCCTTTTAGACTGGTATCAGGATGAATTATTTATTTCCGCAAACCTTACTCCGGAAACTAAATAGAAAAAATGCGGATCTGAAATCGTGATATTTCATTTCGCTACGGACGATTTTCAGCAAAAAAGACTGTCTTAAAACTTCAAAAAAGGATTAAGACGGTCTTTTTCTTCTTTACCGGGCTCGGACGCATTCAAAAACGTAAACTTTATGTTTGCTTTTTAAATTCTTTCTTATACGAGTCGAAAATTTCGTTTGAATATTATTCCCTCATAAATTATAATGCATACATGGGTGAAGCCTTAAGAAAAAGTTCATTCGACGAATTGGTCGCCGGCATTAGTGCTGATGAACGAAAATATCTCCTTTCGAAAATCAATAAAAATAAAGGTGCTGACATTGCTGTGCTTCAGTCCCTGCCTGAAGACAATTCCATCACATCACTTGAAGCAAGTTTTAAGAATGAATCGCTGCTTTATAAAATAGTTCTCTGGGTACGGTCCGTATTAGGCAAAAAATCAAAACTCGAACTTTACAACAGTGATCTTGTGCTGAATTTATCTCGCAAAGTAAACAGGAATCATCCCGGCATTATTGACACGGGTAACGGGCTTCTTCAATCGCTTTTTTATGAAAAATTAAAAGAACTTAAAGTCAGTGCCGATTTTTTTAAAACATATTTCAGCGTTGTAAACGATAATCCTGGCAGATTCTATGTTTTTATGAGTACTTTTATTGCGCCGGAAATATCGGAGAGAATCAACAAAGAGGCGGATCCGTATCTTTTGCCTTTTGATAAAGAGCTTACTTCCGAATCAAGAATTTCTTTGTTGAAAAAAATGGATATGATTTTAAAAAATATCCAACCTAAAACGCGCGGAATTTTATATGCTTCCGTAAGAAGCATAATATGGCTCAAACAATTTACGGAGTTGCCTTACGCGCATTTCATATCGCAGTTTACGGCGATAGCTTCCGAAAGTTTTACCTGCCCTTATGCAAGTGCAAGAGCCGACTATTCATCATTTTCAACCGTGCTGTCAAACCCGATATCCATTCCGACGGAAGCATTGCAAGCTCTTTTTATGTTCCCGCAACGCAAAAGCGCAAAGCCCGTCGTACTTGACGGAGAAATTGAAAAATCAATGCAAGATTTTATGGCAAAAGCACTTTCTTCAATTTCTATGATTCAAATGTTTATATCGACGGTTCCGCTTTTGCAGCTTGGCAAAATCATATTCAATAATTACAACTGGCAGACTGATTCTGCAGGAGGAGGCGAAGATTGGTTTGTAAAATTCAAAGAAGAATGGAAAATCATATTTGATTCCCGCTGGAACGAGTGGCTTAGGGACAGAAAAAAAGCGCAACTGTCTTCCGTACTTAAATTAAGATTCAATCTTCCCGCATTTCCTGAAATTCCATCCGCACCGTGGAAATATTTATGGGGCGGACTGCCGTTCAAATGTGAAATGACCGGAGGTTTTTTAACTTGGTTTGCGGAAAACAAATTCGATGAGATTATGCAAAGTCTGAATCCGCTTGTGCTTGAAGGAGTATTTTTAAATAACGAAAACCGCACGGAACTTTCCGAAGCATTAAATAATTTTGCAGGAATAAATCAGCATATAATAACTTTTATATATTCTCTCACCGAGCAGGGCGCAATCGGCTCCGTATTCCAAAAGCTGAAGTCCGACGGAGTACGTTCGATGAAAAATCAATCTCTGGCAGATTCTACAATATTAAATGCGGAAATATCTATACGCACATGGGGAAAAGATTTTTGCGAAGTCTGCCGTGTAATTGAAAGAATTTTTTCGGGGATTTTCGATGACAATAAACCGAAAGGCTACGCGGGACTTCAAAATTTTACTACGATAAAAGGACGCGAAAATAAGGACTTTAGGGAAAAACTCCTTGAAGCAAGGCAAACTCTCGACCAAGCGCGTTTTATAATAACCGAAATCGAACCGCTGGATTTGCCGGGCAACGATTCCGCCTATTAGACGTAACTTTAAAGTAAAATATGTATATTCTTCCTGCTCAAAGCACAAATGAATCCGATAATTTCGTAGAATTCCCTTTTTACAAAGACGGCATTCCCGTAAAAGGCGCAAAATGGGGCATTACGTTAAAAAAAGCAGGTTCCATGAGATTTAGCTGGAACGAAACGAATTCCTTAAGACGGAATATGCTTAACAGGATTGCGGAAGGACGCAAAATTACGCAAACTGAATTGATACATTCAAAAACGGTATTAAAATCACCCGGCGGCGGTTTTTCAGCCGGAACTCAATGCGACGGAATTTTATGCGACAATAAAAATCTAATGCCGGTAATAACGGTTGCGGATTGCGTGCCCATATATTTTTTTGAACCGGAATCCGGAGCTTTCGGGGTGCTGCATTCGGGATGGAAAGGAACGGGAATTATTGCGGAAGCGGCGGAAATGCTGCAGTCGTTATACAGTGCAAAACCGGAAAATATTTTAATCGCAATCGGACCTCACATAAGGGAGTGCTGTTATATCGTAGATGAAGAACGTGCCCTGTATTTCGCAAATAATTTTTCCGAAGGCTGCATTTCCGAATACGCTGCGCACGATAAAGATTCAAGCCGCTTAAAATGGAAAAACAACGGAACAAAACAATTTCATCTCTCTCTTGAAAAAGCCAATTTGAGCATAATAAAAAAACTTAATATTCCCGAAGAAAATATTACTTTGCTTCAAGATTGCACTTGTTGCAAAGAAATTTACGGCTCAAACCGGAGGCAAACATCAAAAGGCGAAGAATTCACCGTGCAGGCGGCATTTGTAAAATTGTCTTAAAATCAAAAAAAACATTTAATCGCTTTAAATATTTCGAAAATTCATCCTGCGTTGAAAAATCCGCTTAAAAAGTTTAATATCCGTAAAGATTTTCTGTTCATCTAAAAAACGGAGGTTGTATGGTTTCAAATCATGTTGACATTCTGGATTCCACATTGCGGGACGGCGCACAAGGAGAAGGAATAAGTTTTTCCGTTCAAGACAAAATTAATATTTGCCGCGCACTTGACGATTTAGGCGTTACGTTTATAGAAGCCGGAAATCCCGGTTCAAATCCGAAAGACATGGAATTTTTTCATGAAATGAAAAAGATTTCACTTAAAACTTCCAAACTTTGCGCATTCGGTTCTACAAGGCGGAAAAATATAAAATGCGCGGAAGATGCAAATCTTCAAAGTCTTCTTGCAGCCGATACCGAGTGGGTCGTAATCTTCGGAAAATCGTGGAAATTCCAAGTTACGGAGATTTTAGGTACTTCGCCGGAAGAAAATCTGAACATGATAAAAGACACTTGCGAGTTTCTTAAAAGCAACGGACGCAGGATTATCTACGATGCCGAACATTTTTTTACAGGCTTTGCAGATGATTCCGATTATGCTCTTAAATCTCTTAAAGCGGCAGTAGAAGGTGGAGCGGAAGTTCTTTCGTTATGCGAAACAAAGGGCGGAGCTCTTATGAAAGAATGCGAAAAGGCTGTGTCCGCAGTTGTAAAAGAATTTCCAAACATTATAACCGGCATCCATACCCACAATGATTCCGGGCTTGCCGTTGCAAATTCACTGCTTGCGGTGGAAGCAGGAGCGCGTCATGTTCAAGGAACTTTGCTGGGATTCGGAGAACGCACCGGCAACGCAAATCTTTCATGTATAATCCCCGATCTGCAGATTAAAATGGGCTTTTCCTGCATAGAACCGGAAAAAATTAAGCTGCTTACGCAAATTTCAAAACGTGTTGCAGAAATTACTAATATCGCACTCGATCCGCAACTTCCGTTTGTCGGCGCAAACGCATTCAGTCATAAAGCGGGAATGCACATAGATGCTGTCTTAAAAAATCCTTCAGCGTATGAACATCTTGCGCCGGAAGAAGTCGGAAACGCACGTGTATTCCTTATGAGCGAAGTTGCGGGACGCGCTACGGTAATCGAAAAAATTCAGAAAATCGATCCGTCAATAAAAAAAGACAGCCCTCTGGTTACGCAGATTATGAACAGAATGAAGCAGCTTGAATTTGAGGGCTATCAATTTGAAGGTGCTGACGGAAGTTTTGAACTGCTTGCGCGCAAACTGATTGGACGGTATCAGCCGTTTTTCACGCTGCACTACTACCAGACCAACGGAGTAAATCCGCGCCCGGAAGACGGCGTTAATGCTTGCGCGCAGATAAAACTGGAAGTTGACGGACAAATTGAAGTTACTGCAGGTGAAGGTGACGGTCCTGTCAATGCGCTTGATATTGCGCTCCGCAAAGCACTGGTAAGATTTTATCCTGCCGTATCGCAAATACGCCTTACCGATTATAAAGTGCGCGTTCTTGACGGAAAGTCGGCAACGGCAAGCCGAGTGCGTGTAATAATAGAAAGTACGGACGGAAAAACTTTGTGGACAACTGTAGGAGTTTCCTGCGACCTTATGGAAGCTTCTTGGCTTGCGTTGTGCGATTCGTTTGAATATAAACTTATAAAAGATATTGAAAAACATTTGCACACTGATTTGTAGATATAATATCGAATTACGATAGCATATATTGTTGACCCTTCCTCGTTACTTCAGTATAACTTAAACACAAACAGTATACTTAAATACAAAGAGAAGGATAAACAAATGGAAAAGAATATTGCTTTAATTTACGGAGACGGAATAGGTCCCGACGTGGTTACGGAAGGTGTAAACATACTTAATGCCGTTGCAAAAAAATTCGGGCACAAATTCAATTACACCAAGGTGATTGCAGGCGGAGAAGCGATAGACACAAGAGGAGAACCGCTCCCCAAAGATCAGCTTGATATATGCCTTAAAAGCGATGCAGTTTTGCTCGGTGCAGTAGGCGGTCCAAAATGGGATTCTGTTGCTCCTGAAATCCGCCCGGAAAAGGCTCTGTTAGGCTTACGCGGCGGGATGCAGGTTTATGCAAATCTTCGCCCGGCAGTAATGTGGAAGCAACTTAAAGATGCCTGCCCTCTTAAAGATGAAATTTCCGGAGACGGAATTGATATTCTTGTAATACGGGAATTGACCGGCGGGATTTATTTCGGCGAAAGAGGCATAAGCGCAGATGGAAAAACCGCATGGGATACTGAAAAATATACATGGGCGGAAATAGAGCGCATAGTGCGAAAAGGATTTGAATTTGCGCGGAATCGAAAAAATAAACTTTGTGTAATAGATAAGGCAAATATTTTGAATTCAAGCAGACTATGGAGAACTGTTGCCGAATCCGTTCATGCCGGATACAAAGACGTTGAACTTTCATTTATGTATATCGACAATGCAGCTATGCAGCTCGTAAGAAATCCGCGCGCATTCGATGTAATTGCAACAAGCAATATGTTCGGCGACATATTGACTGACGAAGCAAGTCAGATTACAGGTTCAATCGGAATGCTCGCTTCGGCTTCTTTAGGCGATAAAGGTCCCGGACTTTATGAACCGATTCACGGCTCGGCTCCTGACATTGCAGGAAAAGATATTGCAAACCCGCTTGCAACAATTCTTTCTGCCGCCATGCTTTTACGCTACAGCTTTTCGCTGGAGACGGAAGCGAAAACGATTGAAGATGCGGTAAATAAAGTTTTGGATGACGGCTGGCGCACAGCGGACATAGCCGGCTCAAAGCGCGAAGAGCTTTTAAATAGCGGAAAACTTATCGGAACAAAGCGTATGGGAAGTTTAGTCGCCGAGTATATTCTTAAATAAAACAAAAAATGAGCTGCCGAAAAGACTTTCTCGGCAGCTCTTAATTTTTAATTCAATCCGCTTAAATTAAATCCGTTAAACACAAATCCTATTCAATCGGCAGCTCAAGCAAAAGTTCTATTTCTGCCTGAGAACGCTTTAAGCGACTGGCAATTGCGGGAATCGTCCAGCCCTGAAGTTTAAGCTGCCTTACAAGTTCTCTTTCCTGCGGATTTATATGACTTTCTTCGCGGGGATGATTTTTTCCTGCATCGCGCTCGGACAATAAGGCAAGTTGTTTAAAGCGCGATTCAATCTGCGTATTCAGCTCCGCAAGACGCTGTTCGCTTCTGCCCAATCCTTTATTAACCGAAGTGATTTCTTCCATGCGCTTTTCGGTTTCATCCAGTACATTTTGAAGATTTCCAAGTTTTTCCGCAGCTTCACCGATTTTCGGACTGTTTTTCATAAGCGCATCCACATTTCGCTGGATTCCGCGTATTTCGTCCGGCAATTTTTCAGTTTGTCGGGAGCAATCGTTCAGGCGGTCTTCAATAGTTTTAAGATTTTCAAACGAAGTGTCGATATCCTTACAAACTCTGTCGATAACTTCGTTTTTCTGCTCAAGTCTGTCGTAGCGTCCGGAAATACCGGCAAGAGATTCTTTGAAATCGCGTATACGCAATTCCATATTCTGAAGTTCATCAAAAGTCGCATATAAACCGCGTATTTTTTCTTCAATGATGTTGGATGAGGAAATCGCTTTTTCATATTTGCTGCCAACATCATCCATACGCCTTTGCTGCTCTTCATAACCGTCAAGCCCGCGGTCAATTTCGGTTTTGATTTTGATAATATCGTTATATTGTGAATTGATATTCGCTGCCGCAGCCTTAAAATCTTCCAGACGTACAAAATCATCATTAAGTTCGCTTATCTTGTCGTCAAGCTGCTTTTTAATCTGCTCTGCACGCTCATAAACGGCAGTCATATTTTTAACCGCTTGCAGTTCCCGCTGAAGTTCGCTCATGCGTGTCTGCATATCGTTTGAATCGTTGTGCATTTTCATAACAAATGCGGACTGCTCATTGCGATTTTGCTCCGTAACTTTTTGAATTTCTTCGCTCAGCTCATTGATTTTCCGAGAAGCATCTGCATTTTGACGACTTACTCGCTCTTCCGTATCTTTAAGCATCTGCTCATACATGGATTCCAAGCGTGCAATTGTATCTTCATTGCGAGATTCATAAAGCGCAAGAGAATTATTCACCTTTTCCTGTAATCCATCTATGTCCGCAGAAATTTTATCCTGCTTAAATGAATATTCCTGCGCATATTCATTCATATTCTGCTCAAGTTTTTCCGCCGCTTCATCAATTTGCTTTTTGGACATTTCCATAAACCGTTCAAACTCACTTTTTATAAACAGCTCCGTATCGTGTACTTTTCTATCAGCCTGCTCTTTCAGTCCGCCAAGCTCGCTTGAGAACATATCTTTCGTTTCATCAAACTGATTTTTAAGCTGTTGTTTCCAAGCGTTAAATTCACCAAGAGCGGAATCGATGGCAGACGAACTGTTTTCCTGTTGACTTTGTATGGAGTTTTCAAAATTGCGGAGCTCTTCCGTAACATTAAGTTTAAGCTTATTTAATTCTTCATCGATATTCTTTTGTGAGCGTTCAAGAGAAGTCTTCAAATAAGAATCCGAAGAAGAAGCAGTGCTGTCAACTTTGTCTTTAATCTCTGCCGTAAAAGAATTTACAAGCCGCCTGATTCCTTCTATCTGCATTTGTGCTGATTTTTGAGTTTCTTCGATTTCATGCGCAATACGGGAAGTCTGCTCGGTATGCTTTACTGTAAGCTCACCGAAACGCTGCCTAAGATTTTCGGTATAATCCGCTTCAATATTGCGCCTCTCTGCAGCATAAGAATTTGTAAACTCGGTTATTTTGCCGTCAAACGCATTTTTCCAAGAAGCAAGTTCTTCGTTTATTTTGTCGCCTCTGGTCTTCAAATCCCTGTCGAATTCAGCCTCGAATCCTTGAAGTTTTGCACTCATCGCGCCGAGTGCAGTCTTTTTAAGGTCATCGATATTGCCTTCGATAACAGCAAGCTCATTTTCAAGCACGTCAGAATTTTCTTTTAACGCGCGCGCAAAATCCTCATGACGTTTCTTTTGCTCGGCAGTAAACAACTCAAAATCTCCAAGAACCCTGTTACCGACCGCCTTCATTGCTTCACGAAGACTGTTTTCAAGAATATCCACATCCGAACCGGAAGATTGAATTTGTGAAATACGATATTCCAACTCTTTTTTATAAGCGGAAAGCTGTTCATCAACACCGGAAAGAGCGGCAGTCTGCCGTTTTTCGCAGTCGGAGCGCAAAGATTCTTCCGAATTTTCAAGCATATCGGAAAGCTCGGTAATTTTCGTTCCGGCATTGCGTTTAAATTCTTCAAGCCGCCCGTCAATTTCCGCAATCTTTTGCTCGAATAAACTGCGGGCTTCTTCAATTTTATCTAAAGAATCTCCGCATTCCTGCTTTACGCGCGAAGCAGTATTTTCCGCATTAACGATTGATTCGTTTATCTTCTTGGAAATATCCGCAAAATTTCCGTCAAAAGCGGATTGCAGCTTATCGATTTTTTCCTGAATGCGTGATTTATAAAGCTCTATATTATCGGCGGCTTCTTTACCGAATTTTTCGTAAGCCTGAGCTTCTTTTTCTTCGGCATCTTTCATTGCGTTTTCAAAGAAAGTTCCGTATTTTTCACTCAGCTCTGCAATCTTTTTATCCATTGCAATTCCGGTTTGTTCAAGCTCGCTGGTGCTTAGTTTTAAATCGGAAAGAGCGTTTTCGGAAGCAAGACGCGCTCCCTCAAATGAAAAGTCAAGATCCGTCTTAAGCTTTTCTATACGGTTGTTATATTTTTCACCGAGCTCGTCGATTTTGCGCGTGATTTCATCCGTAACGCCGCCCTTTTTCTCGTCGAACAAACGCTCCACGGCTTCGATTTTTGAAGAAAGTGCCGACGTTGAAGCTGAATAACGCTCGTTAAGCTCATTGTAAGCCGAAATATATTTGTTGTTGAACTCTTCCATACGAGAAGCGTTTTCGGAATCGGCAGAAGAAATGCGATTGATATAATCGTCGCGCAGCTTTGTAATTCCGCTTTCATACGCTTTTTCGAATTCTGCAAACTGCTCTTTATATTTATCTTCAAAATCAGCCGCGTAGGAAGAAGTTTTTTTATTCAATTCCGAATAAGCGTTTTCCAAACGGGCTGCAAGTTCCTGAATGCGTCCGTCGTTTTTTCCGGCAATATTTTCAAGCTGCCTGTTGTAACGCTCATTTAAAGCGTCTACGGACTGCGCATATCTTGAAGAAAGCGAAATAAGCTGCTGTTTTACTTTTCCGTCAAGGTCGGTAATTTTTTGCTGCAAGTTCCCCAAACGCTCATTATTTTTTCTTACAGCCTCTTCATAAACCGACTTATTTTTTTCATCGGTAGAATTTATATTCGTCTGCAAAGCGGAAAACCTTTCATCGTTCAGCATTTCGGTTTTCTTCAACAAATCTTCATACTTTCCGGTAAGGGCGGCAATCTTTTCTTCATAACGCTCCTGCAAAGATTCAATACCGTCGGAATATTTTCGGTTTGCAATCTCGAGCTGTTGATTATACTTTGCCGCCGCCGCTTCAAATTCCCGCGCAGTCTTTTCTTCCGCTTCCGCAAGTTTATTTTGAAAATCAGTAATGCGTTCACCGTTACGAATGCCGGCGTTCTCAAGAGAATCTTCAACATTTTTGGAAAAATCCGCAAGACTTCCGTCAAAAGACGATTTAATATCTTCAATTTGTTGATTAAGCTGCGCTTTGTAGTCTGCAATATCTTCGTCCGCTTCTTTATTGAATTTCTCGAATGCGTCCGCCTCTCTGCGTTCAGCTTCTTTTGCAGCATTTGCAAAAAAGTCTTCGTATTTGCCGTTCAATTCAGCAATTTTGCCCTCTATATCCTGACCCGCCTGCTCAAGCTCCATCCCGGAACGCCTTACTTCAGAAACAGTATTTTCCGCAGCAATACGGGAATCATTCAGCGATTCTTCCACGTCGTTTTTCATCTCTTCAATGCGGCGGTTGCAGCGTTGCCAAAGCTCTTCTATCTTGGCTGTAATTTCATCGGCAACACCTCCGTTCTTTTCATCAAACAGTTTACGTACCGCATCAATCTGTGAAGATAATTCCGCGGTATACGCCGAATAACGGCTATTAAGTTCTTTATACGCCGCATCGTATTTATCAATAAATTCCGTTATTCGTCCGGAGTTTTCATTATCCGAATTCGTAATGCGGCTCATATAATCCTCACGAATTTCTGCAAGACGATTTTCATATAAAGTTTTAAGCTCAACAATTTGCCCTTTATATTTTGCTCCCAGTTCCGACGCATAAGTTGAAGTGCGTTTATTCAGTTCCGCATAAGAAGTTTCCAATCGATTATCAAGCTCTTTTATGCGGTTATCGTTTTTTCCGGCAACGGTTTCAAGCTGTTTGCCGTAATGTCCGTTTAACGTAGAAACCGAATGCGCATATTTTGAAGAAAGACTAATGAGCTGCTGTTTTACTTTCTCATCGATATCCGCAATCCTTTGTTGCAAACCAGATAAACGCTCGTCGTTTTTTCTTACGGCTTCTTCATAAGCAATGCGGCTTTTTTCGTCGGTAGAATTTATGCTGTTCCGCATTTCTTCGATTCTGCCTCCGTTCTCATCGTCAACTTGCTTTAAAAGAACGGCATATTTTTCATTTAATGAGGCAATACTGTCTTCGTAATGCTTTTGAAGCTCGGCTATGTTTCCCGCATATTTTTGATTTATCAATGCAACTTGCCGACTGTGGTTGGCTTCAGCCTCTTCAAATTCACGGGAAGTTCTTTCATCCGCTTCCGTAAGTTTATTTTTAAGTTCCGCTATGCGTCCGCTGCTTCGGTCTCCTGCAGCGGCAATAGCCTCGTCGATATTTTTGGAAACATCGGCAATATTTCCGGCAAAAGAAGTCTTCATCTCTTCAATTTGCTCTCTAAGCTGCATGGCATAGGCTTTTATATTTTCGTCAGCCGCTTTACCGAATTTATCAAAAGCAAGAGCTTCCTTTTCTTCCGCTTCTTTTAAAGCATTTTCAAAGAAACCGTCGTATTTATCGCTCAATTCGGAAATTTTCCCGTCTATATCCTGTCCCGCCTGCTCCAGTTCCATACCGGTGCGTTTGACATCGGCAAGAGCATTTTCCGCAATGATATGAGATTCCTGTATGGAAGCCTCAAGCTCCGCTTTCATTTCATCTATGCGGGCGTTATATTTGTCCCAAAGCTCTTTAATTTTACCGGAAACTTCATCCGCAACGCCGCCTTTCTTTTCGTCAAAAAGCTTACGGACGGCTTCTATTTGGGCAGTCAAATCCGAAGTATAAGATGAATAACGGCTGTTCAAGTCCTCGTATTGACTATCGTATTTATTGATGAATTCCGTTATACGGGTGGAATTTTCGTTATCCGCAGAATTAATGCGGCTCATATAATCTTCGCGAATCTCCGCAATACGGCTTTCATACGCCGATTTGAGAGATGCAAGCCGCTCCGTATAGCCGGTCTCAAGTTCTTGCGCATAAGCGGAAGTGCGCTTATTCAATTCGGCATAAGAAGTTTCCAGCCGAGTATCCAATTCCTCTATGCGACCGTCGTTCTTGCCCGCAATAGTTTCAAGCTGTTTTGAGTATTTGCCGTTCAGACTTTCAACGGAATGCGCGTATTTTGAAGAAAGACCGATAAGCTGCTGTTTTATCTTTTCATCGATTTCGGTTATTTTTTGCCGAAGCCCCTCAAGACGCTCCCCATTCTTTTTTACGGCTTCTTCATAGGAAAGACGGATTTTTTCATCGGTAGAATCCATACTGCTTCGGATAGCATCGAATCGTCCTCCGTTTGCGCCGTCAATCTGTTTAAGCATTTCATCGTACTTTTCCGAAAGAGATGCGATTTTCTTCATATAATCGTCGCCGGACTCTGCAATGCGGCTTTCATACAAAGCTTTTATTGCGGCAACTTGTTCTTTTGATTTGGCATCGAATTCCGACGAATAGGCGGAAGTGCGCTTATCCAATTCCGCATAAGAATTATCGAGACGAACGGAAAGTTCCTCTATGCGCCCGTCGTTCTTGCCCGCAATAGTTTCAAGCTGTTTTGAATATTTGCCGTTCAAGGTTTCTACGGATTGCGCATACTTTGCGGATAGCGAAAGAATCTGCTGTTTTATCTTTTCGTCAATATCGGCAACTTTTTGCTGAAGCCCCGTAAGCCTTAAAGCATTCTTTTTTGCCGCTTCTTCATAGGCAAGGCGGCTTTTTTCGTCTATCGAATTTATGCCGTTTTGAACGCTTTCAAACCTGCTTCCGTTTACGGCATCGAGCTGCTTCAGCATCGTATCGTATTTTTCGTTCAGCGAGGCAATATTGTCCTCGTAGCGTTTTTGCAAATCGGCAAGATTTTGCGCATATTTTTGATGCAACAGCGCAATTTGCTGACTGTGTTTTAAAGCCGCCGCTTCAAATTCGCGGGCGGACTTTTGCTCCGCATCCGCAATTTTATTTTGAAGCTCAACTACGCGGCTGTCGCTTTTATTACCCGCCGCTTCCAAAGATTTATTGTATCGCTCTTGAAGCGATTCAATCTTTGCATCGTATTTTGCCGCAAAGTCATTAACATAACTTTTGCATTTTGTATCAAGATCGGAAAGATTTTGCTTGATGTTTTCAATTATCGAAGATGCGGACTTATTGTACTTATTTGTAAGCTCGGAACTTTTCGCTGCAATTTCGGCATCAATTCCTGCGGCGCGCTGCTTGAATTTCGCGGAAAGCTCCGTATAAATTTTTGCGTACTTCTTATCGAATTCTGCAGTTCTATTTTCGGCATCCGATAAAACACCGGAAGAGCGTTCTTCGATAAGTTTTGCAGTTTCAGTCATCTTGCTCTCAAGCTGTTTTTCCAAACCGCTTATGCCGTCCGAAACTTCTCTTATATACGAATCCGTACGCTGCCGGGCTTGTTCACTCAAGTGTTTGAACGCTTCGTCTTCAAGTTTTTCAGCCTTTTCCGCAGCAGAAGAATAGACTCCCGCTATTTCGCGCTGAAACGCATCAAGAGAGTTTTTTGCATTCTCTTCCATTTGGGAGATTTCATCGCGGAGTTTCTGTCCCCGTCCGTCGTATTCGGACAATAAGCGGTTTCCGATTGCTTTTAATTGTTCTCCGTTTTTCTGCGAAAATTCCTGTGCAATCTGCGGAATGCGTTTTTCAAGTCCGTCCATACCGGATTTTTGTGCATTGAGACGGTCGGAAAGTTTATCGATTACGGCGGACTCTTTTTTAAGCAAATCGAGATTTTCTTCCACGCTCGCCGTCATATCGATCAGCTCATTCAAAATCTTTCCGTAAGAATTTATTTTATCTTCTATGGATTTAACTGCAGCGGAATCGTTTTCGAGATTTGCGGACTTCGTATCGAATTCCGTAAGCTGCGAATCGAGCCTCTTTACGGTAGCGGCAGCTCTATCCTGCATCGTATCGAATTCGGTTTTCGCATCGCGAAGCTGTTCGACTCTATGTTTAAAAAATTCTTCAAACTCCGCCATGCGCTTATCGGCATAGCGGCGGACTTTATCCATCGAATTGTCGTTTTTACCGATTATATGAAGACCATACGAAATTCCGGCAGACGCAGCCACCGCAACAAGAATAGTTATAATAAACATTTTTCCCACCCATTCTATTGAACATACTTACATATCAAGCAGTCCTATAGCAATTCATTGTAGCACAATATTTTGTAATTGACGATAGCTTGAAAAACAAATATCGGCACCCTTTACGCGGCTGCGGAATAATTTTCGCCAGCCGGTAAGAAGATATGCGCTTTTCATCCCTGCACGGCGAGAACCGGTAACATCGTATTTTATGCTGTTTCCTACATAAAGAACTTCTTCCGGTTTTACGCCGAGCCGTTTAGCCGTTTCCAAAAACGGATAAGGATCCGGTTTTAGAGCACCTAAAAATTCCGTTCCCAGTATCACATCGCAATAAGGTTTTATTCCCCAAATTTCACCTTTTTGCTCCGGAGGAAAATCGGAAAGCAATGCAAGTTTAAATCCCGCTTCTCTGAATTTCATAAAAGTTTCCGGAACATCTTTATAACACGGAATCTTTTCAAAATTCTTTTTAAGCCCGTCGTAAACAACCGCGTTTAATTTTGATTCCGCCTCCCGCGCGGAACACCGCATAAAAGCCGCCATTTTTTCCGCTTGTACCACACGAAAATTTTCCACTCGCTCCATACGGTGCATTTCATTGCGTACAAGCCCGTAATATAGATAGAATATGATATGACAAGCGTAATTGAATACCGCGCTCAAATGAATTTTCCACTGAGGGTACAAAGTTCCGTCAATATCGAATGCTACAGCTTTTATTTCTCCAAGACCTTTTACGTTCAAAAAAAACTCCTGACTTTGTAAACTATATTTTAGGCATCTAAAAAAACTTGACTGCGACGATTTTTTTTCAAGATACCCACGAGTTATAAATCGCTATAACAGAGGGACTTATAACATCGCATTCGAATTAAGTCATTACCGTACAAAGACTTAAATTTCAAACTCGTCGGAGACAGAGAAAAAGTAAAACTTTTGAACTCTCCCCGATCCCGTTTTATACAGAGCGATTTTACAACATCATCTGCAAAAGCTGCAAGTATACGCAGAACGCCGGAGGGAACAGAAAATATTGATTTCCGTGCCGATTAACTCGCTCAACTTGAAAGGTACGTCAGTATAATCTATAATTCGCTCATGTCCGACGGAAAAAAGATTATTGCGGAAAATAGAAAAGCTCGTTTTAATTATTTTGTTGAAGATAAAATCGAATGCGGCATTGCTCTGCAAGGAACGGAAGTTAAGTCCGTAAAAAGCGGTGCAATATCTTTTCCGGACGCTTTTGCAGAGATAATCGGCGGCGAAGTATATATAAAAAATTTAAATATCGCCGAATATTCATATTCTTCCGTGTTTAATCACAATCCGCTGAGGGCAAAAAAACTTCTTCTCCATAAAGAAGAAATAAAACGGCTTATACGAAAAACCGAGACAAAAGGCTATACGCTGATTCCTTTGGAATTTTACTTGAAAAACGGCAGAGTAAAAGTCCTTTTGGGGCTTTGCAAAGGCAAAAAGCAGTTCGATAAAAAAGCGGTCATAAAAGAACGCGACCTTGACCGTGAGATGCAGAGGACTTTTAAAAAAGACTTTGCATAAATTTTGTTTTAACGGATTCAGGGGCATCTAATGAATTTAAAATCGAAAACGTCATTATCGGCAATAATGTTTACGATTCTGTGCATTGCCCCATTCATTTCTCAGACAAAACTCGATTTTTACGGCGTTGTTTCCTCCGATGCCGATAAAAATATGCTTTCAATGACGGAAGACTTATATCTTGCTCAGCTGAAAGATATGCCCGTAAAGCTTTCCGATAAACGCTCGGACTTTTTTTCACAAACCTATATTTCCGAAGGAAACGCGGATTTTTTAAAATCGGAAAACGATTCAAACGCATTTTACGTGGTCATAACAAAACTTCAGGACGGCAAGTGGCAATGCAGCATAAATCTGAAAAATCTTGAGGACGGAAAAAACTACAGCAAAACAAAAGAATACGATTCTTATTACAAAATCCTTATGGAATCGAAAACCTCGCTTAAAGAACTAATCTCGGGGTTGATACAATCAGGTTCGTCCGGCGCGGAAACGGAATCGGGAACTTCTACAGGAGATTCTCCGGTGCAAGCAAATGCGGAAGTTTCTACGCAATCCATCGCCGGAACATGGGGCGGCGAAACTTATATAGACAAAATCATCATATTGCGCGGCGGCAGAGGTTTTGTAATATTCAAAAACGGCGCAAGTATGAACATAAACGTTGCAATAAGCGGTAATGCCGGAGATATGCAAATAAACGTGCGGCAAACGGGAAGAAGCAACGCGTCCTACTTTCCGGACATTCCGCGAGATGCGGCATTAAAAGCCGCCGCGGAAGCAGCTCCCATCGAATGGGAATTGCGCATGACAAAAGACGGTTCTATGTCCGGCATAAAAAAAACGCTCGTCTTAAACGATAATTCCGGTACGCCGGTTCAAGCGGAAATTCCTGTAGAGTGGAAACGCCGGTAAACGGGAACTTCATTCGATTCAAATCGGATTGTGCGGCTTAAAATAAATAGACTTTGCATTTAGACTAAACAAATATTCGTTTGACTTTATGAAAGCCGAATTTTTCAGGCTAAATTCTATTTTCCAAAGAGAGCGCAAACGAAACTTCCGTTGTGGAACAGTTGAGCTTTGCTGCAATTTCCTCAACCGAAAAGCCCGCATCAAAAAGTGAAATAATCGAATCTTTTAAATCCGATTTAGACCTTACTTTTAAAGACGCTCCTAAAACGGAAACTTCCGGCGAAGCAATCGTTTCCCGAGAATACGCCGCCGCAGAATTATTGTTTTGTATGCGAACTTGTTCGTTCAAAGAAGAAACTTCATCAAACAAAGTAGATTGTACGCCATCATGCAAATTTTCCGCATTTTCGGGGTTTGGAAGTTCGGCGGTTTTCAAATAATTTTTTTCAGGTAAAATATTTTTCCGTGCGGATTTTTCCATTTTTACTCGAAAATCGTTTAATGCGGCGGTTTTCGTATTTATGTCGTCCAAAAGTTTTATTTTTTTTTCCGCTTCTGCAATCAAAGCTCTCAGACGATTGATCTTATCATCGATTATGGAAATATTGCGTTCGGCATTTGCATTCAAATCTATTACTATTCTGTTTATTTCCGATTTTGCTTTTTCTATTACGTCTTCGGTAGTAAAAAGTTTTTTAAAATTTCTTAAAAATACCACCCATGCAAGAATATTAAATACGACAAGAAACGAAACGAGAAAAGCCACATCTTACCTCATAATATCTATGTGTTGCCCGAGATAAGATTCTTTAAGATGTCTGCTTTTTTCTTCATTTTCGCGGGGAGCATTTTTATCCTTTTTACCGCTATGTCCGCCGCCGTCCGTTCCTCGCCCGTCTTCGTTTACTACGGAAGCCTTTGAATTTTCTTCCGTCTCTTTTACACGCTGCGCTTTTTCTTCATTCTGCTTGATAATATTTTCCTGCTGCATGGAATCCGCAAGCTGCAATCCCTGCTGCTGAAAAGCCGCTTGCTTAGCGACATTCTGAATTTGCGCATACATCGTTTGTAAATCAATTGGTTGTATAGCCATCTCCCGGTCCTTTAGAAACGTCAAACGACGGAGGCTCGTACTTTGCCCGTTTTGCAAAAGCGTCTTCGTAGAAGAAAGTACATCCGGTAACTTCCGTCTTTACTTCATCAAGCACATCGCGGACATAAATTTTCGTACCGGGATAAACCGTTCCTTCAACTTTTACCTTACCGACGGCTTTCAATTCACGCAAATGCTGCTGCAATGAATCGATTTCCTTATTCATTTCTCCGGCATCAATATTTATCTTATCCCTGCGCTCTATGAGTTTTTTGAGGTTGTCTTCTTTATCTTTCGGCAAAGAACGGCGAATCTTCTTTTGATTTTCAAGCGTTCCTATATCAAGCTCGATATTCTCAAGCTCTTTTGCAAGACTCGCCTCCGCATCCTGCAGTTCGTCAAGTTTTTTCTTTGCACGCGGATCAACGCCTACCGTAAGTTCCGTAGTCGCTCCTCCGCCGGGAGAACCGACGGTACGAGCGCATATTTCTTCCGTGGCAAATAAACGACCGCCGGTAATATGAGCTTTTTTTCCGTAAAGAACAATATTTTTCATCGCGGTAACATCGCAATTCATAAGACTGTCCGTAGCAACAACATTTTCTTCAACTTCAATACGGGTTTCTTGAACGAATTTAACCCACAGCGAGCGACCCGCCTTTATGCAGCCTATATTTTTACCGAATACACCTTGATGAATAATGATATTTCCGTCAGATTCGATATTGCATTTGCCGACTGTTCCGCCGATTTCTATATCACCGGATGCTTTTACATCAAATCCGTCATCAACTCCGCCCTTAATTATCAAAGAACCGAGGAATATAATATTTCCGCTCTTAATATTTACGGCATCAAGATACATAACAGGCTCAACAGTGATTTTGCCGTTTACCAAAAGAACTTGCCCGTCCGTTGAAGCTATAACCGTAAGTCCGTCCCTGTCAAATTCGACATTTTGACCGAGTTGAACCGGAATATCTTTTCCGTTTTTTGCCTCAAGATAACGTCCAAATACAGTTTTGCCGCCTTTACCTCTGGTAGCGGGAATAAGTTTTGCAAGAGCCTGACCTTTTACCACGTTTTGAATCCGATTCAATTCTTTAAAATCGACATTGCCGCTTGCAGATTCACGTGCTTTAAGTTTATTTATATCGGTTTCAAAATTATATTCAAGATAAGAATCATGCCCGTCTTCAGGCAAAATTGCAGCCGCGACTTGATAAGGAGTTGAATACACCGGATTATCGACAAACTCATTTATCTTATCTTCAAGAATACCTGCACTAACACCTTGAGCTTTTATCATGCGCATAATCTGATCATAAGAAGCCTCCGAACCGCTCATTGCAGGCGCATCGACCGTCATCATGGCAGACATTTCATCCTTTGCAACGTCGATTACGACAAGCGCATCTCCTGCGGCAACGTGCTTATAAACACCTACGATTTCATATTTTCCATCCGTACCGTTCTTTATAAATTTATCTACGGCTTTATCGTCTATACTTTCCGTATCGGGGCGTTTCAACTGACTGTATACATCGTCGGAATCAACCGGACGACCGTTACCTACCGGCAAAAGAACTTTTAATTTTATGGAAGAACTGAAATGCCGCACATAGAACAAACCGTCTCTATCCATAATCTTCTCGGTTTCTACCGACGTATCATCAGAAGAGAAATCTTCTTCAAAAGATTTTTTAGTCTTTGCGACGGCTTCCGCATTAGGATATATACGAAGTTTCCAAGCCTTTTTCCCGATTCCCATAAAACCCGGGCTTCCCTTTTCAATAACCTCGTATTCAAGATTATCGAGACTTGCTTCCAACTGAACGGCTGCGTCCTCAAGGGCATCGTCAATAGATTCCGCATTTACTTCAACATCATGAATTTCACGGTCTATCGAAAAACGCTTTTTCATTTCCTCACGGATTTTATCAAGGTGCACCATTTTTACATAATTCCTTTTCTAAGATTTGTGAGCTTGGCACGCAGACGCAAATTGGCTTTCGTATGCAGCTGAGAAATTCTCGATTCGCTGACTTCGAGAACTTCGCCGATCTCTCTAAAAGTCAAATCTTCGTGATAATAAAGAATTATTACCATTTTTTCCTTTTCCGGCAGTTCATTTATGGCTTGAACGATGATTTTACGAATCTCTTCGCGTTCGGCGATTACATCGGGATTCAAACTTGAAGGAGATTCTATGCTATCACCGATGGACATACTGTCGTTATCTTCTCCGGAATACCAAACTTCATTAAGAGAAAGAACGCTGGTTCCGGAAACTTTCATAATGGTATGATGATACTCTTCTTCGGAAATTTTCAGAGACTCGGCAATCTCCGCATCGCTTGCAGTGCGTCCGAGTTTCGCTTCAAGAGAAACGATAGCGTCTTCTATTTCTCGTGATTTTTGTCTGATTGAACGGGGAATCCAGTCAATCTGTCTCAATTCATCAAAAATGGCACCGCGTATGCGTGTTACGGCATAAGTTTTGAATTTTACATTTTTTGAAGGGTCATACTTGCTTATAGCGTCCAAAAGACCGAACTGTCCGAACCCTACAAGATCATCGAATTCGACACAGTTGGGCATTCCAACCGAGATTTTTCCCGCCACGTATTTTACAAGCGGCATATATTGACGTATAAATTTATCGCGGAGGTCGGGGGCTTTCGTTTTATGGAACTCAGCCCAGAGTTGGTCTTCGTTAATATCCTCGTTTATTGGTGTAGCAGCCGTATTCTCCATCGTATATTCCTTAAAGTCCTTAATTCTTTTCTTTTGTAAGCAACGTACTGATAGCTTTTGCCATAGTTTCCGCATCGGTTGCTCCTGCAGATGCCGACGACTTTCTTTTTTGAGCAACGGGCGCATAGTCTCCGCCGGATTCATCGTTTCCGCCGGAAGAATTATCCATAGGTATATCGGGCACAAGGTTTTCCATATCTTCCAAATCGGGAAGAACTCCAAGTTCCTCGGTTTCCGCAGCATGGGGAGACTCATTAGCGGCTTCGCGGGAATGTTTATCCGAAGCTATAGATTTTTCGGAAGTTTCGGCAACATCGGGGACGTTTTCCGCAAGCGATATGGGAACAAAGTCTTGTGCGGGTGCATTATCGTTGCTCGAAGAAGATTTTGCGGATGCCGTGTCAGGCGTTTTTTCTGCGGAAGCAGAGTCTTTAACGGCGGATATCGAGTCGGAAGGAGCAACGGGAGACGGAGTTTCCGGTTGCATCACCGGAACGTATCCGTCTGTGCGCGCAATTCCATGCTCTGCATTCTCCGCCGGAGAGGGAGAATCCGCACTGTCTTCCGGATTGAGCATCTGGCGGTTTGCGCCTACGAAAAATCCCGGCGCATTCTCTGCTGCCGGCAAATCTTCATCTTGAATCGTAATATCAACGGTCTGTCCGACTGCACCGTCGGAAGCTGCCGGAGTTTCCGTTATCGTATCCGCACCGGAAACGTCCAGAAAGTTCGTATATAAAAAATCTATTCCTGCGCCGATCGCTCCGAAAACAACGCAAAAAATCAATGCCTTAAAAAGAATTATACCGAACTTTGAACCGGAAAACATACCGAAAAAAAACGAGAGAAGAAAACCTGCAATAGAAAATCCGATTATAAATTTAATATTTTTAATTTTCCGCCTCCCGCCTTAGAATATTTTTCACAGTATATACTAATTCACGCTAAAAATACAGCACAAACTAAAACTTCTTTTTACCTAAGAATTTCTTTAAGAAACTTGAAACGCCTTCGTTTCCCGCAAGCTCCGTTTTTTCGATTCTTCCTACAATATGTTTCAAACATACGGAAGGTTTGGAAGTAGGATTTATGACTATAAACGGTTTTTGCCGTATAACGGAAGATTGAACAATGGGATCGTCATACACAAAGCCGATATAATCCACTTTACACCCGCAAAATTGCCCTACGATAGTTATTATACGGTCGGAAATGCGTTTTCCCTCGTCGGCGGAATGAACGCGATTCACCAAAAGCTTTAAATTAAGCTGCCGATCTACGATTTCGGTCGTTATGATTTTTATAATTCCGTAGGCATCGGTGATTGCGGTCGGTTCGGGCGTCGTAACAACGTAAACTTCATCGGCGGCGGCAACAAACTGGAGAACATTGTTTGCAATTCCTGCAGCGGTGTCGATTATTATTATATCCGCATTTCCAAGCTCACTGAACTGCTTTGCAAAATATTCAAGCTCGACTACGGAAAGATTTGCGATTTTGGAAAAACCGTTCGCACCGGCAATAAACTTTATCCCGAATTCCGTATCCAATATGATCTCTTTCATAGTGCGTTTTTTATTTATTACGTTCATGAGATTATACTGAGGAACCACATTCAACAAAACATTGACGTTAGCCATTCCCAAATCACCGTCTATGAGAATTACTTTTTTGCCGAGCTGGGCATAGGCAATAGCCATGTTTACGGCAATATTGGTTTTTCCTACGCCGCCTTTACCGCTTGTAATGGCAATAATTCTTGTAGAATGCCCGCGTAAATTGCTTTTGCCGTCATTTATCTGTAATCTGGACGAGTCGCCTATAATCTGTTTAAGTTCCTGAACCTGTTCTTCCATCAGTTTTCTCCAGTTTCTCCAAATTTATCTTCTATATGTATTCTGTCGACTTTAAAATTCTCCAGCCGGATTAAAAAATCGACGACGTTTGCTTTTATAAGCGTTTTTGCCGCGACATTTTGACCGTCCGTCATATAAGAAATACTTTTATGCTGCTCGTTCAAAACACTTATAACATTGCCGTACTGATCGCTTTCATCGCATTTTGTGATTATGACCGATTGATAACCGAAAGGCTCATAATTCTGCATAATCTTTTTCAAATCTCTCGCTTTGGTAGATGCCATCAATGCAAGATACACGTCGGAATTCAAACCTTGAATATTAAGAGTATTTTTCATACCTGCAATATGAATTGCATCGTTAGGACTGTATCCGCTGGTATCGATAAAAATCGCATCGACTTTATCATGATAATCATCATAGAGCTTTTTTACATCATCGGCATTTTCCGCTTTCATAACACTCTTATTAAAAATATTGCTGAAACGGTCAAGCTGCTCGACAGCTCCGACCCTCATAGTGTCGGTAGTTATAAAGCAAAAATTGTACTGAGCACCGCCTTTTAGGTGTTCCATGTAATGCTGCGTCGCCATTTTTACAAGCGTAGTAGTTTTACCCACACCCGTAGGACCGACGATTATTACCACGTGCGGCTTTCTATGCTCTTTTTCAGGAGCAATCGAAATGGTTTCACCGATCCAATCTACGACATTTCTTTGAACAAAATCAAAATCATTTAACTGCTCAATAGAAAAATTTTTCTTCATTTTATCGGTAATCATTTTTATATATGGAACCGTAAACTCGTTGTCTGCAAGCATAGATTCCATACGCTCTATAGAAGGGTGAAGTTTTGAAGAATTTTCAGCTATCTCTTTTAATTTGCTTCCAATTTCATCCCGCATTTTTTCAACGGTTTTTTCCAGATTCAAAACCTGCTGAATTTGTATAGCCGTATTTTCCGTATTCTTCTTCAGCAATTCATCACGGTTTTTGATAAAAGAATCATCCGGTTTAGCCGCGGGCAATTGTACTTTTTCTGAAACGACGGAAACCGAAGGGACTACAGGGACAGGTGCGGGAGAAGCAACCTGATAATGAGGCTGTCCGCTTGCCATACGATTTTTTACGATGTATGACACTTCAACTTCTTCTTTTTGCCCGAATCCGAAAATTCCTCCCGTCAAAACCTGTCTTTTATCGGTAATCGAGTAATCGTATCTGTAAAGTTTAAAAAGCTGATTTTTAGCATCTTCATAAGTGCGCGCTCTAAGCTTTTTTACGTTTTCCTCTCTATCGTAATCGGGCATTTTATCTACCTACCGTCCTCTTCACTTATTTCACCCAGAACTTCAAGAGAAATACCGTTTCCGGCGGCAAGTATTTCTTTTTCGGAAATGACAACCACGCCCGGCATTTCGCGCTCAATAGAATATTTAACAAGCTGCCTTATAACGCTGGAACACATAATAATGGGTAAATATCCCATATTTTTTACGGTTTGCAAATCCGCGCTGACGGATGAAATCCATTTCCGTCCGTCAACGGGATCGAATGCGGCAAAGGGACGAGAACCGTCGGACGGATATTGGGCATGATCTAGAAATTTTTGCGACCAGCCTTGCGATAAATTCACCACGCGAAGTTTTCTATCGTTATCCGCATACTGCATACATATCTGTAAGCCCAATGCTTCCCGAACTTTTTCTACAAGTTCCCAAGTATTCGATGTTATCGAGCCGTAATTTGCAAGCGTTTCAAGAATCGTAACCATATTTCTGATGGAAACCTGCTCCATGAGCAGACCTTGAAGAATCTTTTCAATATCTCCGTAAGAGAATTTATGGCGATCTCCGTTTAGAACTTCATCGACAACAATCGGATTATTCTCTTTTACGGAATTCATGATAGTCGCAACTTCCTGACGACCGAGAATTTCGGCTGCATGGCTGCGGATAATTTCCGTAAGATGAGTCGCAATAATCGTAGGCGGATCTACAACCGTATAACCTGCCTGCTCCGCTTCCTGCCTGCGGTCTTCGGGCAGCCAGATTGCAGGCATTCCGAACGCCGGATCGCGCGTTTCCTCGCCTTTAATTTCCTGTGTAACCGTACCCGTATTCATGCACATATAATATCCGAGTCGCGTTTTTGCGCGACCGGCTTCTATTCCGCGTATTTTAAAACTGTACTCGTTAGGATCGAGATTCATATTATCCATAATGCGGATTCTGGGAACGCTCAATCCCAAATCAAGAGCGCACTCGCGGCGGATACGCGTAACACGCTCCAATAACTCCGCGCCTTTGGATTTATCTACAAGCGGCACCAATGCAAACCCTATTTCAAGAGACAGAGGATCCAACGGAGCTACAGAATCCGCTTCCGGAGAAGAAGATTTTGCGCCGCTTTTTGCAGCCGCTTCGTCGGCAAGTTTTTTTGCCGCTTTCGCAACCTGACCTTTTTTTAATCTGTAACCTATATACACAAAAAGCGCACCGATCGGCACAAGCAAAAACTGCGTATGATTCCGCAATGCAATTCCCATAAGAGCAAGCGCAACGCCTACAATTTCATAAATCGTACCGTCAACGGAGAATTCACGCTTAATTTTATCGGTCAAAGATTCGTCCGCTTTGTCTCCCGTAACGAGAATACCGGTTGCAAAAGAAAGCATTAAAGACGGCAGCTGCGACATCAATCCGTCGCCTATCGTAAGATTCGAATAAATCGACAATGCGGATTGAAAGTCCATTTTATTAACAATCATTCCGACGATAAATCCGCCTACAAGGTTTACAACCGTAATGAAAATTCCCGCCTTTACGTTTCCCGAAACAAACTTTGAAGAACCGTCCATATTCGAATAAAAATCTATATCGCGTCTCAATTCTTCCTTTTGAATACGAGCTTCTTCTTCCGTGATGTAACCGTTTGAAAGTTGAGTGTCTATGTCGAGTTGTTTTACCTGCATTGAATCCAACGTAAAGCGAGCAGCGACTTCCGAAACACGCCCCGCACCTTTTGTAATAACAACGACTTGGACGACAATAAGAATAATAAAAATTACGAGTCCTATCACAAGATTGTTTCCGCCAGTAACGATGTTTGCAAATGCTTTAACCATATCGCTTTGAGTACTCAAATATGCGGCGGCGTTAACGCCTTTTGAAGCTAAAATAAGACGCGTCGAGGAAATATTTATTCCCAATCCGAAAAGAGTCGCAAACAATATGATACGCGGAAACGATGAAAAATTCGATGCGCGCGGCGTATAAATTACAACAAGCAGAATCACAACGGATAGTGCAAGATTTAAAATCATAAAAAGATCGATAAAAATCTTCGGAAGCGGAATTACAAGCATAAGAATGACCACTACTGCCGCAACGCCCGGTATATTTTTTTGAATGAAATCTAAAAGATTAAATCTGTTTTCGTTTGCCATCAGTCCCCACCCAGCAAGCTACTTACTTTTTCTTTGAGTTAATTTTCATAATCTCAGCATATATGTTTGCAAGCACAGCTAAATACTTATCGGGAATTATATCACCAACTTCGGTTTCTGCATAGAGAGAACGCGCCAGAGGTCTGTTTTCGACAATCGGGACGTTGTTTTCCGCCGCAATGCGGCGCATAAGTAAAGCCGTTTCGTCCTGTCCTTTTGCCGTAACTTTCGGAGAATCGTCAACCGCTCTGTCGTATTTCATGGACACGGCAAAATGCGTAGGGTTCGTAATTACAACATCGGCTTCGCGAACCGCTTTAGGCATATTCTGCTGTAAAAGTCTGCGGGCTTCCGCCATCAAACGGCTTTTTACCTGAGGATCTCCTTCCATTTCTTTATATTCCTGCTTTACTTCGAATTTAGTCATCTTCATCGATTCCATAAATTCATGCCGATTCACAAAATAATCCGGAATCGCAATTATAAGCAGAACTACAGCGGATGCGACAAGCATAAAAGCGGCGGCTTTTGAAATAACAAGAACAGCTCCAAGCGCATTTCCGTTTTGAATAGACATAAGGATGACAGGCATATTTCGCCGCACCAAAATATATGCGATAACGGCAAGAACAGCGACTTTTCCAATCGATTTTGCAATGTTAAAAACACCCTGAAATGAAAAAAGCGTCTTCTTAAAATATTGCCCGAATTTGGGAACGATTTTTGAAAACTGCGGCTCTATCGGTTTTAAGCTGAAAATCATTCCGCGATTTTGAATTATGTTTGCAATCACACCGGCAACAATACCGACAAATGTTATCGGTAAAACCATAACCGCAAATTTCCGGAAAAACAATTCCATAAACGCGGGGTTGTTCACTTCGCTTTGCGTTACCCGCATAAAAAAGAAACGCATAACCTCGGCGCAGGTACGAAAAATATAAGAACCGAGCAGAATAAGCGTAAGCACTGTAAACAAAAGTACAATTGCACCGGAAAGCTCCGCGCTTTTTGCGACTCTGCCTTCTTCCCGCGCCTTTTGAAGCTTATACTCTGAAGGTTCCTCCGTGCGCCCTTCGTCTTCTGCGGCAAACCATTGCAGGTCGATATCGTCAAAACTCATTTTAAGAGCCTCCGGTGGCAGCAAGAACGGCGATAATCGAATTCAATCCGGTATTGAACGAGCGGATAAAAAAATCTACAAGTGAGGGAAAAACCGCAAAGATAATTCCGAACGAAAGCAGAATCATTATCGGGAAACCTTCGGAAAGCAGGTTCATCTGCGGAGCCGCTTTTGATAAAAGTCCCGTGCTGACGGTAATTAAAAGCAGAGTTCCCATTATAGGAAGAGAAATTACAAGAGCATCCGCAAAGAGGTTTGACAGTCCAGAAAGCAAAAACGTTACGATTTTTTCACGCGCGGCAATAAGTTCAAAAACATTGAGAGAAGAAAGACTTGACGCTAAACCGCGCAGGAACAATTTTTGAAACCAATGATTTTGCATAAAAATAAGCATTGCGATGAGATTAAAAAATTGTCCCATAAGCGGATTTTCGACTTGCGAGAGCGCGTCATAAACTTCGCTTGCGCTGAATCCCATCTGAAACGCAAAAAATTGTCCCGCCGTACTGAACGCAGAAAAAATAATCGACACGCAAAAACCGATTAAAACACCGATGAGCGCTTCTCCCAAAATCAACAGCGCAAAATACAAGCTGAACGCGCCGTCCGCAGCAAGAATATTTCCGTAGGCACCGTAATCGGCTATCCCCATCAGAATGTACGCCATATAGCCCGAGAGCGCGATTTTTGCTGCGCGCGGAACCGTCCGCATGGAAAAAAGAGGCAGTGTAAAAATCAGTCCCAATGTGCGCGAAGCGGTTAAAATAAAAATCGGCGCACGTAAAAGGATGCCGTCAATCATCGTCGAGGTTTACCGTGCAATACGCGGAATCATCCGAAACAAAGCGACCGTATATTCGCGCATTTCCGTAAACATCCATCCGCTTAAAAGCGCAATGACGGCAAGAATGACAATCAGTTTAGGCAAAAATGTAAGCGTCTGCTCTTGAATAGATGTAGTCGCTTGAAAAATCGCTACGACCAAGCCGATTATCAGAGCCGCACTTAACACAGGCAAAATCATCATAAAAACCTGCATAATTCCGCCGCGTATAAGATTTACAAGTTCTCCCGTTGACATTTTTCCTCCCTAATAACAAACTTTTATAAAGATGTTTCAACATCTGAAAAAGCACATAAAATAAAAAATATTTTGCCGCAATGCAAAGCCGTAAGCGGACGGCAGGCAAATTGAGTCTGTAAAACCAAGTCCCGTTATCCCGCCCGCAGCTTACATTTTTTCCGCCGAAAAAAGTGTAATAAGGGACGTTCCGGGGTGTCTCCGCAGATAGGCGACCGACACAGAACAAAGCACGACAGATTAAAGTTCCGTTCGCACGAGATTTTGCTAACGCAAAAAACCGCATAAAACGGTGTTTCAGCCGCCGGCTTCGGAGCGAGGGGAAAAGTCCCCCTTTAAGCCATTTCCGATAAAGTTTCAGCGCAGCACCGAATTGAAGAGCTGCTGCGTCAAAAGCCCCCAGCCGTCAACAAGTACAAAGAGCATGAGCTTAAACGGCATGGAAATCTGCACCGGCGGCAGCATCATCATACCCATCGACATAAGAATGCTCGCGACAACCATGTCGATTATTATAAACGGGATGTACAAAATAACGCCGATTTTAAACGCTACGGTCAACTCGTGTAAAATATACGCAGGAATTAAAATATGGGTAGGCACGTCGGCAAGTGTATCAGGCTTTTCAAGCTTTGCCATATTCATAAATGTAGCGATATATGACGTGTCGCCAGCCATCTGCGAATACATAAAAATACGTGCGGGGGACTCCGCCTGTCTGTACGCTTCTTCAATGCCGATTTCGCCGTCGGAAAGCGGTTTAAAAGAATTATTGTAGATGTTAGTAAACGTCGGCCACATTGCAAAGAGCGTCATAAAAAATGCGATTCCGTTTAAAACCGCTGTAGGCGGCACCTGCTGAAGGGAAAGCGCACGTTTAATAAAGTCTAAAACAATAGAAAAACGCAAAAAACAGGTGAGCAAAATTAAAAGGCTCGGCGCAAGAGTAAGAACGGTAAGCAGGGCAAGCAGGCGGACGGAAAATGCGACTTCGCGCCCGGTTTGCGGCTGAGTTATCTGAATGTTTACGTTCGGAACCTGAGGATTACGGACATTGGTATTTTGTTCGGTTGTTCCGGCTGTTGAACCTTGCGGAAAAGTATTACGCTGCTGCGCAAAAGTTTGACTTGAGGCAAGGAGCGCAAAAAGCAGAATGCAGTAAACAGTTTTTGAAAAAGAGTTCATGTCATTCACCGCCTTTTATGCGCTCACGCTGGCGTTCAAGCATATCGGCAAGCTTGTTTTGCGAGGAACCGAACACTCCGCCTTTATCGCGCGGACCGCCCGGCATAAAAATATCGAGAATATCCGCAAACGAACGCGGCTTTCTTACGTTTTTGTGCTCATCAGAATACAGATTCATCGCGTCGATAAGTTCTTTGTCCGTAACTTCCGCAATTAAGTTCACGGAAGATTCGGAAACGCCGACGATATACGCGCGGTCGACAAGCGTTATTATTTGCGCCGACTTGCCGGTTCCAAGCGGAACGGAAGAAACGAGGCGTAAAAACGGATCGTCGCTTTCCTGCGTGCGCATACTCCGCTTAAAAAGCCATAAAACGGCGTAAATACAGGCAACAACGGCTGCAAGCACCAAAATCATACGTGCGAAAAGCTTGAATGTAGATACGGACGATGTTTGTTGGAGCGCATCATTTTGGGACGTCAAAGAAATCGAAGATTCATCCAAAGAATTTTGTACGACAGAAGTAACGGGAGTGTTCTCGGAAATATCCGAAACGACTCCGTTTTCTTGAGAGTATGCAGCAAAGTGCAGAAACAATACGCAAAGAAGCGCATAAGATATTTTTGAGATATTCAATTTTCCCCACCCTAAAAAATCGAATTTTAATGCAATTCGGACACCCTTTCCAACGGAGATAAAATTTCCGTTACGCGGACACCGAAGTTTTCATCGATAACGACAACCTCGCCTTTTGCAATCGGCTTATGATTTACAAGAATATCGACCGGTTCGCCGGCAAGCTTATCAAGTTCGATAATCGTTCCTTCGCCCATGCTCAATATGTCTTTGATTGTCTTTTTAGTACGTCCAAGCTCTACGGTAACTTCCATGAAAACATCCATAATCAAAGAGATGTTTCCCTGTTCGCTTCCCATATTCGCGCCCTGCAACGACGGGAACTGCAAATTCTGCACATTAGGAATATTTCCCGCGCCCATCATCTGCTGCGGCATTCCCATATTGGGCATCATTCCCATCATTTGCGGCTGCATTGCCATATTAGGCATTCCACCCATCATCTGCTGCGGCATTCCCATATTTGGCATAGCTCCCATCGGCTGAGCGGCATTCATTCCTTGTACGGATGCCGCCTGTGCCTGAGCATTCCCTGAAGCACCGGATTCGGCTCCGCCTGCATTTCCGCCGTAAGCGGCACTTATTTTTTCGGCAGCTTGACCGCCTATCGCCTCCCAAAGAGTATAACCTTGTCCGTCAAGCGTTAGAGGATAACTGAAAAGCGCAAATTGGTTTTGAGGAATGCGAATCATCGCCTTAGGATTGTTGACCGCTTCCGGCGGGTTACAGGCAAGCCCCGTAAATCCGCCTTTTTTGTCGAGTTCCATAATTTCATTATTTGTATGAATGGAAACGACATCGCCGATGCAGGAAAGTGCCATATCGTCAAAATCGGCATTTTCTTCTTTAGAAATTAAATTGACTAACTTCTGTGCAAACTCTGGCGCAAGAATATAAAGATGATCACCTGCAAGACCTGCAGAATAATCGCAAGAAACGGCAACAACGACTTCCGGCAATTTTCCCAACAGCTTATCTCTATCCAAAGTTTCAACAATCGGAGTATCTCCGGTAAATTCAACTCCGGTCATTCCGTTAAGTTTTTCAACTAAAGGCTCTTTAAGAGAATCGGCGAATTTCTGAAGTGCCGCAATATCCATGCGGACGGCAGGTCCGCCAGAAACATGACCGGACGGGTTTAATCCGTCTACGGAAACACCTGAAAGCAGAGCGTCAATTTCATCCTGCGAAATAGCACCATCACTCATAATGAATCATCTCCTTCTACGCTAAGTTCTTCAAATTCATCCGCGTGAATGTCTTCGATTTTGCCTGTAACTTGTACTGCCATCTTTTTACCCACGACACCCGGCTGGCAATAGAATTTCTTTTTATTACCTACGCTAAGCGTAAGCGGATCTCCAACTTTTGTATTTGATAAACGAATAATATCTCCGATACGCAAGGCAAGAACTTCCCTCACAGGGAGATTGATTGAACCTATTTCCGCAACCGTTTCCATATCGACGGAAGAAAGTTTTTCCGTCAAAGTACCAAGATACTGAGTTGTAGAACTTCTACGAACGGAAGAAAACCAAAACTGGGAAGAAAGTTTCGATATAATCGGTTCAATCGTAAGATACGGAATGCAGAAATTCATCATGCCTTCCTCATCCCCGACTTTTGTTTCCAAAGTGATAAGAACAACCATTTCCGTTGGCGGAACAATTTGAGCAAATTGGGGATTCGTTTCAATCTGTCCTAAACGCGGACGTAAATCGATTACCTGAGTCCACGCTTCGCGCATATTCGCAAGAATGCGGACGATAATCCCTTCCATTACGGACTGTTCTATATCGGTAAGGTCGCGGTTCTTGTTGGATGAAGTAACACCGCGTCCGCCGAACAGACGGTCAATCATACAAAATGTGATTGTCGGATCGATTTCAAGTATCGCATTTCCTTTAAGCGGATCCATATTGACTACGGCAAGAGTTGTAGGAGTAGGAATAGAGCGTATAAATTCCTCGTAGGTAAGCTGATCAACCGAAGCCACATGAACATGAACAAGGCTCCGTAATTGAGCGGAAAGACTTGTTGTGGTAAGACGCGCAAAAGTTTCATGCATATTGGAAACAGTACGCAGCTGCTCTTTAGAGAATTTATCGGGGCGCTTAAAATCATAAATCTTTATCTTACGGGTGTCGCTTACCGGCTTAAAATCGTCGGTTTCAGAATCCCCTGTGCTTATAGCTGTAAGAAGTTGATCTATTTCATCCTGCGACAGAACTTCGGTCATTATTCCTCACCTTTTTAAGAAAACAATCATTGTTCTATAACATCAAGCTGCAAGAACGAAATGTCCTTTATCTTTGAATTGCTAAGAATCTCATCATTTATTGAATTCCGCAGTTCGATTTTAAGTTTTTGTTCGTTCTGCGGCTTCAATTCAAGAATTGTCTTCTCTGTAAAATATCGGCGTAAAAAGTCTTTGAGTTCAATAGTTCTTTGCGTAATTTCGGTAGAAGTAGCTTTATCGTCTTTCTTATATCCGAGCGCAACATCAACGATGACACTCGCCGGAATCTCATCACTTGTCTTAGTGCGGATTGCACCCAATGAAGTATACCAGTCAAGAATTTCACGCTGAACCGTATATTCATCGCTTATAGGAAGCTGCGGCGGATTCGGATTGTTTCCACCCACAATCTTCATGGTAACTACGACGATAACAACAATAAGAATGATTGCACCTATAGCAATAGCAGTCCATTTTAATAAAGCGGGAAAAATTCCGCCTATACCGCTTTTTTTAGCTGCAGGAGAAACCGCAGCTCCGCTTTCAAGTTCGTCAAGTCCATCATCTGCCATTTTTCCCTCCAGGAAAAACAATTATAAAAATTTAAGAAACGGTTATTAATGCTTTCTAAAACATTATCGGCTTTTTTATACCGAAATTTAATCGTATCTTCTTATATTAAATAAATATATTTTATTATGCAACTAAAAGTGCCCGTCATCCAGGATAATTATATCCACGCGCCGGTTATACGCTCTGCCTTCAGCCGTATCATTAGACATCTTGGGGCGCGTATCCGCATAACCTGCAACATGAAAAGCATTTTCATTTACGCCGTAGTCGGCAAGGTAATGCAGGACATTTGTAGCTCGCGCCGTCGAAAGCTCCCAATTACTTAAAAAAGCCGAACCGTCTTTTACCGGCGTATTATCGGTATGTCCTTCTATTCTAAATCTTCTTCCCTTTAATTCAGGGGATTTAAAAAAGTCGGAAAGCCGTAAAAGAGTATCGCGGGTTTCATCTATATTTAAATCCGCGCTCCCTTCCGAAAAGAAATTATCAGCGGCAAGCGTAATAACAAGCCCGCGTTCATCGCTTGTTACCGTTATTTTGTTTGATTTTGTATCCGGTGCAAAAAGACTCACTGCCTTTTTTTTAGCAGTACCTAAAGAGCGTCCTTTCTCTACTGCAGGAAGCGCATTAATCGAATTTCCCAAATCTGCAAGTCGTCCTGCTGCAAGCGACATACCGCCGGATACGGTTTCAGTCTCATTCATCTGCAAAGACTGCGTTATAGTTGCAAGCTGAGTAATGTCGATTTCAGACGGATTATAAAGCATAACGAAGAAGCAGAGCATGAGAGTGATCATGTCGCCGTAAGTACCTTGCCACGCTGTTGAAGGTTTTTGCGGTTCCTTCTTTTCTTTTTTTGCCATATATCGAAAATCCTTTTGCCTAGTCTTTTAAAACATCCTGTTCTATAGCTTTGCGGGCAACAGGATCAAGATATGTAAGAAGTTTTTGTCCCATAATTCGCGGGTTTTCACCGGCCTGAATTGCAAGTACACCTTCAACAATCATTTCTTTTACGCGCATTTCGGAAGCATTCTGAGTAAGAAGTTTTTGCCCGAAAGGCGCAATAATCCAGTTCGCCATCATGGAACCGTACAAAGTGGTAATAAGAGCAACAGCCATATTAGGACCAAGAGAGGATTTATCTTCAAGGTTATTCAACATACCGATAAGTCCGAGAACGGTTCCCATCATTCCAAAACCGGGCGCAAATCCTGCCCACTGGTTGATTACGTTTATCCATTCCATGTGCCGAGCTTCGCACTGATTCAGCTCATTTTCCATTATCGCGCGGATTATGTTTCCGTCCGTACCGTCTACAACAAGACGCAATCCGCTTCTCATAAACGGATCATCCAAATCTTCAAGACCGTCTTCCAACGCAAGGATACCTTCGCGCCGCGCCTTGTTGGACAAATCCATCATCTTACCTACAATAGTTTTCTCTCCGAAATCGGGGATTTTGAATGTTCTGCCTATAACTTTGAATATACCGATGGTTTTTGACAAAGGAGCTGCTACGAAAATCGCAGCGTACGAACCGCCGATAGTCATAAATACGGAAGGAATATCTATGATTCCGCCTAGCGTACCGCCGGATGTAAGTACCGACATGACAATACACGCTGCACCGCCTATAAGACCTATTATTGTTGCTATATCCATTTATTATCCCTCTTGTGTATTTATACCGATTTTTTTGCGGTATTCAACAATCTTATCTATAATTTCGGCAGGTTTTTCTTTAATTATTAACTGTCTGCCGGAAAGCATATTCAATGTAAGGTCAGGATTGGATTCCATACTTTCAATCATATGAGGATTAACCCAATATTTTTTGCCATTTAAACGTGTAACATCAATCATAAAAATACGTGATATTCTATCATCTATTATATAAAAAATCCAATATATCAAATCAAACGTAAAACGTCAGATAAAACATCGTCATAGAGTCAAATCAATATTCGCATAAAAAATTTATTTCATTCCGATAAAAATAATTTTCCAAGAGCCGAAATTTTCCACAGCTTTGCAGATACATCGCTTTTACAAAACATCAATCTTCAATATCGGGGATACGTTTTTTCAGCTCTCGAAAAAAATGTTCTCCGGAAACACCCTGTCTAAGGCAGGCGAACATACAGTTATCTCCCGCAACGGTTCCCAAAATTTCATCCATATTCATATTATCGAGAGCATTGCAGACTGTATTCGCGTGTCCGGGAAAAGTTTTAATCACAACCGTATTTCCGTTCCAGTCGATGCTTACATAGCCCCGTAAAAAGTCATGTACATAAACCTGTTCCGTTTCCATGCGTTCTTCATCGCTTGGAAGCGTATACACGTAACCTCTGTTTCCGTCGGAAATTTTGCCGACTTTCAAAAGTTTCAAATCTCTGGAAAGGGTCGCCTGAGTAACATCAAATCCTTCCGAAATCAGATACGAAAGCAACGCTTCCTGACTTTTTATATCATTATTTTTAATCAATTTACGAATTGCCTTTAGTCTGGACAAACGCTCTTTCAAATTAAACCTCCGTCGGCATTTCTTGCATAAATATGTAATAATATATGAAAAAACAAATATTCATGCAAGAAATGTCTGATGCCCCAAAATTCGAGTTTTAATCAGGAATGAAGAGTTTTTGTCTGCAAGCTGATTGAGAAATCAAAAAAGCTGCAATGCTGTAAAAGAAATGCCTGAACATGCCCTTTAGACTTCTTGCTTTAGTATAGACAAGCTCGAAACGACCTTTCATTACACTCCGGACAGTTTCTATAATGTTCCTCTGCTTGAGGCAGTCCAATTGCTCTTTTGAAATAAGTCTGTTCATATTCTTTCTGGTTGCATTATGCATAAAAACACCATCTTCGGCCATTTCTGAAAGAACTTCGGACTTGAGCTGATACCCTGCATCCGCAAAAGCCTTTCCGATTATGTCTTTCGTAAGTTTTTGAGCCATTTTACTGTCATGAACGGAACCTGTGGTAAAAGTAAGAGACTCGACAATCATGTCTGCGGTGCAAACTCCGTGCAGCTTAAAGCCGAAAAACCATCCCTTTGTTGACTTTCCACGAGACGCACAGTCCTTTGCAACTTTATGCCGTGAAATTTTATTGTTCTTTCAGACTTCGACAGGTGTCGAATCGATGAAATGAATTGTTTCTCCTGCACATTTTTCCCTGTTTTTTGCAAGAACGGAATTTACGAACAGCATCATCATGGGAAAGGATTTGTTTGTCGCTTTCAAAAAGTTCTCATAGTTCGGAAAATTGGGATATCGTTCCTTCAAATATTCGTTTGCGAATCGGTGAAATGCCTTTAAGTTTGAGAACTGCATGAAAAATCTGTAGATATTCAATGACATTATATCTTTCATTGAAAGATATCTCTTGAATCCACGCTTTCCATAATAATTTCTTGCAAAATGTTCTACTAAAAAATTACCCTCAAAGTACTTGAAAAAAGAATCAACAATTCTGTAAACTTCAATTAGGCTGATTTCAGTCACGGCGTAATCCTTTTTTTTGGTGTGGTAACAAAATTTTAATGGGTTACGCCTTTTTTGTAAATCTATTCAAAAATAAGTCGAAATTTGGGCTATTAAATTAATTAAGCAAATATTTTATATATGCTAGTCAAGAGCCTTTTTTAATTTTGAATACAAGGTGATTTTGTGCCGCTCGTTTAAAATCGGAACCTCCGCAATTATATAATTTTCCGTAAAAGAAGCGCATTTGTTTATGATGCGTCCGCTTGAATCTATAGCACAGGTTTCGCCGCTTGCGGTGCTTCTAACCGACGGAACATGATTTTCTACGCTTCTGAAAACCGCCGTTTTCAAATGCTGAATTTGACATCGGCGGCTTTTTGACCAAGCATCATTGGAAAGATTTATAAACGCTTTTGCGCCGTTGCGTATAAAATCGGTACAGTCCGCGCCGAAAGTATCTTCAAAACATATCGGCGTACCGAACGAGAATCCATTAACATCGAATACGACCGCTTCCGTTCCCTTGTCCCATAAATGCGTATCACCGTCAAGCAGCAATTTATAAATGTGCGGAAAAAGTTTTTCATACGGAAAATATTCGGTAAACGGGACCAAATGCCGTTTTTTATAGATTTGCGGCTCCGGCGGAAGAATATTTTCTTTGGGGATGAATAAAAGCGCGGCATTATAGTCTTTTGATTTTTCACCGTTTGCTTCAACATGAAAGTTTCCGATTAAAAAGGCGCAATTTTTCTTATCCGTATATTCAAGAATATTTTTTATAAATTTAAAACGAGGTGTGTCGTTACGGACGTAAAAATTCTTCATAACGGAAGGGACTACGGCTGTTTCCGGCCATACGACAAGAGACGTATCGGGATGCTTAGCCAGTGCAAAATCCGTCAGGTGCATCAAGCATTCGGACTCGATATAATATGAAGAAAGTCCGTTTTTCCAAGGATCGGAATTATTTTGAATCGCTGCAATTTTTATTTTTGAGCAAGTTTTTTCGATTTTGTCCGTATAATGCACTCTGTAGAATCCGTAAATATATTCTGCCGCAACTAAGGCAACGAGAATCATAAGCGGTGCAAAATCGTTTTTGAGAGGTTTTCCGTTTATTTTATCATGCAGAATTTTATAGATAACTGCGGAAGAAAAGTTGAGCGGTAAGCTTACTCCCCATACTCCCAAAATATCGGCAATTTGTATGAGATAAATATTTTTATACTGCGTATAACCGTTTACACCGTAATTGAAACCGGCAAATCCCTTTGTTTTCAGATATTCGTAAACGAATACGATAACGAACCATAAAAACCATGCCGCTTTAGGAAAAAGAATTTTTGCGCATTTCATGCACATAAAAAGCAGGGCGCACAATGTAAAGTATAAAATATATACGCCTAAGGCGGCATATATACTGAACCGAATTAGCCAAGGTGCGTAAAAAAGATAAGAAAGAATACCGTAAAGTCCGCCGTAAAGCCAAATACGCTTTAAGGGGACGGTTTCAATCAAAAAAAATACCGGAACGAAAACAAACCATGCCGTTATAAAATTGTCGGCACCGAAAAGTAAGCTCGCGGAAAAAAGAAGTAAAATATTTTTATATTTTTCTAAACCGAATTTCATCGGTCGTCTTGAGGCTTTAATTCCCACAAAGCTTTTTTTAATTCTTGTCCCGAGCGGAATGCTGCAACATAATGAGGTGCGACGGAAAGATGTTCGCCTGTTTTCGGATTGCGAGCTGAAGTTCTGCCTTTTCGCAGACGCGTCTCAAATGTTCCGAATCCTCGAAGCTCTATTGTAGCACCGTCGACAAGAACTTTTTTTATTTCTTGGATAAGATTTTCCACAACATCCTGAACAATGCGTTTGTCGCAGGAAACATTACGGTATACGGCTTCAACTAAATCATACTTTGTAACTTTTTTTGACGGCATATCAAACTCCCCGGAAATGTTTTAAATTTTTGTTTCCAGAAAGAAAATCCGGCCGAACTCATTCAACCGGATCTCTTTCATCGGGCAAATCGGACTATTCCGCCGCAGCAAATGAAACATTAAAAAGTTTCATCATTCTTGATTTTTTACGTGAAACAGCATTTCTTTTAAGAACGCCCTTGCTGCGTGCACTGTCAAGCTCGCTTACAAGCGTTCTGAGTTTTGCTTCTGCAAGTGCTTTATCTTTCGAATGCACCGCTTCTACAAACTGTTTCGCATATGTTCTGCAAGTGCTTTTTATAGCCTTGTTGTGAAGTCTTCTAACCTCACTCTGCGCGTGACGCTTTTCTGCAGATGTTTTTTTGACTGCCAAAGGGAACCCCCTGTAAAGTTTGGTGCAATTATACTATCGGTTGCTATATTTTTAGTCAATACATAAAATTAGAAAAAATCCGTATTGACTAAGCTTCATTCAATCATTATTATTCGCCCCAATAAATATTATGGAGGAACGTCATGGCTGGAGCCAGTAAAAACTCTCGTACTGCTGTTGCTACACAGAAGTTTATATGCCCCGATTGCGGCGGTGAGATTGTCATGAAGACTATGTATGACGAAGGCAGAATAAAAAATGTTGCCGAATGTTCAAAATGCAAGCGTACGGAACGCCGTCCGAAAGACTTTAAATAAGAATTTCCGCTTGGACAATAAAAAAGGACTTCGTGTTTTTTGTAAGAAGCCCTTTTTTATTTAACCCGCAAATTTTTACAGCTATAAATGTAAAGATTTGTTCGCAGAGTAATTTTGCGGAAGATTTAATCCTTACCGATAAAATCGCTCCGTCCGTGCGAAACACTGCAATTCGGCTGTTTTTGCAGTTTATACTTTACGGAACCGTTGATTTTTTTTAGAACATTTAAAATCGGTATTTGCAATATTCTTTGAGCATGTATTTTACTTTAATAACGTAAGAATTATTTTACGCCGCTTTAATTGCCGTATTTTTTTTCTCATTAAGTTTTATGTTTTTAGGCATAAGGAGACTTTTGTTGCGGCTTTATTATAAAATAAACGATTGCAAACGATAAAAATCAATTTACTTTTACAGCTTCAAAGGTTATAATGGTCTTCATGCCAGATATACTAAACGATGCAGATTATGAGCGGTTTCGCAAAATAATTTATGACGAAAGCGGTATAACATTTTCTCCTACGAACAGACCGATTCTCGATAGTCGCATAAAAGAGCAGCTGCGTGAAAAAGGTTTGACTTCCGTAGACGGATATTACCGGCTTATCACATCTGACAGGGAAGAGCTTAAAAAAATGTTGGATTCGGTAACAACGAACCTGACGCGATTTTTTAGAAATCAACCGCATTTTGATGCTCTTATAAATTATGTCTTTCCGCATCTGCTTGAAGAGAAAAAACAAACGGGTTCGCGCACGATAAATATATGGAGTGCCGGTTGTTCGACAGGGGAGGAGCCTTATACAATCGCAATGATTGCAAAAAAAGTTCTTCCGCCGGGATTTACCTGTCATGTTACGGCATCTGATATTTCTTTAAAATCACTTATGGTGGGACAGCAAGGGTTTTACGGCGAAAACCGTGTAGAAGGCGTCCCTCCCGATTATCTTTCACGCTTTTTTACGAAATCGGATAAAGGTTATCAGATAAACAAAGAAATTATGGATTCCGTAAAATTCGACTATCACAATCTTCAGCATGATTCGGGAATGAGAAATCTCGATGTAATATTCTGCCGTAATGTTATGATTTATTTTGACGAACAGGCACAGCTTACGGTTTTGAAAAGATTTTGGGATTCAATGGCTAAACATTCTTATTTGTTTATAGGACACTCCGAATCTCTTTTCGGAATGAATACCAAATTTGAGTTTCTAAAAACGGATTGGGCTTGTATTTATCAAAAGAACGAAAACTGAAGAAGGCACTATGGAACAAAATGAAAATAATTCCGACACGATATCGGTAGCAATTTGTGATGATTCTGCGCTTATGCGCAATCTCATTTCCCGAATAATCGGTGAATCACCGCTTATTAAGGTTGTAGGAAAATCCATGAACGGCAAAATGCTGTTGGATTTGGTTCCGAGTTATAGACCGGATGTAATCATACTGGACATTGAAATGCCGGTTATGAACGGTGTCGAATTTCTTAAAGCCCGCAAAGAAAACGGCTGGGATATTCCCGTTATAATTCTTTCAAGCGTCGCAACAAAAGGTGCTGCCGTTACGATGGAATGTCTTGAGCTTGGAGCAAGCGATTTTATAACAAAGCCGGGCGGTTCCATTTCTATTGATATTGAAAAAGTAAAAGAAGTTCTTATCGAGAAAATCGTTTCTTACGGCGGTTCGTATGCAAGAAAACACGGTAAGAAGATTCCGTTTGCCGAAGATTTCTTAAAACTCGCAAAACTGGAAGCTGCGGAAAGTTTTGTTGCAAAGCGAAAAGGACTTTCTGCTGAAACCGAGGAACATAAAGAGCAATACCGCCCTGTGTTTTTGACTTCAAGAGAGAACAAAGAACCCGTAGTTATCACTCCTCTTAGAAGCGGCGGAACGATAAAAATTATAGCGATAGGAATATCTACCGGCGGACCGAATGCGCTTAGAGAAGTTTTTGCGGCAATCGACCCTGAATTAAAGCAGCCTATACTTGTGGTTCAACATATGCCGGCGGGTTTTACAACCGAATTTGCGGCAAGTTTAAATAGGATATGTCCTCTTACTGTAGTTGAAGCGGCAGATAATATGCCGATAGAGTCAGGACATATATATATTGCACCGGGAAATTATCACATCATCGTGGAAGAACGTCCCGGAAAGAACGTAATCAGAACTGTTCAGACTCCTCAAAGAAATGGACACCGCCCGTCCGCGGACGTTCTTTTTGAGTCCGTCGCAAAAATATACGCAAACAACGCTCTCGGTGTAATAATGACAGGAATGGGACGCGATGGAGCTGCGGAGCTTGCCGAAATGCGAAAGCAGGGTGCCTATACACTCGGACAGGATGAAAAATCCGCCATCGTATACGGAATGCCTCGAGTTGGCTTTGAACTTGGCGGAGTACAAAAACAAGTTTCATTGTCCGATATGGCAGGTGAAATAAGCCGCCTTGCAAGAGAACATAGATAGCGGGCTTACAGCTTAATTACGCTTACAATCAATCGGAAGTAATCCTAAAGAATTTTTGCCGCACGATCGCACTGTCCGCCGGAACTGAAAATACTGAGTTTGTTTTTTTACAAATTTCGGGTTTGGGGCGGACAGTTCGATTTTATCGTAGACTTCCGTTGCGTAATCTTCCGCTAGCGCATGGATGTTTACGGTTTGTCGACCGTTTTGAACGAAAATCTATTTCCGTGACATAGAAATCTTAAATATCGTTTTATATGAAAAATACGTGCTGAGTGCGAGATTACGGTCAGGTACCAATAGAAATGCACAAGCAGACGGATTTAAAAAGTGTAAGTTGTACAATCTCATAATTACAGTGTTTTACAAATCAGTGCGAATTCTTTTAAAAATATCTAAAAAAAAATTAAAATCTTGTGATATAATGAAAAAGTCCCGCAAGATGCGGGACTGTAGTCAAATGACTTCGGCATTTAGCCTTATTGTGATTTGATTTCTGCGTTCAGCATAACATTGCCTGCGATTTTTTGCAAGCACAAATTTTTAAAAATGAGGATTTTATGAAAAATCTCGGACTTGATATAGGAACAAATTCTATCGGATGGGGAATTGTCGACGAAACAGCAAACAAAATAGAAGACTGCGGCGTGTATATTTTCCCCGAAGGCGTAAAAAAAGAAAAGGGAAACGAAAGTTCCAAAGCTGCGGAGCGGACAAGTTTCCGACTTGCCCGGAGATTAAAATTCAGAAGAAAACTTAGAAAATATGAAACATTAAAAGTCCTTATCAAAAACGAAATGTGTCCGCTTACTATGGAAGAACTCGAAAAATGGCGGAGGCAGAAAGTCTATCCTGCTTCGCAGGATTTTTTACACTGGTACCGGACGGACGAGCTGAAAAACTGGGAGCCTTATTTCCTGCGGAAAAAATGTGCGGAACAAAAAGCCGAGCCGTATGAAATCGGGCGCGCCTTGTACCATCTTGCACAACGGCGGGGATTTTTGAGCAACAGAAAGGAATCCACAAAAGCATCGGATGGAAAAGTCTCAAAAAGCATAGACGAACTTTCTTCCCTTATGGACGGAAGAACTCTCGGTCAGTATTTTTATGAATTAAAACAATCAGGCGAAAAAGTACGCGGAAAATACACATCAAGAAAAGAACACTACGAAAAAGAATTCAATAAAATCTGTGAAGTTCAGGAAATTTCGCAGGAATTAAAAGACGATTTATACAGGGCGATTTTCTTTCAGAGAAAGCTAAAGTCCCAGAAATTTCTTGTGGGAAAATGTACATTTGAACGAAACAAGCCCCGCGCTCCAATCTCTCATTTTGAATTTGAAGAATTCAGGATGCTTTCGTTCATAAATTCCATAAAAATTGCAAAAAACTCCGGCGAAGATGAAAGCTGCGGTTTTGAATTTCTTACGGAAGAAGAAAAAGAACTTATAAAGCCCCTGTTTTTCAGGATTTCAAAACCTTCATTTCAGTTTGCGGATATCGAGAAAAAATTAAAAGGCAAGAACGATTTCTGGAAATTCAACTACAGAAAGGACACTAACGTTTCAGGCTGCCCCGTTTCTGCAGGATTAAAAAATATTTTCGGCGATGAAACTTCAGCTGAAAGCTGGAAAGATAAAAAAATCGGACAATACGATATGTGCGACATCTGGCACGTTCTTTTTGATTTCGACGATGAAGAAAAACTGCTGGAATTTGCAAAAGAAAAACTTTTTCTGAGCGATGAAGCGGCAAAAAAATTCTGCGCAATCCGAATCCAGCAGGGCTACGCAAATTTGAGTCTCAAGGCAATCCGCAAAATAGCTCCTTTTTTACGGAAAGGCTATATCTATTCTACCGCAGTTTTTCTTGCAAACATACCGTTTATGATCGGGCGGGATATATTTTTGCAGAACGAAAAGGAAATTGAAGATTCGGTAAAAAATATCATCGGAACGCTCAAAGACAAAAACAATATAATCGTTCTTGCAAACCGCTGTATCGAATCCGCATTTAAAGATAAGGATAATGATTTCAGGTTTGAAGAATGGGACAAATCACTCGTGGAAAGCTCTGCATGGGATTTGTTCGGAAAGAAAAAGTGGAATGAATATGACGAAGAAAAACGTAAAAACATAATTTCACAGGTTTCCGAAAAAGTTGAGGACAATCTGAAAATCGCCGTAGGAAGAAATCCGAACGATTACAAATATCAGCTTTTGCGCACGGACGACTTGATTATGGACTATCTGAATCAAAAAGGATTCGCCGTAAAAGGAGAGCTTTATCACCCGAGCGATACGGATTACAATTTTGAAATACCGGTTCCGGCAGAAGACGGAAAAATATATCTTGCGTCGCCTCGCTCTCCGAGCGTAAAAAATCCCGTAGTGATGAGGGCGTTGCATCAACTCCGGAAACTTGTAAATTATCTTATAAAAACAGGGAAAATAGACAGCTCAACAAAAATAAATGTTGAACTTGCAAACGAGGTAAACGACAAAAATCAGCGGAAGGCTATCGAAGAACTTGCAAAAACCAACGAAAAAAATAATGCGGACGCAAGAAAGAAAATAGAGGAGCTTTGCAACGAAGCGGGATTTAAAGTCGTTCCGACGGAATCGGATGTCAAAAAATTCAGGCTCTGGAAAGAACAAAATGAAACATGCCCTTACACGGGAAAGCATATAAGTTTTACAGATTTGTTCGGTCCGCTTCCTAAATTCGACTTTGAGCATACGATTCCAAGAAGCCTGTCTTATGACGATTCCCTTGAAAACCTTACACTTTGCGACAGCGAATTCAACCGGAATATAAAAAAGCAAAAACTTCCTTCGGAACTTCCGAATTTTGAAGAGATAAACAAGCGGTTCCAAAAATTTTATGAAGACAAAATCGACAACTGCTTGAGGATAATTGAACTCAACACAAAACGCGGAGGCTCATACGAAGACCCTGCCGCAAAAGATTCAAGAATCGTAAAAAAGCACAAGGCAGAGTACGAGCTTGACTATTACAAAGGAAAATTAAGGCGTTTTTCAGCGACAGAAGTTACTTCAGGTTTTAAGCACAGCCAACTCAACGACACCAGAATCATCACAAAATTTTCCCTTTCGTATTTGAAGGGAGTTTTTGACTATGTTCAGCCTGTAAAAGGCTCTATGACCGACACATTTAAAAGGCAATGGGGTTTGATGGAGCGAAATGAAATAAAAGACCGCTCAAATCACACTCACCACACGGTAGATGCTTTGACAATAGCATGTATAAATCGGGGAAAATTTAATTTATTGTCGGAGGCGATTAAAAACAGTTCCGACGGAAAGCACTTGAAATTCCCAAAACCATGGGAGACATTCGACACCGACGTTTTGACCGCCGTTCAATATATTATCCCGAAATATTTTTCGGATGAAAACTCATTGAGACAGTCAAAGAAAATCCTTAGAGGCAGGGATGGAAAACCCGTCCTGAAAAACGGAAAAACCGTCTTTATTCAGGGGGCGACCGCACGAGGTTCTTTGCATAAGGACACCTTCTATGGCTGCATAAAAACCGTTCCCGAAAAGGGCGGAAAATCCGAGATGATATTTGTGCAGAGGATTCCGGTTTCAACGCTGGACGAAAAGGTTGCGGAAAAAATCATCGACAAGGGAATCAGAGAAACTTTTGAAAAGAATCTTTCAAACGGAATACAGACACTGCAGGAGATCCAAACTGACGGAATTCTGCTTCCGTTTAAGAAAGGAGGAAGAGATATTTTTGTAAAACGAGTGAGAATAAAGGCGCAGCCGACTTCGCCGATTACTTTGAAAAAACACCATAATGTGATTAACAAAAATCCGAAAGACTACAAACAGAACTATTATGTTGTAAACGACGAAAATTATCTGCTTGCCATTTACAGAGGAAAAGACGCAAAAGGAAAGGATGTTTCAGATCACAAAATTTGCAATTTGCTTGACGCTGTAAAAAGCAGACAAAACAAGATGGAACTTTATCCTGATTTTAAAGAGAAAAAAGGCATAAATCTTCAATTGTACAAGGTCTTGAAAATCGGAAAAATAGTAATTCTGCAAGACGACATTCAGGAAGAGGTGTTCTCCTTACCCGAAGAAAAACTTTGGAAGCGGATGTACAGGGTTGCCGGGCTTGCGACTTCAGGAAATGAAGTTTACATAAAACTAGTACACATTATAAGTGCAAGACCTTGGGAATATATGAAAGGAGAAAGGGATTTGAATGCAGGCATAGAATGCCTTCGTTATGTAACAGCCAATTTTAATGGGCTTGTAGAAGGTAAGGACTTTATAGTTTCGCCTGCAGGAGAAATCATACAAAAAGCAAGAGTGTGCTAAAGGCGTAATCTTTCCGGATAGGAATATAAAACTTTGCTTATGCAAGAATCCCCCGATAAAAAGTGCCGGGGGATTCTTGCATAAGAAGATTACAAGACCGTATCCGGAAAGTGTCAGTGCTAGAACCGGTCGCCCGAAAAAAAACTGAACATACCGGGTTTTTAATCCGATAGTTAAAATATGATTAAACGAACACTGTTTTTCTCGCATGCTGTTTGTTTAAGCGTAAAGCACAAGCAGCTTGTCATTTTCAGTAAAGAAACTCAGGAAGAAACCTTAGTCCCCATCGAGGACATAGGTTTTATGATTGTTGAAAATGAGCGCGTCTCGCTGACAATTCCTTTGATAAACGAACTTACGGAAAATAATTGCGCGCTTATTTTTTGCAATGAAAAGCATATGCCCTTTTCAATGACAATGCCGCTTGACTGCAATGAAATCCAGTCTCAACTTTTTTCCGCCCAGATAAACGCAAAACTTCCCGTCAAAAAGAAATGCTGGAAGCAGGTCGTGGAATACAAGATAAAAAATCAGGGACTTCTTCTTAAAAAATATGATCTGGATTTTGCAAGACTTGCCGACTTTTCAAAACGTGTAAAAAGCGGCGATTCGACGAACATGGAAAGTCAGGCGGCAAAATTTTATTGGGACAATCTTTTCGGAAAAAAATGGTGTCGCAATCGTTTCGGAGATTTTCCGAACAATTATTTAAATTACGGATATGCAATTTTGAGAGCCGCAACTGCACGGGCACTGACCGGTTCGGGTCTTCTTCCCGCACTCGGAATTCACCATCACAACAAGTATAACGCATATTGCCTTGCAGATGATCTGATGGAACCTTACAGACCTTTTATCGATGATGAAGTTATAGAATACATCTCGACAAATCCCGACGAGAAAGAACTTGGACTGGAATTCAAAAAGAAGATTTTGAAAGTCCTTACACGCGACGTAAAAATGGACAACCTGACCAGACCGATGATGGTCGCCCTTTCAATGACAAGCGCTTCGCTGGCAGACGCTCTTTCAAACGAATCTGAAAAGCTGAAACTGCCGGATTTTGTATGACATGAGTTTTGACCGGATAAACGCCTATAAAATAATGTGGATTTTCTGTATGTTCGATTTACCGACAAACACAAAGCCCCAGCGCAAACGAGCGGGCGAGTTTCGTAAAAGACTGCTGGAAGACGGTTTTGAAATGATGCAGTTCAGCGTTTACAAAAGATTTTGCGGAAGCAGAGAGTCGTGTGAAGTTCACGAAAACCGAATAAAAAAATGGCTTCCAAGAGAAGGAACCGTAAGCATCTTGAAATTTACGGACAGACAGTTCGGCTAAATTTTGAAATTTATAGGTAAGAGCCCGCAAAAGAAAGAAAAAGCACCGCAACAACTTCAATTGTTCTGATGCCGGACATGGAAAACCGAAAAAAGAATCGGCTGCAAGTAAAAAAAAACAAAGAAAATTACCGGAAAAGATAACTTTTCTCTATTTTTTTTACAGTGCAAACCAATCCAAATCTTTGCATAATATGGTCTTACGAAACTCACATTATTTTACATCAAAGATCGAAATCAAACCACAACAAGCTCGCCATTGACGACATCGTAATAAAATTATTTTACATCAAAGATCGAAATCAAACCACAACCGCCGCCAGTCGCTTTTGCAAACGGCTCATTTAATACTCCTTATAAATATCAATGATTTCTGATTGGATTGGGGGA